>JBBQUA010000192.1:0-10421 GCA_038212905.1 Hyphomicrobiales bacterium
CATCACGGTGTTCGAAAGCTACGACGACATTGTCGACAAATCCTGCGCCGCGTGGCGCTTCTTCGCCGACGACCCAGAGCGCGTTGCTTCAATAACATCCAGAACCTGGGCGACGGTCAATCCTTGAGGCCGTTGGTATAAAACAAACTTCCCTGGCCGGCCGGTTTTGCAACCCGCTTCGGCGGCGCGCCCTTCGGCTCGCTCGCCATCGGCTGCACCGGCCGCGTCGACACTGGCCGGTCCGTATCCGCGGTCGCGCCGACGCGCCCATCGGCGAATTCGATGTTGAGATAGGCGCCGGGGCCGATCTCGGCCGCGGCATGCACCGGCTGGCCATGTTCGTCGCGCACCAAAGCAAAGCCGCGCGCCAGCACGCCGCGATAGGACAGCGCCGACAGCAACTGCCCGCTATGGGCGACCCGCGCGTCGAGCCGCTGCATCACGGTGGCGACCGCGCGCCGCGCGCGCTCGGCCAGCCGCAGCGTGCGTTCACGCTGGCGCGCGATGGCCAGGCGTTGCGCCTGCGCATTGGAGAGTTTTGAGGCTTTCAGGCGAACCTCGAGGCCGGCAAAACGATCGCGGCGGCGGCGCACCAGCGAACGTGCGCTGAGGGTCAGCCGCTCGCTGCTGATGGTCAGCCGTTGCGCGGCGTGACTGACCTGCGCGTGCAGCACCCGCAGTGTCAGCTTGGCGCTGCTGGCCGCAAAGCGGCGGAAATGCGCATGGGTATTGGCTTTCAGGCCGCGGGGCAGGGCGCTTGTCGCGCCGTCCAGCCGCTGCCGCGGGATTGCCAGCAATTCGCCGGCGGCGGGCAGCGCCCGCGCCGCCGCGCGCAGCTCGTTACGGCGGCCTTCCTGGGCCCGCTGCCAGCACAGCATGGTGCGCCGCGCCAGTGCGGAAACCTCGACGAACAGCTCGGCGCGCACCGGCACTGCCATTTCGGCGGCGGCGGTCGGCGTCGGCGCGCGCTTGTCGGCGGCGAAGTCGATCAGGGTGATGTCGGTCTCGTGACCGATCGCCGAGATCAGCGGGATCATGCTTTCGGCGGCGGCGCGGACCACGATCTCCTCGTTGAACGACCACAGGTCCTCCAGCGAGCCGCCGCCGCGCGCGACGATCAGAAGGTCCGGCCTTGGTATCTTGCCGCCTTCCGGCAGCGCATTGAAGCCGCGGATCGCGGCGGCGACCTGTTCGGCCGAACCCTCGCCCTGCACCTTGACCGGCCACACCAGCACGCGGCGGGGGAAGCGGTCCTGCAGCCGGTGCAGGATATCGCGGATCACGGCCCCAGTCGGCGAGGTGACGACGCCGATCACTTCCGGCAGCCACGGCAGCAACTGCTTGCGCGCCTCGTCGAACAGGCCCTCAGCGGCGAGCTTCTTCTTGCGCTCTTCCATCAGCGCCATCAGCGCGCCGACCCCGGCGGGCTCGATCGCCTCGATCACGATCTGGTATTTCGACGAGCCGGGATAGGTGGTGAGCTTGCCGGTGGCGATGACCTCGAGGCCTTCCTGCGGCTTGAACCGCATCCGGCCGTGGACGCCCTTCCAGATCACCGCCTCGATCTTGGCGCTCTCGTCCTTCAGCGCGAAATAGCAATGGCCGGAGGAATGCGGCCCGCGGAACCCGGAGATTTCGCCGCGCACCCGGACATGCCCATAGGTGTCCTCCACCGTCCGCTTCAGCGCGGAGGACAGTTCGGACACCGTGAATTCCGGCGCGTTGTTCAAGGCTTCGGCTGGGGGCATCGCGACAATCGATTCGGGGATTTCAGGCTGGCCCCGCAAGGTAAGGATTTTTCGGCCGTACCGCCAATCAGGGCCTTGTGCTTTCAGTTACTCTGTAATACAGAGTTCTCTATATTGAAGAATTAGGGAGTGAGACTGATGTCAAATTGGCTGATTCACGTGCCGCTCAAGCTGTTGAAATGGTCTTTCTGCGCGGTAGGCGCCGTGGCGTTGCTGCTGACGGCGCTGATCGCCACACCCTTGGTGCGTCCGCCCGAGCTTGCCTCGATCTCGGCGGCCCGCGGCACCGTCGATCTCAGTACCTTGCCGGCGATCGAGCGGTTCCAGGCGCGGGACGGCACATGGCTCGGCTTCCGTCATTATGCCGCGCGCGCGCCAGCCACCGGACGTGCGGCGATCGTTGTTCACGGCTCCTCCGGTTCCAGCGGCGGCACCATCCACGCGCTGTCGCAGGCGCTGGCGGCGCGCGGGGTCGAGACGTTCGCCGTCGACATGCGCGGTCACGGCGTTTCGGGGACGCGCGGCGACATTGGCTATGTCGGCCAGCTCGAGAATGACCTTGCCGATTTCATGCCGACCGTGCGCAATACCGCGCCGTCGGCGCCGCTGACGCTGGTCGGCCATTCCTCCGGCGGTGGTTTCGCCCTGCGCGTCGCGGGCTCGCCGATCCAGACCCTGTTCGAGCGTACCGTCATGCTCGCACCCTATCTCGGCTGGAACGCGCCGACCACGCGGCCGAATTCCGGCGGCTGGGCCAACGCCGATGTTCCCCGTATCCTCGGCCTGCTGGCGCTGCGCAGCATCGGCATCCATTGCTGCGACGCCTTGCCGGTGCTTGCCTTCGCAGTGCCGCCGAATTCCGAAAAATTGCTGACCACGGGCTATACTGACCGGCTGATGCGCAACTTCGCGGTCAGCGGCGATTTCCGCCGCGATCTGGCCAGGGCGACCCGACCGCTCACCATCATCTCCGGCGCCGAAGATGAGCTGATGTTGGCGGACAAATACGCCGAAGCGGTAAAGGGCGCCGCGGTGTCCGTTGACGTGAAGCTGATCGATGGCGTCAATCACATGGGCATCGTCAGTGCGCCCGCGGCCATTTCCATCGTCGCGGACGAGGTGGCGAAAGCAGGGAGCGGATCGTCATGAGCATCGAAAGCCGGGAAGCCGCCGCGGCGTTGAGCGATATCGACGATATCGTCCGCCGGGTGCGGCAGTCCCGAATCTACCAGCTCGCCAGCCTGTTGCTGATCATGTGGGGCGCGCTGGTGTTTGCCGGCTACCTCGTGACCTGGCTTGGCCCGCGCTACGCCGTTTATGCCTGGCCCGCGGTCTATGTCGTGGGGATCGCGGGCTCGGCCGCCATCAGCGTTGCAAACCGGCTGCGTTCCGGGGTCCGTACCTTCGATGCCAGGATGTTGGCAGCGTTTCTGTTCTTCATCGCCTTCGGAATATTTTGTTGCTGGCTCGGCCATTTCGGGCCGCGTCAGCTCGGAACCTTCTGGCCGATTTACTTCATGCTGGTCTACACCATCGCCGGGCTATGGGTTGGCTACGCCTTCGTCGCGATCGGTCTTTCCATCGCCGCGCTCACCCTGATCGGCTACTTCTTCGTCGGCGCCTGGTTCGATCCGTGGATGGCGGTTGCCAATGGCGGCGGCCTGATGCTGGGCGGTCTCTGGATGCGCCGGAGCTAGCGATGGCCGAACTCGACGACATCATCCACCAGCCGCTGCGCTTGCGGATCATGGCGGCGCTCACCGCGCTGCCGGATGCGCAGGGGCTCGACTTCGTTCGGCTGAAGAAACTCACTGGCGCCACCGACGGCAATCTCGGCGCTCATATCGAAACGCTGGCGAAGGCCGGCTATGTCGACGTGACCAAAGCCTTCGTGGGAAAGAAGCCGCAGACCACGGTGACATCAACCGCTGCCGGGCGCGGCGCCTTTGCCCGCCATGTCGCGACCCTGCAGGAGATCATCGCGGGCGCGGCGGGGCAGCCTTAAGCCTCCTCGTCATTCGGGGGCGCGTCGAAGACGCGAGCCCGGAATCCAAAACCACGATCGTGAGTATGGATTCCGGGCTCGCGCTGCGCTCGCCCCGGAATGACGGTGTCTGGAAGGCAATCCCCCTTGCAGCGACAGGGGGACTCATGCGACCGAACCGTTCCTCACACCCTGATCCGGCCTCATCCCATGAACATTCTCCTGCTCGGTTCCGGCGGCCGCGAACACGCTTTGGCGTGGAAGATCGCGGCTTCCCCGCTGGTGACGAAACTCTGGTGCGCGCCGGGCAATGCCGGCATCGCACGGGAGGCCGAATGCGTGGCGCTGGATATATCGGACCATCCGGCGGTGATCGATTTCTGCAAGCTGAACAAGGTCGATTTCGTCGTGGTCGGACCGGACGCGCCGATCGCGGCCGGCATCGTCGATGACCTCACCGCCGCCGGCTTCAAGGCGTTCGGCCCGACCAAAGCGGCCGGGCAGCTCGAGAGTTCGAAGAGTTTTACCAAGGCGCTATGCCGCGCCAACAATATTCCGACCGCCGCCTGGGAACATTTCACCGACGCGGACAAGGCAAAGGCCTACATCCGGGCGCAGGGCGCGCCGATCGTGGTCAAGGCCGACGGCCTCGCCGCCGGCAAGGGCGTCGTGGTGGCGATGACCGAGCAGCAAGCGCTCGACGCGGTCGACATGATGTTCGGCGGCGGTTTTGGCGAGGCCGGCGCCGAGGTGGTGATCGAGGAATTCATGCAGGGCGAGGAGGCCTCGTTCTTCGCGCTGTGCGACGGCGAGCATGCGCTGCCGCTGGCCACCGCGCAGGACCACAAGCGCGCCTTCGACGGCGACCAGGGCCCGAACACCGGCGGCATGGGGGCCTACTCGCCGGCGCCGGTGCTGACGGAAGCGATCTGCGCGCAAGTGATGGACGAGATGATCTATCCGACATTGCGTGCGCTCGCCGCGATGGGCTCACCCTACAAGGGCGTGCTCTATGCCGGAATCATGATGACGAAGGACGGTCCCAAACTCGTCGAATACAACGCCCGGTTCGGCGACCCGGAATGCCAGGTGCTGATGCTGCGGATGATGTCGGACATCGTGCCGGCGCTGATCGCCTGCGCCGACGGGCAATTGAAAAATTTCAGCCTGCGCTGGTTCGACGACGTGGCGCTGACGGTGATCATGGCGACCAAAGGTTATCCCGGCGACTACGGCAAGGGCTCTGTCATCGCTGGGCTCGACGAGGCGGCCAAGGTCGAGGGCGTCGAAATCTTTCATGCCGGCACCAGAGCCGACGGCACAAAAATTCTCGCCAATGGCGGTCGCGTGCTGAACGTCTGCGCGACGGGCAAGACGGTCACCGAAGCGCAGGCCCGCGCCTATGCGGCGATCGACCGCATCAACTGGCCTGAAGGCTTCTGCCGCCGCGACATCGGCTGGCAGGCGATCGCAAGAGAGAAGGCCGGAAAGTAGCGAAGCGCGCCGCGTCTTCCCTTCTCCCCTTGTGGGAGAAGGTGGCGCGAAGCGCCGGATGAGGGGTCTCTATCCGCAAGCACAGTGCCAGTTGAACCAACCCCTCACCCGTCCGCGATGCTGCGCATCGCGGCCACCCTCTCCCACAAGGGGAGAGGGGAAGTCAGGATCTGGCCGTAACCAACCCCCGTCATTCCGGACGACACGCGAAGCGTGTCGATCCGGAATCTCGAGATTGTTTGGCTCCCGTCCGTCCCATCTCCGGATTCCGGGTTCGGCGCGATGCGCCGCCCCGGAATGACGGTGTGGCTCAGAGCAAATCGCCGCCCGCGGCACTGGCCGTGGTGCCATGCTCCTTGAACGCCTTGATGACGTTCTTGCCGATCTTCCACTTGTGCACTTCGTCGGGGCCGTCGACCAGCCGTTGCGAGCGCACCTCGGTGTACCATTTCGCCAGCGGCGTATCCTGGCTGAAGCCGAGCGCGCCGTGCAGCTGGATCGCGGTGTCGATCACCTTGTGCACCATGTGGGCGTGAAAGATCTTGGCGATCGAGTTTTCCTGCCTGATGTCCTGGCCCTTTTCCGCCTTGTAGGCGATGTGCAGCAGCATCAGCCGGCCGATATAGAGTTCGCTGGCGCAATCGGCCAGCATGAACTGCACGCCCTGGCGGTCTGACAGCAGCGAGCCGAAGGTCGAGCGTGTCGTGATATGGGCCACCGCCATGTCGAGCGCGCGCTGCGCTTTCGCAACGTTATGCATGCCGTGGCGCAGACGGCCATAGGCGAGGCGATGCTGGCCCATGTTGAAGCCGTTGCCTTCGCCGCCGAGCAGATTGTCGGCCGATACTTTCAGGTCCTTGATCTCGATTTCGGAATGGCCGCCATGGATCGCGGCGGCATGCGGGCCCTCGATCGCCATGTTCTTGATGTTGCGCTTGATGTTGTAGCCGGGGTTCGGCAGTTCGACGATGAAGGTCGAATGCTGCTTGTGGCGCGGCGCGTTCGGATCGGTTCGGGCCACCACCAGCGCCATATCGGCGACACTGGCCGACGACGAGAACCACTTCTCGCCGTTGAGGATGTAATTTTCGTTGCCGTCCTTCACCGCGGTGGTCTGCATGCCCGTGGCGTCGGCGCCGGCCGCTTTCTCGGTCATCGAGAAGCAGATGCGCTTGTCGCCGTTCAGCAGCGGCTTCAGGAATTTTTCCTTCTGATATTCCGTGCCGTGCGCGAGGATCGTCATCATCGAGGCGTCATCCGGCCCCTGCGTGTTCATCGACAGCGCGCCCAGCATGCTCTCGCCGAGCTCCATCTGCACCAGCGCGTTGGCCAGCGGTCCCAAGCCCATGCCGCCATATTCCTTCGGCACCCACGGGCACCACAGGCCCTGGGCGCGCGCCTTCTTCCGCAGCGGCTCCAGCACCTCGGCGAGCGGCTTGGTGTCGAGTTCCTTCTCCGCGGGAATGCACTCGTCATGCACCCATTTGCGGACTTTTTCGCGGATCGCCTTGGCTTCGGCCGGAATCTCGAAATCGATCGACATGGCAGGGGTTTCCTCGGTTGTTCTTGCTGATTGAGCTTGGCGAATGGCATAAACCCGGCGCGCGCCAGCGGCAACGGCAAACAATGTTTGAAGCAAGGCCGCCGCAGCGAAGGAGTGCCAGCCTGATGCCCGATCTCGCCGATTTGTTTCCCGGATATTCCGCTGAATGGATCAACACAAGGTCGGGCCGCATTTTCGCCCGCGTCGGCGGCAAGGGTCCGCCGCTATTGTTGCTGCATGGCTTTTCGCAGACCCATGTGCAGTGGCACCGCGTCGCGCCGCAACTGGCGGACAAGTTCACGCTGATCATCCCCGACCTGCCGGGCTATGGCTGGTCCGACATGCCCGAGAGTGACGCCGAGCATACGCCCTACACCAAGCGCGCGATGGCCAGCACCCTGATCGAGGCGATGGAGCAACTCGGCCATGTGCATTTCGCGCTGGCCGGCCACGACCGCGGCGGCCGCGTCGCCTATCGCCTCGCGCTCGATCATCCCGGCCGTCTGTCGAAGCTGGCGGTGCTCGATATCCTGCCGACCCTCGACTATTGGGACCGCATGAGCCGGCTCTATGCGCTGAAGATCTATCACTGGACGTTTCTGGCGCAGCCGTTTCCGCTGCCGGAAACCCTGATCGGCGGCAACCCGGATTTCTTCCTCCGCCAGAAGATGGCGAGCCAGACCAAGTCTGGAGATCTCAGCGACATCGACCCGCGTGCGCTGGAGCATTATCTGGCACCGTTCCGCGATCCCTCGCGGCTGCACGCGATGTGCGAGGACTATCGCGCCGGCGCCTATGCCGATTTCGAGATCGACAAAGCGGATCGCGACGCCGGCAACAAGATCACCATCCCGATGCTGGCGCGGTGGGGCGATGCCGGCATCGCCAGCGCCGCCGCGACGCCGCTGGATACCTGGAAGAAGTGGGCGACCAATGTGCGCGGCGCGCCGGTCGATTCAGGTCATTTTCTCACGGAAGAAAATCCGGATGTGACGGCGAAGATGTTGCGGGAGTTTTTCCTTGGAGAGTGATTGGGTGCAAGGCCGCGCCTCACAAAAGGTCGTCATCCCCGCGCAGGCGGGGATCCAGTACGCCGCGGCCTATCGACTCCATCGCTGGCGTCTCAGGGATACTGGATCATCCGCCTGCGCGGATGATGACAGCGGAGGTTGTTAGCGCGCCCGCGCCCGACTACCGCCGCACCTTGAAAAAATCCTTCAGCAGCGTCGCCGCCTCGGTCTCGCCGACCGCCGAATAGACCTCCGGCACATGATGGCAGGTCGGGGATGCGAAGAACCGCACGCCTGACTCCACCGCGCCGCCCTTGGCGTCGGTCGCGCCGTAGTACAGCCGCCGGATCCTGGCCAACGAGATCGCGCCGGCGCACATCGTGCAGGGTTCCAGCGTGACGTAGAGGTCGCAATCGACCAGCCGCTCGGTGCCGATGGCGTCGGCGGCCTGCCGGAGCGCCAATATCTCGGCATGGGCGGTCGGATCGCGGTCGGTCAGGGTGCGGTTGGCCGCGGTGGCGATCACCTCGTACCCCCGGACAATCACGCACCCGATCGGGACTTCGCCGGCTTTTCCGGCGTTTTTGGCCGTTTTCAACGCCAAATCCATGAAAGAAGGGACGGTCATGCCTCGTATCATGGGAAGAAACCTGCTATGAGAACCGCATTCAGCAAAAGTGGATGCCGGTTTTGCGTGACAATGCGCCTTGAGCCAAGTGCGCGCGCGTTATTGCTATGACAGCCCGTCCACATCCGCCTGACCGCATTTCATTGAATACGAGAAACCATTCATGCCCCGCGATAACGACAAAAACAACGATTCCCGTGGCCGGCGCGACCGCCCTTCCGGCGGCAAGGGCCGCTCGGGCGCTGCCCGGGGACCCGAGAAGAAATTCGCCAAGCGCGGCTTTGCCGGCAAAAGCGACGGCGCCAAGGACGGTTTCAAGCCCGAGGGCGAGCGGCGGCCCTATGCGGGAAAACCCGACGGCGCCAAATCCTTCGGCAAGAAACCCTATTCCGGCCCGGGCAAGCCCTATGCCGGCAAGCGCGAGGGGCCGCCGCCGCGCCGCGATGGCGATGCGCCGCGTCCGCGTTTCAACCGCGACGATCGCGCCGGTGGTGGCGAGAAGCGACCGTACACGCCGCGCGGTGATCGCCCCAACTTCAGCCCGCGCGGCGATGGCGAAAAGCGCCCCTACACCCCGCGCGGCGATCGCGGCGATCGTGGCGATGCCCGCCCGGCGGCGCGTTTCCAGGACCGGAAATTTGGCGACAAGAAGCCTTACACGCCACGCGAAGGTGGGGCTGAGAAGCGGCCCTATACGCCGCGCGGCGACCGGCCGCAGGGCGACCGCCCCTATAGCGCGCGCCCGTCGCGCGACGGCGATCGTCCGCGCGGTGATCGTCCCGAACGAAAATTCGGCGGCGACAAGAAGTTTTCTTCCCGTGGCGCGCCGGATCGTGGCCCGCGCAAGGACTTTGGTAGCCGCCCCGACCGTGGTTCGGACCGCGGCGAGTCGAAGCCGTGGCAGAAGCGCGATGCGTCTTCGCCTGACCATGCTGGCCGCAATTCGCGTCCGCCCCGTGACGGCGCGCGAAATTTCGACAAACCCCGGGAGGACCGTGGCGGCGCCGAGCGTCCGCGTTTTTCGCGTCCGCGCGAGGACCGTCCGCAGGGTGATCGTCCACAAGGCGATCGTCCGTTCCGCGAACGTCCGAAGTTCGACCGTCCCCGCGGGGGCCGCGAGGACCGTCCGCGCGGTGACCGGCCGCAGGGCGACCGCCCCCGTTTCGACCGGCCCCGCGAGGGCGGCAGCTCCTGGCAGGAGCATCCGCGCAATGAGGCTCCGGGAGAGCGCCCGCGCCGCGACAACGAGGACGACAGCAAGGTTTTCGCCAAACGTCCGGCGTTTGGCGGCCGCGGCGAGTACCGCGAGCGCAAGCCCGAATTCGAAAAGCGCGCCGCCCGTCCGCCGCGCGAAAAGAAATCCGGCGAGCGCATCGCCAAGGTGCTGTCACGCGCCGGCCTTGCCTCGCGCCGCGACGCCGAGGAATGGATCGTGCAGGGCCGCGTCACCGTCAACGGCCGCGTCATCAACTCGCCGGCGCTCGACGTCACCGAGAACGACGTCATCACCATCGACGGCAAGCCGTTGCCGGCGCGCGAGCGCACCCGCCTGTTCATGTTTCACAAGCCGCGCGGCCTGATGACCACCCATGCCGATCCGGAAGGACGGCCGACGGTGTTCGACAATCTGCCGGAAGGCCTGCCGCGGCTGATCTCGATCGGCCGGCTCGATTTCAACACCGAGGGCCTGCTGCTGCTGACCAATGACGGCGGCCTGGCGCGCGCGCTGGAACTGCCCGACACCGGCTGGCTGCGGCGTTATCGTGTGCGCGCCCATGGCGAGGTGACGCAGGGCCAGCTCGACGAGATGAAAAAGGGTGTCGCGGTCGACGGCGTCAAATACGGCCCGATCGATGCGACGCTGGAGCGCGACCAGGGCGCCAATGTCTGGCTGGTGTTCGCGATCCGCGAAGGCAAGAACCGCGAAGTCCGCAATGTCATGGCGCATCTCGGGCTCGAGGTGAACCGGCTGATCCGGATTTCCTATGGTCCGTTCCAGCTCGGCGAACTCGAG
>JBBQUA010000193.1:0-10263 GCA_038212905.1 Hyphomicrobiales bacterium
CCGGCAGCAGATCGCGCAGGGAGACACCGACCCGCGGCGTCGCGCGCATCAGCTTCCTGGTGTAGGCGTGCTGTGGATTGGCAAAGATATCAGCCGACAACGCGGTCTCGACCACGTGGCCCTTTTCCATCACCACCACGCGGTCGCAATAGGCCGCGGCCAGGCCGAGATCGTGGGTGATCAGGATCGTCGACATGCCCCGGCTTTTCGTCAATTCGACGATCAGGTCCATCACCGCCTTCTGCGTGGTGACGTCGAGGCCGGTGGTGGGTTCGTCCGCGATCAGCAGTTGCGGATTGCAGGCCAGCGCCAACGCGATCACCACGCGCTGGCACATGCCGCCTGACAATTCGAACGGATAGGCATGGTAGCGCTCGCGGGGGCGAGCAATCTTGACCGCCTCCAGCGCCTCGATCGCCTTCTCGCCGCGGTCGCTGGCGGCGGCCTGAACGTGCTGGCGCAGCACGTCCTCGATCTGGTCGCCGACCTTGCGGATCGGGTTCAGCGCCGCGCGAGGATTCTGGAAGATCATCGAGATTTCGCGGCCGCGCAGGTCGCGCATCTGGTCTTCGGTCGCGTTCCTGATGTCGATGCCGGAGAACATCACCGAGCCCTCGGCGATCTGGCCGGCGCGGTCGAGGATCCGCATGACAGCATAGGAGGTGACGGACTTGCCGGAGCCGGACTCGCCGACGATGCCGAGCGTCTCGCCCTTTGCCACCGCGATATTGACGTGCTGCACGGCCTTGACGATGCCGCGGCGGGTGGCGAATTCGATCGTGAGATCGTTGACGTCGAGCAGCGGTTGCGCGGCCATGGTGCTATCTCCGCACGGGAGGTCTGCTCCCTCGCCCCGTCCTTACGGGGAGAGGGTTGGGGTGAGGGGCATCTATCAGCGAGTACAGCAGGCAGAGGAGCGCGCTGAGAGCCCCCCTCACCCGGATCGCTGGCGCGATCCGACCTCTCCCCGCGCGCGGGGAGAGGTGAAGAGAGGCGCTGGGTCCAAATGCACTACGCATCCTCACGTCCTGCGCTGCGGATCGACGATGTCGCGCAATCCGTCGCCGAGCAGGTTGAAGCAAAACACCGCGATCATCAGCGCCAGGCCCGGAAACAGCGCGATCCACCATTCGCCCGAGACCATGAAGCCGGCGCCTTCCGCGACCATGATGCCCCATTCGGCGGTCGGTGGCCGCACCCCGAGGCCGATGAAGGAGAGACCTGCGGCGTTGAGGATAGCGTAACCCATGGTCAGCGACATCTGCACGATCATGATCGGCATGATGTTCGGCAAAATGTGCACCAGCAGGATGCGAAACTCGCCATTGCCCGACAGCCGCGCCGCCTGAACGAAACCGGCGTCGCGCCGCACATTGGCCTCGGCGCGGGCGACGCGGGCATAGAGCGGGAAATTCACGATTGCGGTGGCAATGATGATGTTCTGTACGGTGTTGCCGAGTGCGGCCACAATGCCCATCGCCAGCACGAACAGCGGAAACGCCATGATGGTATCGGCGATGCGGCCGACGATGCGATCGGTCCAGCCACCGAAATAACCCCCGGCAATACCGGCGAGGCCGCCCATCATGAACACCAGCGCCACCGAAGCGACGGCGATAAAGACATCGAGCCGTGTCGCCACGATGACGCGGCTGAAAATATCGCGCCCCAACTGGTCGGTGCCGAACCAGTGCGACGCCGACGGCGGCTTCAGCGCCGATGCGGTATCCGACGCCAGCGGATCGTAGGGAACGACGTAGGGGCCAAACAGCGCCGCGAACAGGATGACGACCAGCAAGCCGAAAGCGAACGCGGTGACGCGATTCTCGCCGAGCACGTAGCGGGTGTGTTCGAAGATCGCTGATAGCCCCGAGGTGCGCGCGGGAACAGCGGGTTCGACGGCGGGTTCGACGGCGGGTTCGACGGCGGGTTCGACGGCGGGTGCAACGCTACTCATGCTTCCAACCTCAGCCTTCCAGCCTCACGCGTGGGTCGATCACGCCATAGAGAATGTCGATCAACAGATTGAGCAGCACGTACATCACGGCCATTGTGAGCACAAAACCCTGCACCGGCGCGAAGTCCGACGAGATCAGGGCTTCTACCGCGTAGGAGCCGATGCCGGGCCAGGCAAACACCTTTTCCACCAGCACATTGGCGCCGAGCAGGAACGAGAACACCATGCTGAGCGTGGTGATGACCGGCAGCATGGCATTGCGGAAGGCGTAGGTGACGATGACGGTGCCCGGCGACAGCCCGCTGGCGCGGGCGGTGCGCACGAAATCGGACGACAGCACCGCCAGCATCGAGGCCCGCGTCATGCGCGCAATCGGCGCCAGCGAGAAAACCGAGAGCGTTGCGGCCGGGAGGATCAACTGGCTCAGCGCTGAGCGAAACGTTTCAAGATCGCGCGCGATCAGCGCATCGATCAGATAGAAGCCGGTCACCGTCGGCGGCGCGCTGTAGAACACGTCGAGCCGACCCAGCGGGGCCGGCGACCATCCCAGCCGGAAATAGAACACATAGAGCAGCACCAGGCCGGTGAAGAACACCGGCAGCGACACGCCGGCCGTCGTCGTCACCCGGCAGAGATGATCGATCCACGAGCCCGGCCTTGTCGCCGCGAGCACGCCGAGCGGAATCGCGATCACAACGGAAACGACGAGGCCGAGCAGCGTCAGTTCGGCCGAAGCCGGCAGGCGGTTCTTGATTTCGGTCGCAACCGGCTGACCCGTGGTGAGCGAATTGCCGAAATCACCGCGCGCAAGATCGGCGGTGTAGCGGAAGAACTGTTCAATCAGCGGCTTGTCGAGCCCGAGCTTCTTGCGGATCTGCTCGACAGCCTCCTTGGTCGCCGCGGGACCGGCGAAATACGCCGCGGGATCGCCCGGCAGCGCACGGGTCAGCAAAAACGTGACGATCACGACCCCGATCAGACTCGGGATCGCGAACATCAGCCGTTTGCCGATCATGGTCAGCATGGGAAAGTACCCGCGAATGGCGAATGGCGAATAGCGAATGGATGACGGCGGCAGCTCTTTCTCACTATTCGCTACTCCCTATTCGCCATGAGCCCTCTCACGCCTTCACCAGCGCACGGTAATCCAGCCTGCGGTGGAACCAGTACTGGTAGCCCGAGACATTCTTCTGCATCGCGACGTTGACATAGGGCTGGTAGAGCGGAATGCGGGGAACATCCTTGAACGCCAAGTCGACGAAGCCTTTCACGTCCTTCTCGTAAACCGCCTTGTCGCCGATCGCCGCGGCATCGACGGCGCCGTGGATGAAGTCGTCCATCGCCTTCGACTGATAGCTCATGGTGTTGAAGATCGAGTTCTTGCCGTCATAACACCAGATGAAGAAATACTCGGGATAGTCGAGCCAGCCGGAGAACACGTTGGTGTAAAGCGGCAGCGCCTTCTTGTTCAGCTCGGTGCGCCAGTTGGCGCCCGGGATCTTGTTGATCGTGGTCTTGATTCCGATTTGCCCGAGGCTCTCCTGCACCAGGATGCAGAGCGGCTCGTTGACGCCGGCGAAACCGAGGTCGAACGACAGCGTGGTCTCGAAGCCGTTGGGAAAGCCGGCCTCGGCCAGCAGCGCCTTGGCCTTCTCGATGTTGGTGACGAATTTGGTCGGCTGCGGCCACGCCACCTCGGTCGGCGCGTTGGCAGCCGCGCCAAACATCGGCTTGGCGAGGCCGAACAGCACCGCATCCATGATCTTCTGGTAGGGGATCGCGCAGGCCACCGCCTCGCGCACCTTCGGATTGTCGAATGGCGGAATCTTGACGTTCATGCCGATGTACTGGACGCCGTTGGAATACGGCACCGACATGATGTTGAGCTTGCCGCCGTCCTTCAGCTCGACGAAATCCTTGTTGGGCAGATCGTAGGAGATATCGGCATCGCCGCGCTCCAGCAGCGCGCGGCGGTTGCCGGCCTGCGGCACCATACGCCAGATGATACGCTTCACCTTGGGCATGGGGCCACCGACCCAATCGTCATTTCGCTCCATGATCACTTCGGTGCCGGCGGTCCATTTCGTCACCTTGTAGGCGCCGGAGCCCGCGGTCTGCTGCTTGGTATATTCGAGGCCCCACGGGTCCTTCTCGCTGGCGTTCTTCTTCACCAGCTCGGAATTGATCACGCAGGGCACGATGACAGCGAGATCGGGAATCGTCAGGCGGTCCTTCCTGGCGAAATCGATCCGCACCGTGCTGTCGTCGACCACGACGAACTGCTCGGGCTTGGTCAGCGAGCCCGCGCCCATCTGGAAGGTCGGGAAGCCACCGACGCTGACCGCGCGGTCGAGCGACCATTTGACATCCTTCGCCGTGACCGGCGCGCCATCGTGAAATTTGGCGTTCTTCTTCAGCTTGAAGGTCACCGACATGTCGCCGACCTTCATGTCCTCGGCGAGTTCGGGCTTGAACTTGTCGCGGTCGTAATACGCCACGCCGCCGGGACCGGTCTTCATTTCGTGGGTGATCAGCCGGTCGTAGCAATTCCACGACACCTCGTAGCCGGGCACATTGGTGCCGACGCCGTGGATGTCGAGATTGTTGGGGCCGCTTTCCGAGACGATCAGCAGCGTCTCGGAGCGGGCCTGGGCCTTGGCGGCGGACCAGATCGCCGGCGCCGGCACCATGGCGCCTGCGGCAACCCCGGTGACGGACTTCAGAAAATCGCGACGCTTCATATGATGCTCCAAAGCTACGGAAGAAATCGGCTTTGGAACTGGCTTCGCAAGGTTTGTGCCAAATCTTAAGGAAACGCTAATACGAATCTAAACCATTGATTCAGATGAATAATATTCGATGCAGGCGCCTGCCGCTGGCTCATGGCAAGACTTTTCATTGCATACAAAGATACGCATTTGACTAAAAAATATGCATTTATCTTGCCCGGCTCGTTTGTTGGGCGCGACGGCCAAGCCAGCAGAAACTCCCGCCCTTCATTTGGCGAGGGTTGGCGACAGCACGTCTCGAACCGCATCCGTTTTTGCGCCAAGGTGGCTCGCCGGAGAATCCGGTCAAACCGGGAATGCACCATGGAATATACGCCTGACGAACTCGCACCTCGCGAACGCTACAAGGTACTGACGGCCTTTGTGTTGCCGCGGCCGATCGCCTGGGTCACGACCATGGGCCCCACGGGCGTGGTCAACGCCGCGCCGTTCAGCTTCTTCAACGTGTTCTGCGAGGATCCGCCGCTTTGCATGTTCGCCGCCAATCTGCGGCCCGACGGCCGCGTCAAGGACACCGTGGTCAACATCCAGCGCACCGGGGAATTCGTCGTCAGCATGACCGATGAGCCGCTGGCGCGCGCGATGCACGATTCCAGCGGCGACTTTCCGCCCGAGATCGGCGAGCCCGGCTATCTCGGACTGAAGCTTTCGCCGTCGACCAAGATCGCGGTGCCGCGGCTGACCGACGCGCCATGGTCGATGGAATGCAAGACCTGGAAAACCATCGATGTGAACGGCGACCGCCAGCTCATCATGGGCGAGGGTATCAATTTCCACATCCGCGACGAATTGTGGGATCCCGACGCCATGCGCGTGCACATGGACCGCTATCATCCGGTCGGCCGCATGTTCGCGGACCGCTATTGCCGGACCGACGACCGGATGGTGTTCCCGCCGGCGCAGGGGACGACGGTTGCATAGCGGCCCGGGCTGAGGAATTCCCGCATGGCAGAAAGGACGATCCAGATGAACGCCGAGCCCTATCAATCATGGCAATGCCGGACCTGCGGCTACATCTACGACGAAGCCGCCGGCGCACCTGACGAAGGCCTCGCGCCCGGCACGCGGTGGGCCGACATTCCGGACGACTGGGTCTGCCCGGAATGCGGCACCGCCAAGAGCGATTTCGATATGGTCGAGCTGTAGTCGAACCGTGCAGCTGCCGGTACGACGCCGCCTAATTCGGCCAGAGCAGTTCCTGTAACTGCAAGAGATCGCCGGCCTTCTGCTGCCAGCCCTCAATGCCGATGTGCCGGACGGGATCGCTGAAGCGGTGCAGCAGCATCAGCGCCATCAGCCGGCGCTTCAAGGCGAAATCGACCTCCGCGCTCGAATAGCCAAAGCCCCTGAACAGGCTGCGGACGCGGCGCGGCATCCCCGCGGTCATGAAGGCGCTGGGGCCGAGCAGGTCGTACTCACCCCTTCCCGTCATCACATCGCCGAAGTCGATCAACCCCGAAAGCCGCCAGTCTCCGTCGTCACAACTCAGCAAGAAATTCTCCGGGATGTATTCCCCGGTCAGGATCACCGGCGGCGCCTCCAGCTGAACCAGCGCCTCGGCGTCGACAAGCAGATCATCCAGTCCGTCGAGAAATTTTGGCGACAATCCGAGGCGCAGGTGTCTCGCCCGGCACCCCGCGATTTGCCGGGCCATGAACTGCGGCCAGCGCGGCTCGATGCGACCGAGATCCCCGACCGGGACGCGCTGCACCTGCGCAATGGTTTCGCCGATCTCGACCAACACGCGCTCTTTCTGGTCTTCCGGCAGAACCGGCCACGCCTCGCTGCCCACCACGCCGGACAGCCGCGTGATGACCAGATACGGCCAGCCGTCGCGCTCGCCTTCCAGCACGATTTCCGGAGTCGGGACGCCGAGCCGCCCATGCAGCAGCGCCAGCGAAATCCGCTCCGATTCGAACTGGCCGCGCAGGAACGGCGGAAACAGCTTCAGGATCAGCCTGTCGTCGAGCCCGACCACGAGATTGGTCCCGGTCGCAAAGACATGCGGATCCGCCTGCGGCAATCCGTGGCTGCGCGCGATATCGAGCGCCGCCGGCAGGCATTGCGAAGCGTCGGCGCGCCATGCCTGCAAGGTCTCTGGTGTCGTCAGGCTCGGCAGTGCGTGCATAGCAATTACCGGTCCGGATTCGCCCGTTCAAACTGACGCAGCAGCCGGTTGCCGCGCTCGACGGCAGAATCCAGAGCTTGCTGTGCGGACTTCTTGCCGCTGAAGGCCTGCTCCAGTTCGTCTTCGATCACGCTGCGGATCAGGACGAACGAGCCGAGCCGGACGCCGCGCGAATTTTCAGTCGGCGCCTTCAGGGTCATCTGTTCGATCGAGATCGCCGCACCCGGATTGCGGTCGTAAAAACCCTGCGCGCGGGTCAGGTCGAATGCCGCCCGGGTCACCGGCAGATAGCCGGTGTTCTGATGCCAGGCGGCCTGAACTTCCGGCTTCGACAGATAGCCGAAGAATTTCGCCAGGCCCTTGTATTCGACGCGCGGCCGGTCCCGCAGCACCCACAGGGTGGCGCCGCCAATGATGGAGTTTTGCGGCGCGCCTGCGACGTCGGGCCAGTACGGCAGCATGCCGTAGCCCACCTCGAATTTCGAATTGGCCTTGATGTCGGCGCGGGTCGCCGAGGAGCCCAGGAAGATGCCGCATTCGCCCTTTTGAAAGCGCGGCTCCGCGGTCTGCGCCCGGCCGCTGTAATCGAACACCTTGGTGGCCTGCCATTCCGTCAGTTGCGCGATATGGCGCACCATCACCGGATTGTTGAAATCAAGTTCGGCATCGAGACCGTCGAAGCCGTTGGCCCTGGTGGAAATCGGCAGATTGTGGAATGCGGAAAAATTCTCGACATTGATCCATGACGGCCAGGAGGTGGTCAGACCGCAAACCGCGCCCGACGCCCGCAGTTTCCGGGCCGCCGCGCCGACTTCGGGCCAGGTCTTCGGCGGCACTTCGGGATCGAGGCCGGCGGCGCGGAACAGGTCCTTGTTATAGTAGAGGATCGGCGTCGAGGCGTTGAACGGGAACGACAGCATGTTGCCGGCGACGTCGGAATAATAGCCGGTGACCGCCGGTAGATAGGCGGCCGGCGAGAACGCCTCGGCTTCGTTCCGCATCAATTCGTAGACCGGATAGATCGCGCCCTTCGCTGCCATCATGGTCGCGGTCGCGATTTCATTGACCTGAACGATGGCAGGCTGGCTGCGCGAGCGAAACGCAAAGATCGCCGCGGTGACGGTTTCGGTGTAATTACCCTTGTAGCTCGGCACGATCCGGTATTCGGATTGCGATGCGTTGAAATCCGCCGCCAGCTTCTCCAGCTGCCGGCCGAGCTCACCCGACATCGCGTGCCACCAATTGATCTCGGTGACCGCCCATGCCGGAGACGACAACGTGATCATTGCGGCAACGGCCGCGAGCTGCAAAAATCTCAGAGCCGAATTCACCTTATAACCATTCCATCTGTGGCGGCCGAAACGCCGCTCTCGCGCAGGATGGGCCCTCAATAAGACCCCGGGTCTGCGGTTTCAATCCGCAAAAGGTCCAGCGCAGCGCAGCATTGACGCCCTCCGTGGCGCTGGCAGGATAGCCATCGCAAGGCGGCATCTGCTAAATGGGTTGAACCTTTCTTGCCCACCGCCGACATCATCACAAGGGGATGAGTTTTGCCTGTGTACAGCCGCGCCAACCCATCGCGGACCGTAGCACTCGTTGTCGCGCTGTCGCTGACGGCGGTCTCGACGGGTGCCGCCGCATGGGCTTTTGACGCCGCTGTTACCAGGAGCACCGGCGACCTCGATCGCAGCAATGCTGCGTCGACCGGCAGCGAAATCCCCGTCAGCTTCGAACCGTGGCAATTGGCCGGCCTGGCGTTTTATGATTCCGGGGCCGATCCCGCGGCGGCGCGGCTGATCAAACGAATTCGCAAGGTGGAGTGAACTGGCCTTGGCATTGCCGCGGCACGACGAAACCATGGAGCGGCCGGCGGGTCTCGCCGCGCGAGGTCGCGCCCGGATCGTCGGACTGGTCCGCGCGGTGCCGATCCGCTGGCGCATCCTGTCGATCGCCGCGCTGAATTCGGCCGTGGTCGTGGTGCTCGCCGGATTGATCTGGAACGGCGCCCAGGTGCTCGGTTCGGCCTGGGACGACGTGCGGCAGGTGCGGGAATCCGACAAGATCCTGGCGTTGCTGGAGAGCGAAACCAGCCGACTGCAAAACCTGATCCATCGCTATATCAATCAGCCGAGCCCGGAACTGTTCGCGGAAATCCTGCTGTTGCGCGAGGCCGTGCTGGGCACCCTGACCACGCGCGCGTCGACCGACCCGATGCTGTCGGGGTCGGTCGCGGAACTGGAGCGCGTCACCGACAAATTCCTCAACGGCTTCGGCGAACTGCGCGCGGTCCAGGCCACGATTACCAAAACCTATCAGGACCAGGTGCAGGCTCCGGCCAAGGAGATGGCCGGACTGTATTCGATCATCGAGGGCGCCACCGGGCGCCGCGAGGCCCTGATCTGGCCGGCGCTGGGCAAATCCCGCGAGGCGTTCACTGCGATGCTGGTCGCCGCCAACGCCTATTATCTGTCGCTGGCGACGGCGTCCGCCGAGGACGCCCGCAGGAATACCGAGACCATCGAAAAAACCATCCCGGAGATGACCGAACTCGCCGACAACGACCTGCAGCGCCTGGCGCTGCAGCGGCTGCAGGCAAGGACAGCCGCGCTGCGCGCGGGCTTTGCCAAACTGTCGGAGCAACTGACGAGCCGCACCGAGCTGTTGCGCAACACCATCGACGCCAGCCAGGCCGAAGCGATCGGCGCGATCGACAATCTGTCAGTCAAGATGCGCCAGCGCGAGCAGAAGGCGCAGGCGACCTTCGATCGCACGCTGAACAGCATTTCCCGCAAGGTGCTGTCGATCGCCGTGATCTTTCTCGGCATCATCCTGACCGCGGGAGTCATCATCGCGCTCTCGATCCGGTTGCCGCTGCAGCAGATCATGGCGTCGATGCACGCCATTACCACAGGCGACTACGACCGGCGCGTGCAGGGCACCAATGCCAAGGACGAAGTCGGCGCGATGGCGCGCGCGGTCGAGGTGTTCCGCGAAAACGCCATCGCCAAACGCGAGACCGAGGACGAACTGCGCAGCTCGAAGGAAAAGGCCGAAGGCGCCCTGCTCGAGCTCAGCGCCGCCCAGCAAAACCTGATCGACGCCGAACGGCTGGCGGCGCTCGGCGGGCTGGTCGCCGGCGTCGCCCATGAAGTCAATAATCCGATCGGCATCAGCCTGACGGTGGCATCCAGTTTCGCGCGCCGCGCCGAAATATTCGAGGCCGAGCTGCGGTCCGACGGCCAGCTGCGCAAGTCGCAACTCGAGGAATTCGTCCGCTCTTCCCGCGACGCCGCCGGGCAATTGGTGGCGAACCTGCATCGCGCCGGCGAACTGATCCAGTCCTTCAAGCAGGTCGCGGTGGACCGCTCGCATGCCGAACGCCGCCAGTT
>JBBQUA010000194.1:0-10174 GCA_038212905.1 Hyphomicrobiales bacterium
TCGTAGGCCGTGGCCCAGTTCTTGGCGCTGTTTTCGGTGCGCCAGTCCACCTGGTCGGCCTTGAACGCCTCCAGCGCCACCAGCGAGTCGCGGAAATACTCGTACCGCAGTTCGTCGAAATTGTTGCGCCCGATATTGACGCCGAGATCGCGCCCCCAATGATCCTTCAGCCGCTCCAGCAAAACCGACCGTCCGGCGACGAATTCCTTGATGCGATAGGGACCGGAGCCGAGCGGCTTCTCCAGCGTGGTCGCAGAGATGTCGCGCTTGCGGCCTTCACTGTCGGCCCCCTCCCACCAGTGCTTCGGCAATATTGTGAGCTGACCCACGATCTGCGGCAGCTCACGATTGCCCGGCGCATCGAAGGTAAATTTGATCTCGCGATCGCCATTTTTTTCGGCCTTCACCACGTGGCGGTAATAGGCCGAATATTGCGGGTGATGTGTCTTGAACGCATCGAGCGAGAAAATCACATCGTCCGCCGTCACCGGCTTGCCGTCATGCCATTTCGCCTGCGCCCGCAGACGATAGGTGACGGAGGAAAAATCCCCGGGATGGCTGACCGCCTCGGCCAGCGCGCCGTATTCGGCCGAGACTTCGTCCAGCGACGACGTCATCAACGATTCATAGACCAGCCCGACGGCGGAGGCGAGCGAGCCTTTGACGCCGGCAACCGCAATATTGAAATTGTCGAACGTCCCGATCAGAATCTGCCGGGCGATACCGCCCTTGGGCGCATCCGGATTGACGTAATCGAAGCGCTTGAAGTCGGCCGGATATTTGAGGTCCCCGAACAGCGACAACGCGTGGCGCCACGCCAGCTCGGCGGCTGCGCCTTGCGCCTGGGCCGGCCCGGCTGCGGAGACGCCGGCCGCCATTCCCAGCGCCGCGTAGGCGCTGCCTTGCAAAAGATGTCGTCGGGTAATCGTCAAATGATGATTTCCTGATTGCTGTCGCGGACTATTGAGGACGCAATATAAGGCAAGGTTTCGACCGATTATGTTGCTTTTTCCTCATGTTACCAGCCTGATAACGCGCCCGGTGCGGCGAAAGGTCCCGATAACAAGGCCGCGATCATAGCAAAACGGCCAGGCAATGCCTGGCCGTGTTGACGTAGGAGCCCGTGGCAGGCGTTCAGGAATGCTACTTCGATGCAGTCGGCAGCGGAGCCGGAGTTTCCGCCAGGCTGCGCAGATAGGCGATCACGTCGGCGCGCTCGCTGTCCTTCTGGATGCCGGCAAAACCCATCGCGGTGCCGGGAACGAAGCCCTTGGGGCTGGCGATGAACTTGTTGAGGTCGTCGTAGGTCCAGGTGCCGCCCTTGGCCTTCATGGCGGCCGAGAAATTGAACCCGCGTCCCGGGGACGCCTTCGCCTCGTTGAGAACGCCGTAAAGATTCGGGCCGACGCGGTTGGGACCGCCCTTCTCGAACGTATGGCAGGCTGCGCACTTCTTGGCCGCGCCGGCACCCTTTTCGACGGAGGCGGTCTGCAGCAGCTTTTCGATCGGCTCGGACGGCGCCGCCGCCGCTTCCTTGCCACCGGCAGACGCGGCTTCCTTGACGGCGATCTCGTAACCCGGCTTTTCCGGCATGTGGGGCGCGAAAATGGCGCTGGCGGTGAAGCTCGTCACCAGCAACAGCAGGCAGGTGGCGAGAACGGCGCCCATAATTTTATTAAGTTCGAAGGAGTCCATTTTCGCTCAGGCTCCAGGCCGGAAGGTCGATGTAAGGCCGTTGAGACGGCCGGATGAGCATCAGGAATCGGGCTTTCGCACCGCACCCGAGCGACGATGAGATATCGGTTTGCCCGCGCTCTGGCAACCCGTATAAACGCCCCGACTTGCCGCCCATCCCCATCAATTCCTGATCATTTGAGCCGGGTCTGAAGCCTGTGACCGAGCCGCGCATTTTGGTGCTGATTCCCGCCCGGATGGCGGCCACCCGGCTGCCCGGCAAGCCATTGTTGGACATCGCCGGCCTGCCGATGATCGTCCATGTGCTGCGCCGGGCGGAGGCGGCCGGAATAGGCCGCGTGGCGGTCGCCACCGACACGCCTGAGATCGCCGCCGCCGTGACGGCCCATGGCGGCGAAGCCGTGATGACACGCGCCGATCACCCCTCCGGGTCGGACCGGGTTTTTGAGGCGCTCGGCCTGCTCGACCCCCGGGGCGAGGCCGAGATCATCGTCAATCTGCAGGGCGATTTTCCGACCATCCACCCCGACAACATCCGTAGCGTGCTGGCGCCGCTTGGCGACCCCGCGGTCGATATCGCGACGCTGGCAGCAGGGATCCATACCGAGGAAGAGGCCACCAACCCCAATGTGGTGAAGGCGGTCGGCTCGCCCGTCAGCCCCGGGCGGCTGCGCGCGCTCTATTTTACCCGAGCCAGCGCGCCTTGGGGCGACGGGCCGCGCTACCATCATATCGGGCTTTACGCCTATCGCCGTGCGGCGCTGGAGCGCTTTGTATCGCTGCCCCCCTCGCCGCTGGAAAAGCAGGAAAAGCTCGAGCAGCTGCGGGCGCTGGAGGCCGGAATGCGGATCGACATCGGCATCGTCGACACCGTTCCACGCGGCGTCGACACCCCGACGGACCTTGAAACCGCCCGTCAGATACTGGCGAAAAGCTGAGCGGCTGGTACAAGGCGCCCCAGGAAAACATCATGACAAAAAAGCTGAAAATCGCATTCCAGGGCGAGCCGGGAGCCAATTCCCACATCGCCATCGCCGAAGCCTATCCCGACGCCGAGCCGGCGCCCTGCCCGACGTTCGAGGATGCGCTGGCCGCGATCACCTCGGGGGAAGCCGATCTCGGCATGATCCCGATCGAAAACTCGGTGGCCGGCCGCGTCGCCGACATCCACCATTTGCTGCCGCAATCCGGCCTGTTCATCGTCGGCGAGTATTTCTTGCCGATCCAACACCAGCTGAGGGCGCCGCGCGGCGCCAAACTCGGCGACGTCAAGACGGTGGAAAGCCACGTCCACGCGCTAGGGCAATGCCGCAACATCATCCGCAAGCTCAAGATCAGGCCGATCGTGTCGGGCGATACCGCGGGAAGTGCGCGCATCGTCGCCGAGCGCGGCGACAAGTCCTGCGCCTCGATCGCCTCAAAACTCGCGGCCGATATCTACGGCCTCGATATTCTGGCCGAGGACGTCGAGGACGAGACCCACAACACCACCCGTTTCGTGGTGCTGGCCCGCGAAGCGACCTGGGCGAAGCAGGGTTCCGGGCCGCTGGTCACCACTTTTGTATTCCGGGTGCGCAACCTGCCCGCCGCGCTCTACAAGGCGCTCGGCGGCTTTGCCACCAACGGCGTCAACATGACCAAGCTGGAAAGCTACATGGTCGACGGAGAATTCTCCGCGACGCAGTTTTATGCCGATGTCGACGGCCATCCCGAGGACAAGGGCCTGACGTTCGCGCTGGACGAGCTGAAATTCTTCTCGCGCGAGTTTCGGATCGTGGGCGTCTATCCCGGACACCCGTTCCGGGCGACGTTCGGCGCAAAGGCGGAATGAGGCGTCATTCCGGGGCGATGCAAAGCATCGAACCCGGAATCTCGATAGGCCTTCATCCTCCGCCGAACTGCTCGACCACATCAGACCACAGCCGCCAGACCTCAGCCCTGGTTTCCAGCGCCGTCTGGACCATCACCAGCTTCGAGGCCGGATCGATACAGATGCGCTGGCCGAGGTCGCCGACCAGCGCGAACTGGCGACGGAAGCCTGGAAGCAGCCACAGCAGGTAGCCGTAGCCGAAGTCGCGCATCGACTTGCCGGGCTGCAGATAGGCGTCGGAGGCGCGTACCGTTGTCGCATCCATCATCCATTGCCCCGGAATGATCTGCCTGCCGTCCCAGGCGCCGTCACGGGCGAGCAGGCGCCCGAGCCGGGCGTAGTCACGCAGCACGGCGTTGAAGCCGAAATGCGCCACCTCATGGCCTTCGGCATCCAGCAGCCATGTAGCGTCGGCTTCCGCGCCGATCGGCTGCCAGACCTTTTCCTGCAGATAGCCGGACGCCGACTTGCCGACGGCGTTGGTGAGCACCACGCCGAGTACGTCGGGTTCGATGCTGGCGTAAAAATACCGCGTCCCCGGTGGAGCGATCCGCCGGTTGAACTGCACGATGCTGTTGACCGTACCCTTCGCGGAAAACCAGCCCCCCATGACCATGTCGCCCCACAAGCGATTGAGGTCCCGCCGGTTGTCTTGCCCTTCTCCGAATTCGACCCCGGAGGACATATGCAGCAGATCGCGGAGCGGCGTCTTGCCGTATTCGGTGCCCTTGAAGCCCGGCACGTAGGTCTCCGCCGTATCGTCGACCGATCTGATCGCGCCTTCGGCAATGGCGATGCCGATCAGCATTCCCATGATCGACTTGACCATCGACTGGGAAAGCATCCGGTCGCGGTCGGTTCGGCCGTACTGATATTGCTCGAACAGGATCCGGTCATCCCTGGCGATCAGCAGGCCGGTGACCGGCACGCGCGCCAGATAATCGGTTATCCGCCGCCGAAACGCATCGGACATCTCCGCCGGTGCGCGCCTGAAGGGCCACGGCACGGCCCCGCGCTGGATGGTCCGTGTCGGATAAAGCCCGTCGAAATGGCTGAAGGCGCCGACGCGATAGCCGGGCTCGTAGGGATTGCCCTGTTTTCGGGCGAGCGCCGGATCGGGAACAGGAAAGCCCTGCGCGGACCCATAAAGCAGGGCATCCGGACCGGACGAAGAGAAGACCGGATCGGCGGCGCTGTCGGCCGTTGCGGCACCGGGGATCGATTCGGCAATGGCGGCGCCCGCGGCGGCGGCGAAGCCCGCCAGCGCGGCGCGACGGGAGAAGATATGTTGTGGCCCAGTCGACATTCGATCGGCTTTGCGTCGCTTTTGTTGGGACGGTCGGCGAGAAGGCGGAGCAGATTTAACCGCTGTCATTCCGGGGCGACTCGTAGCGTCGAACCCGGAATCTCGAGATTCCGGGCTCAGCCCTACGGGCTGCCCCGGAATGACAGCGTGCATGTTGCTACGCCGCCGCCTGCTTGCCCAGCCCGAATGCATCCGCCAGCAGCGAGTATGACTTCTTCCTCGCATCGTGGTCGTACACCGCGGTGATGATCATCAGCTCGTCCGCTTTGCTCGCCGCGATCATCGGCTGCAGTTTTTGCATCACCGTCGCCGGGCTGCCGACGAACAGCCGCGAGCGGTTGCGGGCGATCGAGGCGCGCTCACTGTCGGTGGTGGGATAGGCCAGAGCCTCCTCGACTGATGGCAGCGGCAGATACTGGCCGCGGTCGCGGCGCAGCCGGTTGAGATCCATCGATGACGCCAGCCTGTCGGCTTCCGCATCGGTTTCGGCCGATACCACCGCCACCGCCAGAATGCCGTGCGGCGTCGAGCGCCAGCCGGATGGCGTGAAGCGGTTATGGTAGTTGGTCATGGCATCGACCGCGTCATGCGACGCGAAATGATGCGCGAAGGCAAAACCCATCCCGACTTGCGCCGCCAGTTCCGAGGAGTAATCGCTGGAGCCGAGCAGCCAGATCGGCGGCAGCGGGCTGTCGTCCGGCATCGCCACCACATTGTTGTAGGGATGGCCGGGCGGAAACCCGCGGGTCTCCCACAGGATCAATTCCTGCAGCCGCTCCAGAAAATCGTCGCCGTCGCGGCGGTCGAGCCGGCTGCGCAGCGCATGCGCGGTGGCGCCGTCGGTGCCGGGCGCGCGGCCAAGACCGAGATCAATCCGGCCGGGAAACAGCGCCTCCAGCATCTTGAAGCGTTCGGCCACCACCAGCGGCGCATGGTTGGGCAGCATCACGCCGCCGGAGCCGACCCGGATGTGTTTGGTTACCGCCGCGATCTGCCCGATCATCAGATCGGGCGCGGGGCTCGCCACCGAGGCGAGGTTGTGATGTTCGGCCAGCCAGTAACGGACATAGCCGAGGCTATCGGCATGGCGCGCCAGATCGATGCTGTTGCGCAGCGCCGCGGCGGGCTTTGTGCCGGTGGTGACGACCGAGAGGTCGAGGATCGAGAGAGGAATCATGACGGTAAGCTAGTGTGCTTTGCGGGGGTGCACAAAGGGCCTCAAGGCGCAGATCAGGCGCGCGTCTTTAGGGACCGGCGACGGCAGCCCGGAAACGCTTAGTTGGGACAAAGAATCCAGTAATGGCAAAGATACGCTCTGCCCACTAAAGGAATCCGAGGGATTTGACGGGCGAAACCTCCGAGAATCACAAATTAATAGCCTAATTTATCGACATTTTCTGAATTTCGGCGAGCCGGCTGGTCTCCTTATAACCCAGCCCACCGGCGCTAAGATTTGGGGATATTTTCATATGATTTGCAATTACTGGGCAATTTCCCACCCACGATGGGCTGTTTGAACGGCTCCGTTTGGCTTATTTTAGCGTCTCGGCAGCTAAGCCTGTCCCGGACGATTTGAGTGGAGTTTCTGCTGCCATGACCGAGGTTACGCCGCCCGCACCTGACGGGCACCGCGCGCTGCACTCGCCCAGGATTTCGTTCGAGTTCTTTCCGCCCAAGACGGAAGAGATGGAGCGGAGCCTGTGGGAAACGATCAACCGGCTGGCGCCGCTGACGCCGAATTTCGTGTCCGTCACCTATGGCGCCGGCGGCTCTACCCGCGAGCGTACCCATTCGACCATCGCCCGCATCCTGAAAGAGACCCGCCTGGTGCCGGCCGCGCATCTGACCTGCGTCGGCGCGCCAAAGGGCGAGATCGACGATGTGGTGGCGCGCTATCACGAGATCGGCGTCCGCCACATCGTCGCGCTGCGCGGCGATCCGACCGCCGGTATCGGGACCGCCTATCATGCCCATCCGGACGGCTATCAGAGCTCGCCCGACCTGATCGACGGCATCAAGAAGCGCTATTCCGACATCGAGGTCTCGGTTTCCGCCTATCCGGAGAAGCATCCGGAGAGCCCGACCATCGATGCCGACATCGATACGCTCAAAGCCAAGGTCGATGCCGGCGCCACCCGCGCCATTACGCAGGTATTCTTCGATAACGATCTGTACCTGCGCTACCTCGATCGCGTCCGCGCGCGCGGCATCATGATTCCGATCGTGCCAGGCATCATGCCGATGCACAATTTCAAGCAGGCCCGCAATTTCGTCACCCGCGCCGGCACCTCGGTGCCGGACTGGCTGGCGCAAAAATTCGAGGGCCTCGACGACGACGCCGAGACGCGCAAGCTGGTGGCAGCGACCGTCGCCGCCGGCCAGGTGCAGAAGCTGGCCAAGCAGGGCGTCGATACCTTTCATTTCTACACCATGAACCGCGCGGATCTCGTGTTCGCGATCAGCCATTTGCTCGGTATTCGCCCGCAGGGCGCCCAGAAAGCCGCTTGATCCGATGACCTCTCCTGTTTCCGAAAAGCGAACCGCCTTGCTCGCGGCTGCCCGCGACCGCATCCTGGTGCTCGACGGCGCCATGGGCACCATGATCCAGGGCCTCGAATATGACGAGGCCGCGTTTCGCGGCGCGCGCTATGCGGATTTCCACCGCGACCTCAGGGGCAACAACGATCTGTTGATCCTGACCCAGCCAAAAGCGATCGAGGACATCCACGCTGAATATCTGCGCGCTGGCGCCGACATCGTCGCCACCAACACCTTTTCTTCGACCTCGATCGCGCAGGCCGATTACGACCTCTCCGGCATCGCCTATGAGATGAATTTGGAGGGCGCCAGGCTGGCGCGCAACGCCGCGATCCGAGTCACCGCCGAAGACGGCAGGCCGCGCTTTGTCGCCGGCGCCATTGGGCCGACCAACCGCACCGCCTCGATCTCGCCCGATGTGTCGAGCCCCGGCTACCGCGCCGTGACGTTCGACGATTTACGCATCGCCTATGGCGAACAGATCAATGGCCTGCTCGACGGCGGCGCCGATCTGCTGCTGGTCGAAACCATCTTCGATACGCTCAACGCCAAGGCGGCGCTGTATGCGATCGCTGAAATCGCCGAGGCCCGCGGGATCGACGTGCCCGTAATGATTTCGGGCACCATCACCGACAAGTCCGGCCGGCTGCTGTCGGGCCAGTTGCCGGAGGCGTTCTGGAATTCGGTGCGGCACGCCCGCCCCATCACCATCGGCTTCAACTGCGCGCTCGGCGCCGAGGATCTGCGCGCCCATATCGCCGACATCGGCCGCGTCGCCGACACGCTGGTCTGCGCCTATCCCAACGCCGGGTTGCCCAATGAATTCGGCCAGTATGACGAGAGCCCGGAATTCATGGCCGGGCTGATCGGCGAATTCGCAGCCTCCGGCCTCGTCAACATCGTCGGCGGCTGCTGTGGCACCACGCCGGACCATATCGCGGCGATTGCCGCCGCCGTGGCGCCGCACCGACCGCGCGCGATCCCGGTGATCGAGCCGCGGCTGCGGCTCTCCGGCCTGGAGCCGTTCGAGCTGACGCCCGCGATCCCCTTTGTCAACGTCGGCGAGCGCACCAACGTCACCGGCTCGGCGAAATTCCGCAAGCTGGTCACCGCGGGCGATTACACCGCCGCATTGGCGGTGGCGCGCGACCAGGTCGAGAACGGCGCCCAGATCATCGACGTCAACATGGACGAAGGGCTTTTGGACTCCGAAGCCGCGATGGTGACGTTCCTCAACCTCGTTGCCGCCGAGCCGGATATCGCCCGCGTCCCCGTGATGGTCGACTCCTCGAAGTTCACCGTGATCGAGGCCGGCCTGAAATGCGTGCAAGGCAAGCCGGTGGTGAATTCGATCTCGATGAAGGAAGGCGAGGCAAAATTCATCCACGAGGCGACCATCGCGCGGCGCCATGGCGCCGCCGTCGTGGTGATGGCGTTCGACGAGGTCGGGCAGGCTGATACGTTTGCGCGCAAGACCGAGATCTGCAAGCGCGCCTACGACATCCTGGTCGGACAGCTGAATTTCCCGCCGGAAGACATCATCTTCGATCCCAACATTTTCGCCATCGCCACCGGGCTGGAAGAGCACAACAATTACGGCGTCGACTTCATCGAGGCGACGCGCTGGATCCGGCAGAACCTGCCGCACGCGCATATTTCCGGCGGCGTCTCCAATTTGTCGTTCTCGTTCCGCGGCAACGAGCCGGTGCGCGAGGCGATGCATTCGGTATTCCTGTATCATGCCATCAAGGCCGGCATGGACATGGGCATCGTCAATGCCGGCCAGATGATCGTCTATGATGACATCGACCCCGAACTGCGCCAGACCTGCGAAGACGTCATTCTCAACCGCGACCCCGGCGCGTCGGAGCGGCTGCTGCAACTGGCGGAGAAATTCCGCGGCCAGGAGAAGCAGACCAAAGAGCAGGATCTGGCCTGGCGCGAATGGCCGGTCGAGAAACGGCTCAGCCACGCGCTGGTGCACGGCATCACCGCATATATCGAAGAAGACACCGAGGCCGTCCGACTGACCGTCGAGCGCCCGCTGCATGTGATCGAAGGCCCGCTGATGGCCGGCATGAACATCGTCGGCGACCTCTTCGGCGACGGCAAGATGTTCCTGCCGCAGGTGGTGAAATCCGCCCGTGTCATGAAGCAGGCGGTCGCCTATCTGATGCCGTTCATGGCGCAGGAGAAGGCGGACAATCTTGCCAACGGCATTGTCGGCGATGGCCGCAGCTCCGCCGGCAAGATCGTGCTCGCCACCGTCAAGGGTGACGTCCACGACATCGGCAAGAACATCGTCGGCATCGTGCTGCAATGTAACAACTTTGAAGTCATCGACCTCGGCGTCATGGTGCCGGCCTCGAAGATCATCGAGACGGCGAAGGCTGAGGGCGCCGACATCATCGGGCTATCAGGCCTGATCACACCCTCCCTCGACGAAATGAGCTTCCTCGCCGGCGAGCTGGAGCGCCAGGGCATGACCGTGCCGCTGCTGATCGGCGGCGCCACCACCAGCCGGGTCCATACCGCGGTCAAGATCGATCCGAACTACCGCGGCGGCCCGGTGGTGCATGTCAACGACGCCAGCCGCGCCGTCGGCGTCGCCTCCTCGCTGCTGTCGCCGGAACGGCGCGAGGCCTATGCCGCCGAGGTGCGCGCCGATTACGCCAAGATTTCCGCGGCGCATTTCAGGGCGCAGGCCGACAAGAAACGGCTGAAGCTGGCGGATGCGCGCGCCAACGCTCCGACACTCGATTTTG
>JBBQUA010000195.1:0-10105 GCA_038212905.1 Hyphomicrobiales bacterium
GTTGAGCGGCAGCTTCTTCGCCAGCACGGTGCCGACCGCAAAGCCGACGGCGCCGCCGAGCGCCATGAGGATGCCCGGCAACTTTTCAATGCTGGCCGCCAGACCGTTGCCGCCCATGATCGAGGCGAGGCCCGCGAACGCCATCACCAGCGAAATCACCCGCAGCAGATTGGGCCGCTCGCCGAGCACCGGCCAGGCCAGCATCGAGGCCCAGATCGGCATGGTGTAGGCGATCAGCGCAGCCTCGCTGGCCGGCAGCCACAACAGCGCCAGCCCCATCAGCGCCATCCACAGGGAGACGTTGAGCATCGCCGCCAGCACCAGCCGCGGCCACAGCGCGCGCGGCACGCGCAGGCTCTGGCCGGAGACCAGCGCCAGCGCCGCCAATAGCCCTGCCCCGATCACGCCGGTGGTGCCGCGCATGGTCAGCGGCGGCAGCTCGCTCAGCAGGTACTTTGTCACGGGCCAATTAAAACCCCAGCCCACCGAGGTGATGGCGAGGAACATCAGTCCGGCGGGCGTGATGGCGGCACGCGCCGGCGTGGGTGGTGAGTCGGTCATGAAGTGACTTTTTGGGGGGGGGGGGTGAACTAACGCCTGAGAATCGGCGGCACCTTGCCGGTAATGGCCGCCCAAGACCATGGGACGGCGGGCATGCCTGCCCTCACTTCCGTAGCCCTACGTGAGTCTTCCCGGAGCAACCCCCAAACACCGTCAGGGGCACAAAATATAGTTGCCCTGTGAACAGCGGGGCGAACTGCAAATTCGCCGCTCCGGAACAAATATTTTTGCTTGGGAATCTCTGAGGACTCACTGATACTTGGGCCAGATCAGAAGGGTCGGTGCCCGCTGGTTTTCCCCAATTCGCACCATATTTAGTGTTTGATTCAGGAACTCGTACTAATCCTTGACGGGTGCGATGGAGTCGGCCTAGTTTTGGATCGTTCGGTGCCGGGTAGTTTTTAGTCCCGCCGGACGCTCCCGACAGGGTTCCAGAATGACCATTCCGACTGCCGGTTGAGGCACGGGTGACGGGCTTGCTTGCCCTGAATCCGGACCCTGACTGAGGGGGCTTTCGGAACGACAAAAACGGGCCAACAATGGCCTGATGTTCGAGCGTGGGGCGTTGAAAAGAGACAGGGCCGGGTCCACCGGCTGAGCTGCGGACGTTTGGACACAGGCAACTGTGGGCTCAGGGGTTCGCTCAAGCAAATAACACCCGGCCGCGGTGCAACGCGGGTCCGGTTACAGTCAAAAAGACGGGGCACGACCATGCGAATCGAACGACGCAACACCACCCAAGGCCAGTCACCGTACACCGGCATTGATTTCAGATTGACGACGTCGGAGATCCGCAACCCCGACGGCTCCGTGGTGTTCCGGCTCGAAAACGTCGAGGTGCCGCAGTTCTGGTCGCAGGTCGCCTCCGACGTGCTGGCGCAGAAGTATTTTCGGAAAGCAGGCGTCGCCGCCCGCCTGAAGAAGGTCGAGGAAGAGACCGTGCCGTCCTGGCTGTGGCGCTCGGTGCCCGACACCGAGGCGCTGGCCACCCTGCCCGAAGCCGAGCGCTATGTCAGCGAACTCTCCGCCAAGCAGGTGTTCGACCGGCTCAGTGGCTGCTGGACCTATTGGGGCTGGAAGGGCGGCTACTTCACCTCGGAAGAAGACGCCCGCACCTTCAACGACGAGCTGCGCTTCATGCTGGCCAAGCAGATGGTCGCGCCGAATTCGCCGCAGTGGTTCAACACCGGCCTGCACTGGGCCTACGGCGTCGATGGCCCCGGCCAGGGCCATTATTACGTCGATCCCTTCACCGCCAAGCTGACAAAATCAAAATCGTCCTACGAGCATCCGCAGCCGCATGCCTGCTTCATCCAGGGCGTCAGCGACGACCTCGTCAACGAGGGCGGCATCATGGACCTCTGGGTGCGCGAGGCCCGCCTGTTCAAATACGGCTCCGGCACCGGCTCCAATTTCTCGCGGCTGCGCGGCGAAGGCGAGCGCCTGTCCGGCGGCGGCCGCTCCTCGGGCCTGATGAGCTTCCTCAAGATCGGCGACCGCGCCGCCGGCGCCATCAAGTCCGGCGGTACCACAAGGCGCGCCGCCAAGATGGTGGTGGTCGACGCCGATCATCCTGACATCGAGACCTATATCGACTGGAAGGTGAAGGAAGAGCAGAAGGTCGCCGCCCTCGTCACCGGCTCGAAGCTCAACCAGCGCCACCTCAAGGCCGTGCTGAAAGCCTGCGTCAACTGCGAAGGCAGCGGCGACGACTGCTTCGACCCGGAAAAGAACCCGGCGCTGCGCCGCGAGATCAAGCTGGCGCGCCGCTCGATGGTGGCCGACGCCATGATCAAGCGCGTCATCCAGTTTGCCAAGCAAGGCTACAAGGAGATCGATTTTCCGATCTACGACACCGACTGGGATTCCGAGGCCTACCTCACCGTGTCAGGCCAGAACTCCAACAACTCGGTCTCGCTCAAGGATGACTTTTTGCGCGCGGTGGAAACCGACGGCGACTGGAATCTGATCGGCCGCACCAACAAGAAGGTGACCAAGACTCTCAAGGCCCGCGACCTCTGGGAGAAAATCGGCCACGCCGCCTGGGCCTCCGCCGATCCCGGCCTGCACTTCAACACCACCATGAACGACTGGCACACCTGCAAGGCATCGGGCGATATCCGCGCCTCGAATCCGTGCTCGGAATACATGTTCCTGGACGACACCGCCTGCAATCTGGCCTCCGCCAACCTCATCACCTTCTACGACACCTCGGCCAAACTGTTCGATGTCGCGGGCTACGAGCATCTCTGCCGCTTGTGGACCGTGGTGCTCGAAATCTCTGTCATGATGGCCCAGTTTCCGTCGAAGGCGATCGCCGAATTGTCCTACGAATTCCGCACGCTCGGCCTCGGCTTCGCCAATATCGGCGGCCTGCTGATGACCATGGGTCTGTCTTACGACAGCAAGGAAGGCCGCGCGCTGTGCGGCGCCCTGACCGCCATCATGACCGGCACCAGCTACGCCACCTCGGCTGAAATGGCGAAGGAGCTCGGCCCCTTCCCCGGCTACAAGAAGAACGCAGCGCACATGCTGCGGGTGATTCGCAACCACCGCCGCGCTGCGCACGGCGAAAGCCGGGGCTATGAGGGCATCGCGGTCAACCCGGTGCCGCTGGATTACGGCAGCGTGCCGCAGACCGAGATCGTCGAGCGCGCCAAGTTCGCCTGGGACCAGGCGCTCGAACTCGGCGAACTCCATGGTTATCGCAACGCGCAGACGACCGTGGTGGCGCCGACCGGCACCATCGGTCTCGTGATGGATTGCGACACCACCGGCATCGAGCCCGACTTTGCCCTGGTAAAGTTCAAGAAACTCGCCGGCGGCGGCTACTGGAAGATCATCAACCGCGCCGTGCCGGAGGCGTTGCGCGCGCTCGGCTACCGCGAAAGCGACATCGCCGAGATCGAGGCCTATGCCGTCGGCCACGGCTCGCTCTCCAACGCGCCCGCCATCAACGTCTCCACCTTGAAGGCCAAGGGTTTTACGGACGAAGCTCTGGCCAAGGTCGAAGCCGCCCTGCCCACCGCGTTCGACATCAAGTTCGCCTTCAACAAGTGGACCTTTGGCGAGGAGTTCCTGCGCAACACATTGAACATCGCGCCGGAAGCCATTGCCGCCGCAGGATTTGACCTGCTCGCCGCCGTCGGCTTTTCAAAACGCGAGATCGAGGCCGCCAACGTCCACATTTGCGGCGCGATGACGGTGGAAGGCGCGCCGCACCTGAAGGCCGAGCACTACAGCGTGTTCGACTGCGCCAATCCGTGCGGCAAGATCGGCAAGCGCTACCTCTCGGTGGAAAGCCACATCCGCATGATGGCGGCGTCGCAGCCGTTCATCTCCGGCGCGATCAGCAAGACCATCAACATGCCGAACGACGCCACGGTGGAGGATTGCAAGTCCGCCTACCTGCTCTCCTGGAAGCTGGCGCTGAAGGCCAACGCGCTCTACCGCGACGGCTCGAAACTGTCGCAGCCGCTGAACTCGCAGTTGATCAGCGACGACGACGAGGAAGACGATGCCGTCGAGTCGTTTTACGAAAAGCCGATGGCCGCGCGCACCGCGCAGCTCTCGGAAAAGGTCGTGGAGCGGCTGGTCGAGCGCATCGTGGTGATGCGCGAGCGTGAAAAGATGCCGGATCGCCGCAAGGGCTACACCCAGAAGGCCGTGGTCGGCGGCCACAAGGTGTACTTGCGCACCGGCGAATATGACGACGGCCGGATCGGCGAGATCTTCATCGACATGCACAAGGAAGGCGCGGCACTCCGCTCCATCATCAACAACTTTGCCATCGCGATCTCGCTCGGCCTGCAATACGGCGTGCCGCTGGAGGAATATGTCGACGCCTTCACCTTCACCCGGTTCGAGCCGAACGGCCCGGTGCAGGGCAACGACAGCATCAAGTTCGCGACCTCGATCCTCGACTACGTGTTCCGCGAACTCGCGGTCAGCTACATGGGCCGCTTCGACCTCGCCCATGTCGACCCCTCCGAAACCAACTTCGACGCCATGGGCAAGGGCGTCGAGGAAGGCAAGGCGCCGGAGCAGCCCAACAACAAGTACCTGTCGAAGGGCCTGACCCGCTCGCGCACCGACAATCTCGTCGTCATGCGCAACGTCGCCGCCGAACCCGCGACCGAGGCCCGGGGCCAGGGCAACGTCACCTCGATGTCCAGCCACGGCCCCACCGCCCGCGTCGCCGACGCGGTGGAAGGCGCGGTCGCGCTGAAGCAGGAAGTCCAGCACGATCTGTCGCCAACCGAAAAGCTGGAAGCCCTGCAATGGAGCAAGGCCGGCGCCGCCGCCCAGGCCGCCCCGTCAAAAGCCGAACGCCGCCAGGAAGCACGGGCCAAAGGCTACGAAGGCGAGATGTGCGGCGAATGCCTCAACTTCACGCTGGTGCGGAATGGGACCTGCATGAAGTGCGATACGTGTGGAAGTACGACGGGGTGTTCGTGATTTGAAAATGCAATTGGGTGGACGTTTGTTGTCGATCCTGTGCATCTTGTAGAATAACTACGTCCGGCGAGTTCATGCCGCCGGACGTGCGTTTGTAGAGTAAGTGCAGGTTGGGGATGAAGCATAATATTGCTGATCTCACCCTAGATGAGGTCGTTCGCCATCTGATTGCCGGTGACCCGTTGCAGATCTCGGGCGGCAAGGAGTTTGCGCTGTCCCTACCCGACAGTCGGGCTCTTCTTGCATTTTACGACCGAGAACGTTGAACCTATTGGAATCCTGACAAGGATCCTGTCATTCAAGAGGGCGAAGTTAACCGGGTTCTTGAGGCGCTGGACAAACCACCCAACGTGACTGCAATCGGAGCCCGGGTCCCCGCCGCGGTGCAGAAATGGCACCTTGTCAAGATTGCGGCCCACCGTTTTCGCGGTTTGCATCGTCACTGTGCCGAGGCGGGGCATGATCCTCGCCTGTTCGAATTGGAGCTTTCGGCCGACGCTTCGCTTTTCCGAGGTTTTAATGGCGCGGGCAAAACCTCGCTCGTCAGCGCGATCTGCTGGTGCCTGACCGGTTATGGTCACCGTTCCCAAGGGCTTCCCGCGCCGCTGCACGAACTTGTTCAGGTGCAAGTTTCAGGCGATGGCACCAGCGACACTACGGATAAGGGATTTGCCTTACCCGTGATCGTCCCGATTCCCACCGAAGACGAGTTGATCGCGGTGGACGGCACCTCACGGGTGGATACCTGGGTCCGTCTGACCTTCCGCGCTCTAATCGATGGGCGGGAAGTCTCGGTCGAGCGTCGAATTGAAAGGGAAGGCAAGAGTCGATTCAAGACCACTCCGATCGGCCTGGACCAGCTTGGCCTATCGGAATTGGCTCTTCAGGTCGGCACTTTGATGCCCGGAATTGCAGCCGCGACCCGCTTTGATGACAAGACGACGCTATCTCAGGCGGTATCGTCGTTGACAGGTCTCCGGCCGCTGGCGCATTTCGGTACGCGCAGCAAGCGGCTACACGATCGTCTCACTGACAAGTATCCCAAACAAATTCGGGAAGAGAAGCTAGGTTACGAGAAAACGGCGGCACAGCAACAGCAGACCCTCCGCGATCTACTAGCGCAAGGGCAAGAGCTTCCCAATCTCGATTGCGTTGTTCTCCCCACCGACGCGCAACCAATCGCCTGGAAAACGGGTCTTGGGAAAGCCGAAAGCCGGCTGAAAGACGTCGAGGAGAAGGCCGCGGCCAATGCCCTGCTGCTCCTCGGCGCCCTTCCGCCGCTTCAGTCGGAGGCAGACGTTGGTCGTTTCGCCACAGCGCTCAAAACGGCGGATAATTGTTTTAGCGCCGCAGCCCTTAAGGGCCTGCCCTCGATGCAGATTGCCGCAAAACTCGGCGCGGTAACAGAAGAACAGGTCACAATAACCGAAGGTATCCTTCAAGAAATCGAAGCGGAAGCCGCCACCCTAGTTTCGCGTTTGTCCGATGTCGGACGTGCTGACCGTCTCCGTCTCTACGGCGTGGTCGCAAAATGGCACGAGTCGGCACACCCCGGCGAGCCATTCATGAACTGCCCCGTCTGCGCGCGCGACTTGAGAGAACCCGATAATATACCTAAGGACGCGATGCTGGACCAATCGGTCGCAGACGCCTTGGAAAAGGCACGCACCTCAGTCTCCTCGGTGCTGAAGACGGTCGCCGAATGGGAGCGCGACACGATGCAAGCGTTGCGCGGCCGATTACCGGTAACGGTGCAGCCGTTCATCGAGCAGAGCGTCCCAAACGATCTGGCCACCCTGTATAAAACTGCGCTGTCGAACGAGGTTTTTGAGCTACCGGAGTTTCCGGCGACGCTCCGTGCAATGGCACCGGGTATCGTCGAGCTATGCCGCGCGGCTTGGGAGGAGGCACCGCAACGCGAGCCGCTTCCGGGCGTCACCATGCCGTCCGAGATTCCCGACAATGAAGGTCTGCGCGCCGCAATCAGAAATGTGCGTCTCGCCATACAGCTCACACGCTATCGGGACACCCATACCGATTTTGTGCGGTCAGCCATGATCGCCGTTCTGCGTGCGGACACAGCCGAAACCGACCTGCCTGCAAATCGCCGATCCATCGCCGGCCAGCTTGCGCTCCTCAAAACCTATCGCGAAGCAGCAACTGTGTTTGCTGGCATTCGACGCCAGCTCGCGCAATTCAAGTCCACATGCGAGAACTGGGTTAAAGCCGTTGACCGTTTGCAGAAGCTGGATCGAGCCGCAAAGGCGGTTGAACCCTTTACTCACTTCCCGAACCTCGTCCACGATCAGGTCGCAGGCTTGATCACCGATCTCGAGTCGCAGGCGAATTCCTGGGTGCAGCGCATGTATAAGGCGCAGTTTCTACAAGCTCCCTCCTATGCTGGCCTCGATCCAGAAGCAAGCGACGGACTAGGCGTGCTGGCGTGCCAAGGCAAACACTTGGTCGCGGCACATCACGTCATGAATGCGTCAGCTCTGCGGGCCTATTTGTCGGCCTTTGTTTTGGCTTTGTGGCAACAGGTATGGAGCCGATCCGGCGGACTTTCGATCATCTTAATGGACGATCCCCAAGACCTGTTCGATCCCGGCAACGTCGCGAATCTCGCACAAACCGTGCCGTACCTGTTGGCGGCCGGTATGCGCCCGCTGATCGTCAGCAACGATTTTGGGTTCATTCCCACAATCGAATCTTTCGTCGAGGCGCACAATACCGGGGGCAATTCCTATAAGACCGAGACTTGGGAATTTTCCGCGATCTCTACCTCTAAATGCACAGCTAACCTAGCGCCAGTGGCTGACGAGGCGCGTGCGCGATGTGAGCATTGGCAGAAAACAGATCAGAACGACGTGGTGCTGGCGCGTGCCTTTGTCCATCCAGTGCGCGTCCGTATCGAGTCCAAGCTTTGGGATCTACTCGCTTCTGACCCAACCGTCCTGAGTGACCCAACTTTGAACGATCTGCTTGGCAGGATTGCAAACGCGCGCAACCGCGGTTCGGTGCCGTTCACAGAAGAGCCGTTCCGCCATCTCCTTGAGCTTCCGCTCTTGCGCGCGGGTGCGCCTTTCCGGGTAATCATGAACAAAGCGCATCACGGACGAGCAGACCAGATTTCACCTGCGGAAGCAGATGTCGTCCGCCAAGGCTACGAGGAGGTCTTCGGAGCAATCGACGCATGCTGGCTTGCCTACGCGCGCTTCATGGGTCGACTGCCGCCCGAACAGGCAGTGGCTAACACAAGGAAGGCTGCCCCAGATTTAAATGTGGTGCCGTTGCCGAGCGCGCCGATCGCTGTTGTCGGCCGCTTGGCGGCGCGCGAGGTCGGCGCGGCTCTCAGCAGCGTCGAAGACGCCACGGAAACTTTCCAACTTGAGTCACTTGGTGAGGTGTCGTTGCTCACCCTCCGCGCGCCTACTCTCGGGCTTGTGGCATTCCCGGGTCAGACGCTAATCGTTTCGACCACGGCAGAGGTAAGAAACGGCGACTTCGCGGTCGTCCAGACTCCGGGGAAGACCTACGCCCGGCGTATCGGCATCGACAAGACTGACCTGTCGCGAATTGCTCTTGAGACCATGCCTTCGACAAACCCGGGCGCGCCGCCTACGCACTTCGTGCGGCGTAGCACCGCCCGACTCAGCAAAATCGTCGGCGTCCTGTTCGACGAAACGATGCCGACCAAGTCGCAGGATGAGGCGATTTTTCTCGCCAGCTCCCCTGTGCTCAATCAGGTCGTTGCGGCCGCAGTCGTAATCGGGGACAGTGCATTCCCCGTGGCTCTGGATAAGGGTCATGTTCTTCTCGGGCGCCCGACTGAACTATTTGCGCTGAATGGCCGCATTCTCGCGGTTTTCGCGCAAGCGGATTCTTTGTCGACAGATCATTTCGCTTATCTCAAACGGCTCGGGAAAGAGATGCCGGGCGCAACTTCGGTGTTCTATCTTGAGAATGTCGGCCAGAGCGGCGAAGGCGAATATGTGCAGTTTCCGACGGTGGGCGCAGCCCCGATCGTAGGTGTGCCGATTGTGCGGCAGCATTGGAAAGTCTTGGGATCGATCTTCGGATAAGCTCGTAGGATGAATCTTCGTGCTGCAGCATGGATTGCTTCGTCGCAAGAGCTCCTCGCAATGACGTTGATGGAGCTAGCCCGTAGGATGGGTTGAGCCTTCGAAACCCATCAATTTGCCGGTGATGGCATCGATGGATCTCGAAGGCTCAACCAATCCCCGCCACACCTCATCAGATCAAGGTTTCCCCATGGACAACCTTGCCATCCGGGCCAGGCTCGCCTATCTTACCTTCGTCTTACCGGATGAAACCGTCATGTCCGCCAAGCCCAAACTGACCACCACCGTCTCGACCAAGGGCCAGGTGATATTACCCAAGGCGATCCGGGAACGGCTGCGCTGGCCTGCCGGAACGGAACTGACGGTGGAGGATACCATCGAGGGCGTGCTGCTGAAGGCGAAGCCCGCCTTTGCGCCCACCCGGCCGAAAGACGTTTTCGGCTCCCTGCCCTGCAAGGGGCCGGCAAAATCGATCGCGGACATGAAGGCAGGGATCGCCGCCGAGGCGAAGCGGCGGCATGCTCGCAATCGATACTAATGTCATCGTCCGCTATCTCGTGGCAGACGATCCCGCACAGGCCGCCCGGGCGCGCAGGCTGATCGACAATAATGATGTCTTCGTCTGCACCACGGTCCTGCTGGAAACCGAGTGGGTGCTGCGGAGCGTCTATGGATTTTCCGTTGCCCAGTGCGCCAGGGCCCTTTCCGATTTTGCCGGGCTGCCGCGCGCGCGGCTGGAAGATGCCACCGCCGCGGCGAAGGCGTTGGCCTGGATGCGGCAGGGCGTGGACTTTGCGGATGGCCTGCATCTGGCCAGGGCGGAAGGCTGCGAGGCCTTCATCAGCTTCGATCAGGATTTCGCCAAAGCCGCCAACGCGCTCGGCGGCATCAAGGTGCGGGCGCCCTGACACCGGCCGCGGCGCCGGCCCCGTAGACCGTAGGATGGGTGGAGCGAAGCGATACCCATCAATTGCCGGTGATGGCATCGATGGGTTTCGCAAGGG
>JBBQUA010000196.1:0-9923 GCA_038212905.1 Hyphomicrobiales bacterium
ATAGGTGCCGCGATAATTCCGGGCCGGCTCGCTGCGGCCCGGGACTCCATAAATGCGATTGATACTGCCGAGCAGGTCGGCTTGCGGGTCTGAGGCGGCGGCAAACCCGTCATCCGGGCGCGACAGATCCTTCTGCGCAACGGCGCGAACGATATAGGGCGTCACGATAACCATCAGCTCGGTCTGGCGGTTGACGTAATCCCGGCTGCGGAACAAGGTCCCGAGGATAGGCAATTGCGACAGGCCGGGCAGTCCGTTGATCGCCTGCTTGGTCTGTTCCTGGATCAGGCCTGCCATTGCCATCGCGCCACCCGACGGAATTTCCAGCGTCGTTTCAGCGCGGCGGGTTTTGATTGAAGGAATCGTCGTTCCACCAGCACCGCCAGTTAAAGCGTTTTCGGTCGAGACTTCCGACACTTCGGTCATCACCCGCAGGCTGATCCGTCCCTCACTCAGCACCACCGGCGTGAAGTTGAGCGAGATGCCGAATTTCTTGTAGCTGACCGTCTGGACGCATTGACCGATGCCGCCCCCCGCTATCGGTTGGCAGGTCACGCCGGTCGGAATGGGGAATTCGCCGCCCGAGATAAACGTCGCGGACTCGCCGGAGATCGCTGTCAGATTGGGCTCTGCGAGCGTCCGCACGATGCCGGCGCTTTCCATCGCGCGAAGCGTCGCCTGGACCGATGGCATCGAGCCGAACGAAGCGCCAAGCCCGTTGCCGGGGACGAGCGGTCCACTGTTTGCGGTGAACGGGTTGGTATTGTTGAATTTCACGATCGTGGTGCCGGAATTCATGCTGGCGCTGAGATCGACGCCCATCTGTTTGACAATATCCCGCCGCACTTCCGCGACCGTGACCTTCAGCATCACCTGATCGCGGCCCTTGACGACGATCGAGTTGACGACCTTGTCAGCACCGCCGACCAGCCGCGCCGCGAGGTCACCCGCCTGCTGCGCCTCGATCGGAGTGGATACCGAGCCGGTGAGCATGACGCCGTCGCCGACGCCCTCGATCTGGATTCCCGGCGTATGCCGCAACGCGGCGCGCACACCGTTGAGATCGCGCTTGACCGCGATGTCATAGGCCGCGACCTGCTGGCCAGCGGCATCGAAGAACACGACGTTGGTCTGACCGACCGCGGCGCCAATGATGTAGGCGCGCTGCGCCGAGCGCACCACCGCGTTCGCAATCTTGGGGTCGGCGACCAGCACATCCTTGACCTCGCGCGGCAAGTCGACGATCACGGATTTGCCAATGCCGAGCGCGAGAAAACGTACCTTGGTTGATCCGACGGTCGCGACCGGCGACACCATCGGCGCCTGCTCGCCAACCGGCGCCAGGGCCGGTTCGTCGGCGGCAAAAGCGGGCGTCAGAACCGGATTGAACGGCAGCGCGGCGACGGCCGAAAACGAAAGCGCGACGACCATCAAGGTCCGCGTCGCCAGCTGATTTCCGCTGTATTTCATATTGAACGCCCTTCGGTCACTTCTGTGTGGTCGTCGCGCTTGGGACGCCGTAGCGAACCACATTGATACTTTCGCCCTTTTTGAGAGCGGCTGAATCCTCGGAAATGTTCTCGACCATGTTGAGGTCGGCGATGCTGCGCAGCGCCAGCGCCAGCGTGCCGACCTGCCGCGAACGCGCCAGCGTCTCGGCCTGCTCGGGCTTCAGCTCAAGCGTGACGGTCTTGCCGATCACGGCGTTCTGGCCGTCCTTTTCCTTCGGCGCCTGATCGATCGCGAGCACGCGAATATTGGTCAGGATGATTTCGGAATTGACGACGTCGGCGCCGTTCTTGTCGGCCCCCTTCTCGCGCTTGGACAGGATCACGTCGACCCGGTCGTTCGGCAGGATGAAGCCGCCGGCGCCGGACTCCGGCGAAATCTCGGTGGAAATGGCGCGCATGCCGGTGGGCAGGATCGCCGCCATGAAGCCGGATCCGTCGGCCCTGACCAGCTTCAGCTCCCGGATCGGTTCGCCGGCGATGAAGGGCGCGCGCGCGATCGAGCCCACCATTTGCGTGGTGGCCTCAGGACGTTCGCCACGGCGAATAAAGCCGTTGCTGGTCGACGAGGCCGGCCATGTCTGCCACTGCAGGTCGTCGGGCTTGAGCGAATGGCCGAGACCGATGTCGGACCTGGCGACGAGAACGTCGACCGTCGGCATCTGCGCCGCCGGTTCGGCCGCGACGGTTTTTTTATCAGTCCCGCTCGCGAGGTAGGCGGCAACGCCGCCGGCACCAAGAGCGATTGTCAGGACCACGATGCGGGCGGTATTCATACGCTTTACGATCTACTTTTACGCCAGACGTCCGAACTGCGGTATGATGACGACGTCTCCTCCAGCCATGACTAGGCCGTAAAGGTATAAGGGGACTTGAGGGTTCAAGCAGTTTGCCGAAAGACCGCGGAGATTTGTCCTCATGGTGAACGGGGCGTTCATGGTGAAGAGGACGTTACCGTTCGCGCGAGTCCGTAAAATTATGGAGATCTGCGCGCACCTCGACGCGGTGCCTCAAGCGGCCGCGCGCGGGCATCCGACGCGGAGGCGCTGACCCTGCAGTGCGCTCCGTTCCGGCGAAAAATTTCGATTGGCACCGCGGCGCAAACAGCCCGACGGCTCTTCGAAAGCAGAGATGCAAGAAAGCCGGCGGCGAACTAAATTCAGTGGCCGCCGGCAGCAGGTTACGACGCCTCTGAGGCGACGCGGCTTACTTCAGCGAGGAATTGATATCGGTGAACTTGGTATTGAGGTTGGTGCCGAGGCCGTTGACCACGGCGATAATCGCCAGCGAAATGCCGGCTGCGATCAGGCCATATTCGATGGCCGTGGCGCCGGACTCGTCATTCAGAAATTTAAAAATAGAGCGCTTCATGTGATGCTTCCTCTCGCTATGGGTTCTGCTCCACCAGTTCCCTCGAAGGAACCTAATACGAAAATTTCTAATCTCGCATGAAGCTTTTCAGTGCATATTTATCCGATATTGCGCACAAGTTGTGAATGAAAATTGACGCGATTGCGGGGCCGGCAAGATCGATTGCCCCCGGAAATATCATGATCCCTGAGCCGCCTGGAGGCGATCCAGAGCAATATTAAACCCGTGGTCCGGCGCGGGCGATATTGACATCGCGGTGCGAAAATTGGCGTAATCCGCTAACTTTGCTTCTGATTTTGTATTGAAGGTGATTCATGCTTCGCCGCGCCTTGATTGCCCTTGTTGCCGTCGCTCCGGCAGCCCTGCCCGCAACCTCCTTGGCCTACGACATCAAGCCGAAGATACCGGAGACCGCGTTTTCCAAGAAACCGCACCCGGATATTCTGGGTATCTCCGCGGACTCCTCGGCGGCATCGGCACGGGCGATCCTCGAATCGTCGTTCAAGGGGCGCGGCAAGGCGGATATTCAGGATCAGAAATTCGGGGGTACCGCCCTCAGCTATACCGCCGCGCTGGTCTTCACCCTGCCCTCCGACTCGAAACAGTCAAGCGAAGTGCTTTCCTCAAGTTTCTCCTCGCCCGCGAGCGCCAACCTCGCTTATTTCGTCGACCGAAACCTGACATTCGCGCAGGACCAGCAGCCGTCCAAGGCCGAACTGGTCAAGCAGGTCATGGATAAATACGGCGTCCCGACCATCGTCGGAAACCAGCACCTCTATTATTTCTATCGGAAGGGCTCGATCATGTCGGTCGGCGCCAAATACAAGGAAGCGACGGCGCTGGAGGCGGTCGACCGGCCGCTCGACCCGAAAACCGCGCTCAAGCTCAATGACGGCAATGGCCGCGGCAGTTGCGTGGCCATGGTAAAGCGCTCGCTGGAAAAAGAAAAAAGCCTGGCCGCCCTGCTGGGCGACGCAAAGGGCGCCAATTGCGACGGCGCGCTGAGCGTGGAACTGACGCCGGGCGCCACGCCGGATCGGGTCGGCAAGGCGCAATTCACGCTGATGGATTTCAAACGCATGATCAGCGCATCGAAGATCGACGCCGACGCCCTCGCCGCGGAACAGAACGGGCGCAACCCGTCGCCGAAGGCCAGCGCGCCGAAGCTATAGCCGCGCCAGCGCCGTGCTAGAATTGCGTCGCGGCCAAAATCACCGTTGAAGCCTCGCGCAGCTGGCGCTTCATCACCTTGCCGTTGGCGTTGCGTGGCAACGGCTCCTGGGTGAGCTCCATCGTCTCCGGCACCTTGTAATCCGACAGCCGCTCGGCGCACCAGGCGCGCAGCGTTTCGCTGCTGACGCCGCCGTCGCGGGTCACGATCACAGCATGTACCCGCTCGCCCAGCACCGGACACGGTTTGGCGATAATCGCGCTCTCGACCACGCCGGCATGGCCTGAAAGCACGGACTCCACTTCGGCGGAATAGATTTTCAATCCGCCACGGTTGATCATGTCCTTCTGGCGGTCGAACACGCGCACGAAATTTTCACCGTCGATCGAACCGAGATCGCCGGAACGCCAGAAGCCGCCGGTAAAGCTTTCGGCCGTCGCTTTCGGATTGTTCCAGTAGCCCTTGATGACCGAGCCCGAACGGATCCAGATCTCGCCGATCTCGCCGCGCGGCAGCTCATGGCCGCCGGCGTCCATGACGACGATATCGGCGCCGGGGCATGGCAGGCCGACGCTGTCGATATGGGTTGCGGTCAGTTCGCCCGGCATCATGGTCGACGGCGACGTCGTCTCGGTCGCGCCATAGCAATTGGCGAGCTTCAGGCCGGGGATTTTCACGGCCAGCCTTTCGATCGTGGCAATCGGCATCGGCGCGCCGCCAAAACCGCCGATCCGCCAGCTCGACAGATCGGTGCTGTCGAAATCCGGCTGCAGCAGGCAGAGATTGTACATCGCCGGCACCATCACGGTGTAGGTGACGCGCTCGCGCGCCGCCACCTTGAGATACTCCGCGGCCTTGAATTCGGGCATGATGATCAGCGCGCCTGCGCAACGCACCATGGTCATGATATTGGCGACCACGCCGGTGACATGTCCGAGCGGCACGGCGGCGATCGAGCGATCCACCGCGGTGAGCCGCAGGCACGAGACGAACACCATGGCCGAATGGATGACGTTGCAATGCGCCAGCATCGCGCCCTTCGGTTTGCCTGTGGTCCCCGACGTGTAGAGGATCATCGCGGTGTCTTCCTCGCCGACATCGGCCGGCGCTGACAAAGGCGCGTGACCGGCGAGATCGGAAAATTTCGAAACGCGTGCATCATCATCGACGGCGATACGATGCACGAGATCGGGAACGTCACGGGGGTCCGGCACACGGCCGGTCAAGCCGGCTTCGTGAATCAGCACCTTGGCGCCGCAGTCGGTCAGCACATAGGCGATCTCGGGTTTCTGCTGGCGGGTAGAGAGCAGAACCGTCACGAGGCCCGCATGCGCCGCGGCGAACACCGTCAGCGCGAATTCGATGCGGTTGCCGAGCAGCACCGCGACACGATCGCCGCTTTGCAGACCGAGCTTGCCAAACCCCGCCGCGATCCCGGCCGATTGCTGCGCGACCTCGCGCCAGCTCAACCGCCGCTCGCCGCAGACCAGCGCCTCGCCATCGGGGTTTCCAGCGGCGGCCTCCGCGATCATCGCCCAGATGCTGTTCGGCCGCTGGCAAAATGCCGGCACCACGCGGTCGCCGAAACGCGCCTCGAGCCGCATCGCGGCAATGGAATGTTGCGACCAGTCCATCGCGGCGCTCCCGTCTCAGTTCCTGCTCAGCTTTTGGCCTTCATGCCGTAGACGTGCTCCGGCCCCGGAAAGGCGCGCGAACGCACGTCAGTGGCATAGCCCTCGATCGCGGCCTCGATCATCGGCCCGAGGTTGCCGTAGCGACGGACAAATTTCGGCGTCCGCTCCGACAGGCCCAGCATATCCTCCAGCACCAGCACCTGACCGTCACAGGCCGCACTGGCGCCGATGCCGATGGTGGGGATGGCGATGGTCTCGGTGATCTTCCGCGCCAGCGGCTCTGCGACCGCCTCGACCACGACCGAGAAGGCGCCGGCTTGCGAAATCGCCTTCGCATCCTTCTCGATCGGCTCCCAGCCGCCCTCCTCGCGGCCCTGGGCGCGAAACGAGCCGAGCGTGTTGATCGATTGCGGCGTCAGCCCGATATGGCCCATCACGGGAATGCCGCGCTCGGTCAGAAACGCGACGGTCTCCGCCATCCGCTCGCCGCCCTCGAGCTTGACCGCGCCGCAATGGGTCTCCTTCAGGATCCGCACTGCGGCGTGAAACGCCTGCTCCTTCGATGCCTCATACGAGCCAAAGGGCATGTCGACCACCACCAGCGCATGCTGCGAGCCGCGCATGACCGCATGGCCCTGCAGGATCATCATCTCCAGCGTCACCGGCACCGTGGTCTCGAACCCGTGCATCACATTGCCGAGGGAATCGCCGACCAGGATGACGTCGCAATAGCGATCGACCAGAGCGGCGGTATGGGCGTGATACGAGGTCAGCATCACGATCGGTTCGCCGTTCTTGCGGGCGCGGATATCCGGCGCGGTCTTGCGCTTGATGGTCGACTGTACTGACACTCGACTAGGCTCCTACGACGGGAACGCCGATCACGACGGGATGGAAGGCGAACGCCAGCGCCAGATAGGCGATGAAGCCGACCGCCGCTGCGATCAGGTCGTTACTCAGACCGCCGACCGGGATCGGTGGCGCGCCGCCATCGCTGCGGCGTTTCAGCGAGATCCGGTCGAACACCGCCCATCCCAGGAACGAGCCGAACAGGATGATCGAGCCGAGGTCGCCATTGGCGAGCAGATGCGCCGCCGCCCACAGTTTTACGCCCGTCAGCATCGGATGCTTCAGCGTGGTGTAGATGCGGCCGCGGATATAGGACGCCACCACCAGAATGACGGCCGGCAGCATCAGCGCCGCCACGACGTGCTTCATCGCCGCCGGCGGGTACCAGACGTCGATCCAGCCGGTCGCGCGGTATTGCGCAAAGCCCCAGACGATCAGCGCAAGGCCTGCGGCCGAGACCAGCGAATAGCCGATCTTGTAGCCGCCCTCGCCGGTCGAGGCGATCAGGCGTGCCCGCAACGCACGCTGCGTTGTCAGCGTATGGACGCCGAGGAACAGCACGAGGCCCAGGATCATCACCGATAGTCCCATGACGTTTCCTCCGTGGCAGGGGCGGTCTTGCGACCTCCGGGTAACACTTTTGCGGTGAGGGCCGCAATGCGGGATCGTTCGCCGTCATTCCGGGATGGCCCGAAGGGCCAGACCCGGAATCTCGATATGGGGCGAGGAATCGCAAACGTCCTCTGGATTCCCCGATGCGCAATTGCGCATCTGAGGTTCGCGCCGTTGGCGCGCCCCGGAATGACGAGGATGGGCTCACGGCTTCGCCCGTCTGCCCAAATCGCGATTATCAACATAGCGGATCGCAATCGGCCGCCCGGCGATGGCGCCGCCGAGATGGCTTGTGAATGTTAGCGGCACACAGGCGGCAAGCGAGGCGTTGATCGCCTTCAGATACGCTGCGCGTACCTCCGCAGGCGCTCCAGCCGCCGCAAACGTCAGGCGCGGCGCTCCGATGATCTCGCCTGTTCGCTTTAAGCTGAAGCGCACCGACATCTGCATACCCTCCCGCGCCGAGGAGGCCTCCGGCGGCGACCAGCAGGATCGCAGCGCCGCGAAGAGATCGCCGATGCTGTCGAGGTCGTGATCCGGCTTCCGGTATTTGGCGGCGTCCGCCTGCGGCGGCGCGCTTTCGATCGTCAGCTGCAGATTTTGTCCGTAGGGATAGTCGATCTCGGGAATGCAGGGGCCGTCATTGAACACGCTGCAGAACGACGGCGTGCAGGGTTGTCCGTCCAGCACGCTGCATGGCGCATGCGAAAACGGCGCGGCATCGAGCGGACGCCGGTGCTGGGCATCGGCAGTTCCGCCAATGGCAATCGCTGCCATGGCGAGAAAGAGACTGAAAACGACGCGCCTGAGCATGAAACGGACCTGGCTAAGTCAAGGCAATCGATTGCCTGAAAAATGATGCCCCCGGTAGACGGGTTCAAGCCTCGCCCGGTTCACTTCCCCGCGTTCATGGCCGACAGTTCCGCGATCAGGGCCTTCTCGCTGGGCTGGTCGAGGATCCCCGCGGCATAGAGCGAAATGCCGCCATACAGCGTGATGTAGACCTTCATCACCGCACGGCGCCGCTCCGCGGGAGACTCGATCTCCTGGCAGAAGATCCGCATCGCCTCGGTAATGACCTTGTGCGCGGCGCGCTGCAGCGGCGGATGATGCTTCATGGTCGCGTGCGGACGGCTCGTCATGACCGCATAGATGGCGCGGTTGGCGAGCGCGAAACGCACATACTTCGCGGTGTAGTCCTGCGGCGTGCGCGCCTTCATCAGAACGGCGGCGAGCCGCAAATAGCCGTCGGTCGCGACCGCGTCGAGCAAGGCCTCGCGGTCCGCGAAATGATTGTAGAGCGAACGGTGGGCGACGCCGACGGCGTCGGCGACCCCACGCAGGCTGAGCTGCTCGTGACCGGCCTTGGCGACGAGATCCGAGGCGGCCTTGAGGCTGGCGGCTTTCAAATTGCCATGGCGATAGGTCGCCCGGCGCGGCTTCACGGTCATGCCCTTTCATACAAAACCGCTGATCGAAACGCCACCGTCGCGGCCGGTCAGGCCGACGCGCGGCTGGCCACCCGGTCCCGGCCGAATTGCGGCGTGATGTCTTCATCGATCACGTCGCGAATCATCTTGATCGCTGCGCCCCGCGCCCGCGCCTTGGTGACGGCATGGCAGGCCATGTTGAGTGTGCTCAGCGCCTGAGCGGCTTCTTCGGCGCTGCGCTCCAGCTCGGCGGCGGGGACGACGCGATCGAAGAACCCGGCGGCAACCGCTTCCGTGGGTCCGAACATCTCGGCGGTCATCACCACGCGGCTGAAATAGGCCGGGGTCAACCGTTGCCGCGCGATCTCGATGGCAAAGCGTGGCACCGTGATCCCGATCGCCACCTCGTTCATGCCGATCCGGTAGTCGCCTTCGGCGGCGATCCGGTGATCGCTGGCCATGATCAGGAAGGCCCCCATCGGGAAGGCGTTGCCCTGGCAGGCGGCGACCACCGGCGTCGGAAACGACAGGATGCGCAGCGCCAGCTCGGCGCCCGCCTTCACCATCGAATAATGGTCGTCGGCGCTGCCCCGGGCGATGACATTGAGGTCGAAGCCGGCCGAAAAATGCTTGCCGCGCGCCTTCAGGATCACGACGGTTCCGTCTTTCTCGGCCTGGTCGAACGCGGCGTGCAGCGCCTTCAGCATGTCGAGCGACATCACATTGGCCTTGCCATCGTCCATCACGATGGTGCCGACGGCGCCGGAGCGGGAATAGGTAACAATATCTGTCATGGTGGCCTCCCTGGATGATTAAATGCATCCAGTGGATACTTTCGCGCGGGGGGCCAAGGCGCAAGCCCGGTTTGCCCCCGATACACGCATGCAGGCATCCACTGGATGCATGTGTCGGCGTGGCAATGACCGCTCTCGCGGCGTACCGGGTTCGCGGTCGAATCGGGGACGACCAATCAAATCCCTGCATCGAGGGAGCGTCGGTTGAAAAATAAATGATCGAACATGCGTTGCGCGCCAGAACAATTTCCTGAGTAGATTCAACCAATCCACCCGACGGGCAAATCATCCCAAAAGTCGGTCAAGCCCCTCGCGCAAAAATATTTCTGTTTTTCAGAAATTGAAATCAGGCTATATCCGTGGCCATCCCGTCCCACTCAGAGGGGCGTTGCGCAACGTACCAGCGCGGGGCAGGGATGCGGTGGACGCGGATGGTGCGGCTGACGAGGGCGCCTGAGGCGGACGGCGAAGTCGTATGGTCCTGACACCCCCGACGTCGGTGTCAAGCTTGCGGTCAGTCCCGCAAGTGACGGTGGCAATAGAGCAGGGCTCAC
>JBBQUA010000197.1:0-9898 GCA_038212905.1 Hyphomicrobiales bacterium
CACAGGCAGCTTTTACCATAGCCCTCACACCCGGTCCCGGCAGCTCGCCAAGATGCCTGCCGGCATTGATCTTTTCGCCCGCCGCGGTATTGAAGGCTGGCAATTGACCAAGACGGCAGGGCCTGTCACGTATCCGCCTCATTTGGCAAAGAGACAGCCGCCCAACGGCTGGGTGTCGGTGCCTGCAGCGGTTTCTGTCGCTTCCGTTCAGAAAGGGTTTTCCGCAATGAATTTCCGTATCTTGGCCGCGCCGGTCTGGCCGCGTGGGCGGGTTACCGCCCTGTTGGTGGCGACCGCACTGTCCGCCTCGTTGCTGGCTTCCGGCGCGCAGGCTCAGCAGCCGGCGCCGGGCGCCCCTGCGGCAGCACCCAAGAAAGCCTCGCCAAAGGCTGCCCCGAAGGCAGCTCCGGCCCCGGCTCCGGCGGCGCAGCCCGCCGCACCACCGGCCGGCGCTCCCGCCGCTGGCGCCCAGCCCGCCGACCAGCAGGTTCAGCTGATCTACGCGCCCTGGACCAAGTTCTGCCTCAAGGGCCAGGACGCCGGCGCCAAGCAGGTCTGCTTCACCGGCAAGGACGGTCGCATCGAGTCCGGCCAGCCGGTTATCGCGGCCGTCATCATCGAGCCCGAAGGCGAGCCCAAGAAGATTTTGCGCGTGACGCTTCCGCTCGGCATGCAACTGGTTCACGGAACCCGCATCATCGTCGATGCCAATGCACCGGCGCAAAGCCCCTATGTGATCTGCTTCGCCAATGGTTGCATGTCGGACTACGACGTCACGCCAGAACTGCTCGCCAGCATGAAGAAGGGGCAGAATCTGGTGGTGCAGGCGATCAACTCCAACGGCGCGCCGCTGACGCTGCCGCTGCCGCTGGCCGAATTCGCCAAGGCCTATGACGGCCCGCCGACCGACCCCAAGGTGTTCGAGGAAACCCAGAAGAAGCTGCAGGAAGAGCTGCAGAAGCGCGCGGAAGAAGCCCGCAAGAAGCTCGAGGCCAATCCGCCCGCCGGTGCGCCCGCGGCCAATCCGGCTGCGAAGTAAGGGCAGGGCGGTCTGTCGACAAACAAAAGGCGCCCGGATCGGGCGCCTTTTTCGTTCGGGTCGTCATTGCGAGCGCCGCGAAGCAATCCAGTTTTCCTGGTGATGCCAAAAGGAAACTGGATTGCTTCGTCGCTTCGCTCCTCGCCATGACGAAAATGGCGTTGGGGTCTAGTTCAGTGAGGGATTGCGCGGGCGGTAGCCGCCCGATTTGTCTTTGACAAAGATCTCGGGGACCTGCGAGTGCCGGATTGGCTCGCCCGAGTCGTCGGGCAGCAGGTTCTGCTCGGAAACATAGGCGACGTATTCGGATTCCGAATTCTCCGCGAGCAGATGATAAAACGGCTGATCCTTGTGAGGGCGGACCTCTTCGGGGATCGACAGCCACCATTCCTCGGTATTGTTGAAGACCGGATCGATATCAAAGACCACGCCCCGGAACGAAAAGATCCGGTGACGGACGATCTGTCCGATCTGAAATTTGGCGGTCCGCGCTTTTATCATGTCTCGTCGAATAGACCATGATTGTGGCCGATGCTAGAGGCAAACAGCCGAATTAACCATTGCCACGCCGGTCCATCCAGTCCGCCGGGCGGGGCAACCAAGCTGAAGTAGACCCTATTCCCATGATCGACATTCTCAACCTCGCGCTACCCTATTTCGGCTTGATTTTCATCGGGTTCGCCTGCGGCAAGGCCAAGGCGCTGCCGGAGGACGGGCTGGCGTGGATGAACTTCTTCCTGCTTTACGTTTCGCTGCCGGCGTTGCTGTTTGGAATCATGGCGAAAACGCCGTTCGCGGAACTCAACAATCCGCCCTTCCTGATTGCGACCACCTTCGGTACGGCCAGCGCGTTCTTCCTCGCGATGTTTACCAGTCAGCTGATCGGACGGCTTTCGGTCCGCGAGTCGACGTTGGCGGGCCTTTCCGGCGGTTATGGCAATATCGGTTATATGGGCCCCGGCCTGGCGCTGGCGGTGCTGGGCTCCAAGGCCGCCGCGCCAACGGCACTGATCTTTTGCTGCGACGCCATCTTTCTGTTTACGATCGTGCCGCTTCTGGTTGCGCTTACCGATCGCGAACACCAGTCGCTGTGGCGCACCATCGGCCAGGTGGCGCGGCAGATCGTTCTCAATCCGCTGATCATGTCGGCTGCCGCTGGAACGCTCGCCGCGGCGTTCCACATTCGTCCGCCGGTCGCCATCGACAATACGCTGCTGTTTCTGCAGAACGCCGCCGCCCCCGTGGCATTGTTCGTGCTCGGCGTGACCGTCGCGCTGCGCCCGCTCGGCCGCGTGCCCTGGGAAGTGCCCGCTACCATCGCGGTCAAGCTGCTGATCCACCCCCTGATCGTGTTCGGCCTGATGCTGCAGTTCGGGCCGTTCCCGCAGCCCTGGGCGGCGACCGCGGTGCTGATGGCGGCATTGCCGCCGGCGCTCAGCGTGTTCGTGATCGCCCGGCAGCACGACACCTGGGTCGAGCCGGCGTCGGTTGCCGTCCTGATTGGAACATTCGCCTCCGTCATCACGCTGACCAGCGTGATGTGGTTCATTCAGAGCGGCCGGCTGGTGTTTCCGTGACCCCGCGACGGCCGCCACGACGGCGCCAGGCCCTCGCGCATGGCCAGACGGCGGATCGCTCCGACCGAACCGATCAGATGCATGCCGCCCGCGCGCAGCGACTGCACGGGCAGCAAATCGCTGAGCAGTGAGCGGTTCGCCATATCGATCGCGAAGGTGCGGCTGGCGACGTCGCTGCGCCGCGCCGAATCGTAACGCTGGATCACCTGCGGGGCCCCTGGATCTTCACCTGCCAGCATCGCATCGCGCACGATATCGGCGATATCGGCGGCGTCGCGAAGTCCCATGTTCAAACCTTGCGCGCCGATCGGCGGCAGCACATGCGCGGCTTCGCCGACCAGCACGATGCGCGCTTTGGCAAACTGCCGGGGCTTTTCGATGCCGAGCGGAAACATATGCCTGCCCGGTTCGACGGTGACGCGGCCGAGAATGGAATGCGATTGCCGTTCCGCGGCCTCGGACAGTTCGTCATCGCTCAGCGCAATCAGCCGTTCGGCTTCCCGGGGGGCTGCGACCCACACCACGCTGCTGCGGTCGCCGGGCAGCGGGACGAATACGCACGGACCTTGCGGGGTGTGAAACTCCGTGGAGATATTTCGATGCGGCCGCGAATGGCCGATGTTGAAGGTCAGCGCCGCCTGGTTGAGGCTGCGTCGGCTGACCTCGATGCCGGCAGCCTGCCGGCACAGCGATTGCCGTCCGTCGGCGCCGACCACGAGGCGCGCGGCCAGCGATTGGCCGGCGCGCATGTGGATGACGACCTCGGCGTCATCCGGCTTGATCGTCGCAGCCTCATCGTCGAACCGCGTCAGTTCGGAAAGCTCGGCAGCGCGTTGCTCCAGCGCTTCGATCAGCGCGCGATTCTCGATATTGTAGCCGAACACGTCGAGGCCGATTTCGTCGCAAGCAAACCGGACCTCGGGCGCCCGGATCAGTCGGCCGGTATCGTCGACCAGCCGCATCACACGCAAGGCCGCCGCCTGGTCCGCGCAACGCGGCCAGACCTCCAGCCGCTCAAGCAGGTCGATGGAGCGACCCAGCAGTGCCGTGGTGCGATTGTCGGCATAGGGGACGCGGCGGGCGACCAGCGCGGTGCGCGCGCCGGTTTCCGCCATTGCGACCGCAGCGCCAAGTCCCGCGGGGCCGCCGCCGATCACGACGACGTCATAAACACCGGATCCATCACTCATATCGCGACAATTGACGTTCCCGGCGGCATTTTCAAGTCTGCACATCAGGTTAAATGTGCCCTTGGATTTGCGCGGCGGAACGCCGCAAGCACCGATGTGCAAATCGCCGCGATTCCTGATAGCAGTGCGATCCGATGGACCAGTCGAACCAGCCAGTTTCTGCGCCGCCAGCAACGCCGGGAACGCGGGCGGCTGCATTTTCCGTCCATATTTTCACGGCGATGGGGGCGGGCATTGGCCTGCTCGCGATGCTGGAGGCGGTGCGCGAGCACTGGGCAGCGATGTTCGCCTGGCTCGGGCTGGCGCTGGTAGTCGATGCGCTCGATGGTCCGATCGCGCGGCGGTTCGATGTCGTGCGCCTGCAGCCGAACTGGTCGGGCGAGGTGCTCGATCTCGTTGTCGATTTTGTTACGTATGTTTTCGTGCCGGCCTATGCGATCACCGCCAGCGGCATGCTGTTGCCGGTCATGGGACCGCTGCTGGGCGCCGGCATCGTGGTATCAGGCGCGCTGTATTTCGCCGATCGCCGCATGAAAACCGACGACAATCATTTCCGCGGTTTTCCGGCGCTGTGGAACGCCGCGGCATTCTATCTGTTTGTGCTGCATCCGCGACCGTGGCTGGCGAGCCTTATGGTCGCGGTCCTGATCGTGCTGACGTTCGTGCCCTTCAACGTGATGCATCCGGTCCGCGTCATCAGGCTGCGCGGCCTGACGTTTTCCCTGATGGCCATCTGGGCGGCCCTTGCCATCTTCGCGCTGGCCAGGGATTTCGATGTAAGCGCGCCCGTAACCATCGGACTTTGTGCGATCGCCGTCTATGTCGTGGCGAGCGACGCCGCGATCCGGGCTGTGAGGTTGTTCAAGACATGATGCAATTATTGACCAGTCCGGAAGCATGGGCGGCGCTGTTGACCCTGACAGCGCTGGAAATCGTACTCGGCATCGATAACGTCATTTTCCTGTCAGTCATCGTCTCGCGCCTTCCCGAGCCGCAGGCGAAACGTGCGCGACAGATCGGGCTGGCGCTGGCACTGGCGTTCCGCATCATGCTGCTGAGTGTTCTGGTCTGGCTGATCGGTTTGACGCAACCCGTCATTACCGTCAGGGATATGGGATTTTCATGGCGTGATATCATCCTGATCGGAGGCGGGCTGTTCCTGATTGCGAAGGCCACGCACGAAATTCATCGCGAAATGGAAGCGCGCGAACCGGGGCACGAGGACGCACCGGCGCCCAACGCGTTCTTCTGGGTGATCGTCCAGATCATCATCATCGATCTGGTATTCTCGCTGGATTCGATCATTACCGCCATCGGCATGGCGCAGGATCTCGAGATCATGATCGCCGCGGTGATCATCGCCGTGATCGTCATGTACGCATCGGCCGTTCCGGTCACCAGGTTCGTGGCGGAGCATCCGACCACCAAGATGCTGGCGCTGGCATTTCTGGTGCTGATCGGCCTGGCGCTGGTGGCCGACGGTTTCCAGTTCCACATCCCGCGCGGTTACATCTACTTTGCGATCTCGTTCTCGGCCGCCGTCGAATTCTTCAATGTTCTCGCCAAGAACAATCGAAAAAAGACCGCGAAAAAGCCCATCGACAAGCCGGTCCAGCCACCCGGCGGATAGCGGCTGCCGCGGCGAGTTGACAACGCGGTCCCGATGGCTTTCGCTCGACATCGAGGCAGTGGCCAAGGAGAACTTGATATGATCAAGGCCGTGCGCGTGCACAAGGTGGGGGGCCCGGAAGCCCTGGTTTATGAAGCGGTCGACGTGCCCGCGCCCGGACCCGGCGAGGTTCGCATCCGCCAGCATGCCATCGGCCTGAACTTTATCGACGTCTATTATCGCACCGGGCTCTACAAGGCGCCGGGGCTGCCCTTCATCGCCGGCAATGAAGCCGCCGGCGAGGTTCTGGCGGTGGGACCCGGCGTCACCAATTTTCATCCCGGCGACCGCGTCGCCTATTATTTCAATCTCGGCGGCTACAGCACCGAACGCAACATTCCCTGGGACAAGCTGGTAAAGCTGCCCGACCATATCACCTACGAGCAGGGCGCCGTCCTGATGCTCAAGGGCCTGACGGTCTGGTATCTGCTGCACAAGACATTCAAGGTCGAACCGCACCATCGCGTGCTGATTCATGCCGCGGCCGGCGGCATTGGCCTTTTGGCGTGCCAGTGGGCGAGGGCGATGGGCGCCCATGTCATCGGCACTGTCGGCACCAAGGCAAAGGCGGATCTGGCGCTCGCCAATGGCTGCGATCACGTCATCCTCTACAACGAGGAAGACTTCGTCGCCCGCGTCAAACAGATCAGCCGCAACGAACTCTGCGACGTCGTCTATGACGGCGTCGGCAAGACCACCTTTCCGGGTTCGCTGTCCTGCCTGAAGCCGCGCGGGTTGTTTGTGAGCTTTGGCAACGCGTCAGGCCCGGTGCCGCCGTTCTCGATTGCCGAACTCAACAATCACGGCTCGCTGTTTGCGACCCGTCCGAAACTCAATGATTACATCGCCAAACGATCGGACCTGCTTGAGGGTGCCGACACCCTGTTTTCCGCGGTCATCAACGGCAAGCTGCACGTGCCGATCAACCACGCTTACGCGCTGAAGGACGCGGCGAGAGCGCATACCGATCTGGAGAGCCGGGCGACGACGGGCGCGTCGATCTTGAAGCCGTAGCCCTTTTTGTCGTCGTCATCCTGAGGTGCGCGCCCTTGCGCGCCTCGAAGGATGGCTACTGAGCGTGGTCCATCCTTCGAGACGCCGCGCAATAGCGCGGCTCCTCAGGATGACGGCTGTGCCTAGTCCACAGGCTTACGCCACCCTTCTCGCCGCCCCCATCCGCGTCAGGATCGCATCCAGCCCGTCGATCATCTCCGAAATCTCCTCCCGCGACACGTTGAGCGCCGGCATGAAGCGCAGCGCGTCCGGCTGCGGCGAGTTCAGCAGCAGGCCATCCGCCAGCGCTTGCGCGACAACAGAGCCACCGATCGGGTGCTTGAGATCGAGCGCCAGCAACAGCCCGCGGCCACGGACTTCGCCGAGGCCGTGCCGCGCTGACATCCGCTGCAACTCGCTTTCCAGAAACAGCCCGGCATCGACGGTTGATTTCAGGAACTCCGGCTTGCTGACCGTTCCCAGAACGGCAAGCCCAACGGCACACATCAGCGGATTGCCATTGAACGTGCCGCCCTGGTCGCCATGCTCGAAGCAGGAAGCCTTATCCGTCGCCAGCAAAGCCGCCAGCGGCACGCCGCCGCCGATGCCTTTGCCGAGCGTCATGATGTCGGGCTCGATGCCGGCATGCTCGTAGTGAAACAGTTTTCCGGTGCGACCGATGCCGGTCTGGATCTCATCGAAGATCAGCAGCAAGCCATGCGCCTCGGTCAGCGCGCGCAATTCCTGCAAAAATTCATCGGTCGCCGGCCAGACTCCGGCTTCACCCTGGATCGGCTCCAGCATGACGCCGATGGTCTTTTCCGTGATCAGCTGCTTCACCGAGTCGAGATCGTTCAGCCTGGCCTTGGGAAAGCCGGATACCTTGGGCTCGAACAGCGGTTCAAACGCCTTCTTGCCGGATGCCGACATCGTCGCCAGCGTGCGGCCGTGAAAACCACCTTCGAAGGTGATGATCTCGTAGGCGCCGTTCCTGTGCAGGGCGCCGTATTTGCGCGCGAGTTTGATCGCGCCCTCGTTGGCTTCCGCACCGGAATTGGTGAAGAACACCTGATCGAAGCAACTTTGATCGGTAAGCGCCTTCGCCAGTTCGAGGCTCGGGCCATTGTAAAACGCCGGACTCGGCGTCAGCAGCAATTTGGCTTGCGCGGCCAGTGCATCGGCAATGACCGGCGGCGAATGGCCGAGGCAATTGACCGCCCAGCCCTGGATGACATCGAGATAGCGCTTGCCTGAGTCGTCCCACAGGAACGCGCCTTCGCCGCGGACGAAAACCGTCGGCGGCCGGGAGGTGATTTCCATCAATGCGTCAAACGAATGGGTGGCGATGCTCATGTCGAACTCCTCGGCGGGGTTGGGAAGCAAAGCGGGCCGAAACGCGAGAAGGCCGCACTTTGCGGGTGCGGCCTTCTCGAAAACGTTGCTGATCCAGTGCTTCAGCGTTGTCGTCGGACACGGCGCGACCCATCATCGTCGAGCGAGCGACGACGGAAAGTGGCGCGGGTGTTGGTCCGGGACTGGATCATGGGGCAGGGCCATACAGCCGAACGGCTGATATTGTCAAGCGGCAGGTTCTGCATCCTTGCGTCGCCCCTGCGAACACGCTCGCAGCGACGACGTGAAGTTTAAAACCCCGCGACGCTGCCGTGCAGGTCGTACTGGTCCGCGCGCTCGATCTTCGCGGTGACGATTTCACCGACCCGCAGCGGGCGGCGGCTCGACAGGTACACCGCGCCGTCGATCTGGGGCGCATCGGCCTTGGATCGTCCCTTTGACACCGTCGGGCCGACCTCATCGATGATGATCTGCTGCCTTGTGCCGACCTTGCGCTTCAGGCGGCGGGCGGAAATCTTCTGCTGCCGCGCCATCAGCGCATTCCAGCGCTCCTGCTTGATCTCATCAGGCACGTGATGGCCGAGCGCGTTCGAGGTCGCGCCCGCGACCGGCTCGTATTTGAAACAACCGGCGCGATCGATCTCGGCCTCTTCCAGCCAGTCGAGCAGATACGCAAAATCGGAATCGGTCTCGCCCGGAAAACCGACGATGAAGGTGGAGCGCAACGTCAACTCCGGGCATTGCTCGCGCCACTTCTTGATCCGCGCCAGCGTCTTGTCCTGCGCCGCCGGCCGCTTCATTGCCTTGAGGACTTCCGGGCTGGCGTGCTGGAACGGGATGTCGAGGTAGGGCAGCACCTTGCCTTCCGTCATCAGGCCGATGACTTCATCGACATGCGGGTAGGGGTAGACATATTGCAGCCGGACCCAGGCGCCGAGTTCGCCGAGCTCTTTGGCGAGATCGAAAAATCTGGCGCGGACCTGGCGGTCCTTCCACGGGCTCTCGGCATATTTGATGTCGACGCCGTAGGCCGAAGTGTCCTGCGAAATCACCAGCAACTCCTTGACGCCGGCGGTGACCAGTTTTTCCGCTTCGCGCAGCACCTCACCGGCCGGCCGCGACACCAGATCGCCGCGCAACTTCGGAATGATGCAGAAACTGCAGCGATTGTTGCAGCCTTCGGAAATTTTCAAATAGGCGTAATGCCGGGGCGTCAGCTTGATGCCCTGCGGCGGCACCAGATCGAGGTGCGGATTATGCACCGGCGGCAGCGCGCGATGCACCGCGTCCAGCACGCTCTCATATTGCTGCGGCCCTGTAATCGACAGCACGCCGGGGTAGGCGGCCTCGATCTGCTCGGGCTCCGCCCCCATGCAGCCGGTGACGATCACCTTGCCGTTCTCGGCCATCGCCTCGCCGATGGCGCCGAGCGATTCCTGTTTGGCGCTGTCGAGGAAGCCGCAGGTATTGACGATGACGAGGTCGGCGCCGTCATGTTTGCGCGCCAGCTCATAGCCCTCGGCGCGCAGCCGGGTGATGATCCGCTCGGAATCCACCAGCGCCTTGGGGCATCCCAGGGAAACAAAGCTGACTTTGGGCGCGGCGGCCTGGTTCATGTCTGATATGCCTGATTGATGGGCAGGAGCTAGTCCCAATTGTCCATAATTACAAGGCTTTAAGCCGGCTTCGGGCGTGCTAAGAGGTGCTTTGCCGCAAATGCGAGTGGTCGATGGGCTCCGAGACGTCTCCCAGGATCGTCATTGTTGACGAAAGCCCGATCCGGGCCGCGATCCTCGAGGAGGGGCTGCGGGAGGCGGGCTTTACCGGCGTCGCGCATATCAGCGAGATGCACAATCTGCTGGCGCGGATCTACGCGCTCGATCCCGACGTGATCCTGATCGATCTGGAGAACCCCAGCCGCGACGTTCTGGAACAGATGTTCCAGGTCAGCCGCGCGGTGCGCCGGCCGATCGCGATGTTCGTCGACCAGAGCGACTCGGCGTCGATCCAGGCCTCGGTGGATGCCGGCGTTTCCGCCTATATCGTCGACGGCCTGAAGAAGGAGCGGATCAAGCCG
>JBBQUA010000198.1:0-9878 GCA_038212905.1 Hyphomicrobiales bacterium
TCCGAATGGATGCCGATTATTTCCTTATTCGGCTTGAATATCGGACTCTCGCCGATCGTGCAGTGGGTCATTGTTCCGGGTTTTGCCTTCCTCATAACAAGGAAAGTATTCGACGTGGATTATTCGATCGCTCCAACCCGCGATTAAATGCTCCCTCCGCGAGCGGGACGCGCGCGGACGCCACGATGTTCGGGAAAATCGTCCATCAGGAAAATCCGGGCGCCATTGAAGTTCAGCTCCGCGCCTCGATGGCGCCGGGCGTCTTCTTGCCGAACTCGATCGCGGCATTGGCGTCGCTGACGACGAGATGGCAGATAACGACTTGCACGGGCCCGGCCATTTCTGAATTCCTTTTTTCTACTCTCATCATCAAGACGAACGGGAAGCCAGGAACCGACAGAGGTCGGCAAAGTCTTTGCGTGCGCTGGCCGTGACGCCACAGTCTCCCCGAGGGCGACGGGAACCTTCAGCAGCGAGAACCGTTCTGTAGTTTGGATTTGAGAAGCGATTTTCGCTTGGAGGAGACAAAGATGATTTATCGCATCGCGGTCGCTATTTTCGCCAGTTCCCTGTTTGTCGGGGCAGCCGTCGCGCAAACCGCAGCGCCGTCGGCCCAGCAGCAGGACACCAGTTGCACGACCACGACGGGTGCTGCGACCTCGGGGAGCGGCGAGCAAAAGACCGCCAATTCACTGGCCGTTGAAAAGAGCGCGATATTGCCCAGCGCCAGCGGCTACGCCAATTCAGCCGCTCCTACCGTGCAAAGCGACGGCAAGCCGATGGAAATCCGCAAGGATTGTCCGCCGGATTCCAAGCCGAAATCGTAGACGGCAGCGTTACCTCCCGGGGCAGGAAAACGCCTACTCGATCACGATGCGCGGCGCGGGCCGGCTCGCCGCGCCCGTGGAGACCGCCGTCCAGATTTCGCGGGCGATATCGATGTAGTGCCGCGCATGAACGCTGTCCGGCTCGGTCGCGACCACAGGGCGGCCGTCATCCGACGTCTGTCGAATCTGCATGTCGAGCGGGATCTCGCCGAGAAACGGTATGCCGCGCCGCTCCGCTTCCAGCCGGGCGCCGCCATGGCCGAAGATCGGGGTGACGTGGTTGCAGGTCGGGCAACAGAAGCTCGACATGTTCTCGATCAGTCCGAGCAGCGGAATGTTCACCTTCTCGAACATTGCGATGCCGCGCCTTGCATCGATCAAGGCGATATCCTGCGGGGTCGAGACGATCACCGCACCGGCCAGCGGAGTCTGCTGCGCCATGGTGAGCTGTGCATCGCCGGTGCCGGGCGGCAGATCGACGACCAGAATATCGAGATCGCCCCACGCCACTTCGCGCAGCATCTGCGTGATCGCCGAGATCACCATCGGGCCGCGCCAGATCATGGCGAGGTCTTCCTCGACCAGAAAGCCGATCGACATCAGCTTGACGCCAAAACGCTCCATCGGCTCCAGCATGCGCGGGCCGATCTGCCTGGGCTTGCCGCGCAGGCCGAACAGTTTTGGCTGCGACGGCCCGTAGATGTCGGCATCGAGAATGCCGGCCTTCAACCCGAGCGCGGCGAAGCCGAGCGCGAGGTTGCAGGAGGTGGTGGACTTGCCGACGCCGCCCTTGCCCGAGGCCACCGCGATGACGTGCTTGACGCCGGGGATCCCAGCGGCTTTTGACGTCGCGCGGGCTTGCATAATTGGCTGGGCGGACACGGATACTCCCTACGAATCCAGCGGATCGCCGTTCTTGGCGTCGCGTGCGCGCAGATAATCCTCCGTCGTCATGACGGGCGGGCGTGGTTGCGGCGCGGCGTGCGGGTCAAAACTCTCATTGACCACGGCTTCGACCCGGCAATCCGCGCACATCTTGACGACGTCGAGACGCCTGGCATTGGCCCCCTGGAACATCCAGTGCTTCTCGCCGAGCTTGGCCAGCACGCGGTCGATCGAGCTCTTAGTGCCGAACGGCTTGTTGCAGCCAATGCAATGAAACGGCTCTTCTTCCTTCAGCACCGATAGCGGCGCGTTCCACGCCTTGAAATCGAGCCGCGGCTCCAGCGTGATGACGTCCTCGGGACAAGTGGACTGGCACAGCCCGCATTGCACGCAGAGGCTTTCGGTGAAGCGCAGCATGGCGCGATCGGGATTGTCCGACAGCGCATGCGTCGGGCAGGCGGTGACGCAGGCATGGCAGAGCGTGCAGCCCTCGACATTCAAATTGACGCCGCCGAACGGCGCGCCCGGCGCCAGCGGCACGACATCGACCGGTACCGGTGCGGCGAGATGCAACTCGCGAAACGTGGTTTCGAGCACGCCGCGCCTGGCGCCGCGCGGGACGAAGCTGGCCGGCTTTGGCGCGGCGATGCCGGCAGGCTGCGCATCCAGCATCACGCGCAACTGGTCGGGATCGTCGGTCTCGAGGATCCGTACCAGGCCGGCGCCAAAGCCGAGCGTGGAGACAATGGTGTCCGACATCTCGACCGCACGCCGGAGCCCTGACATGTCGTGCTTCGGCCTGGCGCGCGTCAGCATGGCAACGCCGCTGCCGCCATAGGCAAAAACCGCGGCGATATTTTCCGGCCCGAGCTGCGTCACCTCGTTGACGCGGACCGGAAGCACGTTCGCCGGCAGGCCCGCGCCGAACCGCGCCAGCGCGTCGATGACATCTTCGCCGTGCTCGCCGTCGTGGAACAGCACGATGGCTTTGCTGCCGCCGGCCTTGTGATAGGTCTGCAGCAAGGTGCGTAACCGCCGCATCAGCGCGTCCGCGCTTGGCAGCGAATACGAGGCGGCGCCGGTCGGACATACCGAGGCACAGGAGCCGCAGCCGGCGCAGACATTGGCGTCGATCGCGACCGCATTGCCGTCAGGCGTGATCGCGCCGGTCGGACAGAGATCGAGACAGCGGGTGCAGCCGGTGATGCCGGAACGCGAATGGGCGCAGAGTGCTGCTTCGAACTGGATGAAGCGCGGCTTGTCGAAGGTGCCGACCAGGCTGCCTGCCTCCGCGATGGCGCGTTCGACCGCGGCGCGGTCGTGCGGATCGGCGCGCAAATAGCCCGGCCGCAATTCGTGCGCGGGAAACAACGGCGCGCCGCCGGAGAGATCGAGGATCAGGTCGCAGGTCGAGGTCGCGCCATTGCGCGACGAACCGAATACCAGCCTGGCGCGCGACGAAGGCTGCGGCAGCGCATAGTCGTCGATCGCAAGCTCGAAGGCGCCGAGATGGCCCCGGGCGTTGCGGATGGTGCCCTTCAGCACCGGAAATTCGTTGCTGCGGCGCGGGGCCACGTCGCCGGGCCTGCTCAACAGCACCGTGATGTCGAGACGGTCGGCGAGCCGTTGCGCGGCCTCGATCGCGACCTCGTCGCGGCCATAGATCAGCGCGACGCCGGTGCTCTCCAGCGTCACCAGCGAGATCGGCGGCATGTCTTCCTGCGCCGCCGCGATCAGCGCCGCGGCCTTTGGGCCGGCGGCGGCCGCGTCGTTCGACCAACCGCCGGTTTCGCGAATGTTGACGAAGGTAAGTTCGGCCTGCGGCGAATTCTCCGCGACTTCGCGAAACAGCGGGGCTTCCTGGGTGCAGGCAACGGTAATCGGCACACTGTCGGCCAGCGCGGCCTTGAAGCGATCGAGTTCGAGGCCGCAGAGCTGATTGGCTTGCGTGATGGCGCCGCCGCAGCCGCGACCGATTGCCGCCGTGTCGAGCGGCATCGTCTTCTCGCAACTGCAGATCAGGAGATGAGACGGCGCCGCACTCATATTTAATGTCCTGAACCGGCGCGCAAGCCGCGCGGTTGCTTCGTTCTCCGGTTCCGCGGTACCTGCTTGGTCGCAGAACTGCAAGGCCAGACCCGCTCGCGTTACGGGCTTGAGGGGGATAGCATACACCGGCGGATTGCAAAGCGATTAAGGATGAGCCTTTCGATGACGTCGCACCTCGCGGACGTGGAACAGACACTCGATCTGCCCCCGGGCTATACTTTGGTCGCGTTGCGCGAGCTTGGCGACGCGTTCGCCCATGGCCGCGAGATCGCGGCTGAAACGGGCGCGGGAACGCTGGTCTGGGTACGGCGCTACGATCTGGTCGAATTCGCCGTGGTGCTCGAACCCGACGAGGCGCTGGTCTCGGCGCGCCGGGCGTTCTTTGCCGGCATGAATGCGCTGGGCGATGCGATCTCATCGCATTGCCCGCCGGAGCGGGAGGTTAGTTTCGACTGGCCCGACGCCGTCAGGTTCGACGGCGGGCTGCTGGGCGGCGGCCGGCTCGGCTGGCCCACAGATTGCGCCGAGAATGAAATTCCGGCGTGGCTGGTGTTCGGCGCCATCCTGCGCGCCGCCGACATGGCCCATATCGAGGAGGTGCAGGCCGCCTCCGGCGTCGCGCTGTTGAGCGAGGGTTTCGAGATGATCGATACCAACGCCATCATCGAAAGTTTCGCGCGGCATCTGATGACCGCGTTCGACCAATGGCGGGAACGCGGGTTCGAGGCGGTCGCCCGGGACTATCTGTCGCGGCTTGCACCGGCCAGGGCCGGCGAAATCCGGGGCATCGACGTCAATGGCGACCTGCTGGTGCGCGCCACCACCGGCAAGGGGCCGCCGGAACGGGCCAGCCTCACGGAGGCGCTGGCGCGCGCCGCCTGGTATGACCGCCAGGCGCGCGGCCCAAAGCTCGGATGAGGCTGGCATGCTGAAATTGCCGCGAACCATCCGGCTCGATCCGTCCGACACTTTTGTGTTCGAGCGGGCGGCGGAACCCGGCGAATGGGCGGTCTCCGGCGCCTTCGTGTTCTGGAACGTGGACCCGGCCGCGCTCGGAGCGAAGGCGCGCGTGGCGCTGCGGTCGGGCTTTCTCGGCGTCGACAGTCTTGGCTGGTCAACGCTCGCCATCGTCACCGAGGCTGATGGGGCGGAGCGCGAGACGGTGGTCGAGCGCCTCGCTGTAAAATTGCTGGAGAAATTCGGCGCGCCGGATCTCGCCGCCGCGCGGGCGGCCGCCGAGGAAGAGGTCGCGTTTGCCGCTTCGCTGTGCGATCACGCGCCGCAAACGCTGCTCGCGGTGCAACGCAGCGTCGAGGGCGGCGAGATCCGCGAGCGCTTTCGCACGCTGCGGCCGCGCGAAACCGCCGGCGGCGCCGATTCCTTGCATGCGCATGCCAGCGCCTTTACCTTTCACGAGGTCGAGGGTGAAGAAGCGCCGGAAGAACAGGTCGACCTGATGGGCTTGATCAGGACTGACCGCATGACCAGGGATCGCACATGAGAGAGTTCTGGGTCGCCTCCGGCCATCATTTGACGCGTCGCGGCGATCATGGCGGGCTGCTGGCGACGCCCGAACTGATCATGGCCTATCTGGCGCGGCCCGAATTGATGCCGCCGGCCGATGCCTGCAACGCCGAGCTGCGGCTGCATGCGAACCTGCTGGCCGATCCGCTGCGCCCGGTGACATCTGCCGATATCGCGATGCTTGTTGACGCCGACGCGCGCGAAAACTGGACCTTCATGGTGAATTTCCGCGACCGGCTGGTGGCGGCGCCGTCGCTGGAGGCGGTGTATGTGGCGCTGGCCCGCAAGGGCGCCGGCGATCTGCCGCCGATCTTCCTGTCACAGCTCTGCCATCTGATCCTGCGCAATGCGCTGGAGGGCTGCGACGATCCCTACATGCTGCGCGCGGCCGAATTGTTCTATCGCAGCCAGCTTGCCACCGTGCACGACGGCACGCTGCTATTGGCCGACGCCGAGGTGATCGAGGCGCAGCAGCATGCGCAAGCTGACATCCATTCGTCGCCGCTGACCGCGATGCTGGCGCCGCCCAAGGCGTTCGGCGAGATGGACGTGATGGACGACGACAATGCCTGGACCTACTGGTCGCGTTCGGACGCGCACGCGATGGTGATGAACATCGGCGGCAATCCGAAGGCGCGTGCCGGGCTTGCAAGGGTGATCGAACGCTGGATCGCCCATCTGCTCGGCGTCGCCGTCAAGGTCGAGACGGTGGCCTCGATCGAGGATCGCGACTGGCGCTGGTTCATCGGCCTCGACAGCGAAGGCACCAGGATCGGCAATGCCCTGTGGAACGGCGCGGAACTGGAAGGTAATGCCGCCGAGCGCATCATCGCCTTGATGCGCCTGACCATCGAGGATACGCGGCTGGTGGACGAGCGCGTCGGCACCCGGCCGGTCTATCTCATTCTGGCCAGCGGAGCCGACAAGGTGGTGCGGCTGAAGCCGCAGAATCTGGTCGCGGGATTGCCGCTCGCGGCCACCGCCGACGTCACATGACCGGCCGGGGAACGGAGGATCTGGCATGGCGCTGACCGAGACCTCCCGCCAGGTCGGCGTGGTGCTGCGCCGCCGACCGATCGACAATCCCTGGATCGACCATATGTGGTCGCCGGCGATGATCCTCGATGAAGTGCCCGACACGGCGCCGTGGACCGTGCTGTCGACGCAGGCCGATGCGACGATCTACTACGCGGGCGCGGCCAGCCTCGATTTGTTCAGTTCGGATACCGCCAATTACCGCGACAACCTCGCCGACGGTGAGCCGCGAATCTGGATTGCGCTGCGGCGCCAGGACGGCGGGCTGGAACTCGAACTGACCAAGGTCACCGCCGACCCGACCGAAGGCGAGGCGATCTTCGAGAGCGGCTGCGACGTCATCGGTACCGTGCCGATGCCGCCGGAGATCGCGGCATGGATCGCGGCCTTTGTCGACCAGTTCCACGTCGAGCGCGCCTTCCACAAGCGCAAGCGGGATCGCAAAAGCAGCGATCGCGGCGGCATGCGGCATGATCCGTCGGATGACGGAACAGGGCGCTCATGAGCGATCCGGACCAGAACGACGAGGACAAGGGCTTTCTGGCGCGGTGGTCGCAGCGCAAGCAGGAGGCGAAGCAGCCGGAACCTCAGCCGGATGAGCCGGCGGCGGCGACCGAAATCCCGCCGGCGCTCGAAGCCGACGCCGCGCCGGAGTTCGACCTCTCCAGCCTGCCCAAGCTGGAGGAGATGACGGGCGCGACCGATATCACCGGGTTTCTGCAAAAGGGCGTGCCCGAACATCTGCGCAACGCGGCGCTGCGACAATCCTGGGCGCTGGACCCCGCGATCCGCAATTACGTCAACCCCGCGCTCGAATACGCCTATGACTGGAACACGCCCGGCGGCGTGCCAGGCGCCGGCGAACTCGGCGCCGGCATGGATGTGGCCCGGATGGTGTTGCAGATCATGGGCGACGGGCCGGGGGACGAACCTTCCCCTTCCGCCGCTGCCGTCGAGCCGGAAGCAGAACGCGGCGATCCCGAGCCAAACCCCGGCAGTCCCGCTGCTGCACCCGAGGGGGATTTGCCTGTCGAAGCGCTGAGGCAGAGTGACGACGAAGGCCTTTCAGCGGCAAAAAAAAATGTGGGCACCGAACCTCATCCGCCAGAAGACTCTCCTGCTGCACCGCAACCGCCGGTGCGACGCCATGGCACCGCAAAACCGGTTGTTTAGACAAAAGTTTTTGACGACATAGGCAAACCCTATGTTACAAATTTAGGACTGGAATAATTCCAGTTCTAAATTGTATGCCCGATCAAGAGGCACACGGGGGATCGGTCCAGCATGCGTGACGCCGGACTGGAACAAGCAATCAAGGCAGCAGGCGGCGTCGCATCGCTGGCGCGTGGGATCGGCATTGCCCAGCCCTCGGTATCAGCATGGTCGCGCATTCCCGCCGAACGTGTCCTTGCCATCGAAACGCTGACGCGGGTGCATCGTTACCTCCTTCGCCCCGATCTCTACGGACCATCCGAGGATCAGGTGACATCGAAATCCCAAATGAACTCCCAAATGAACTCCCAAGTGAAGCCTGAAGTCGATGAGATCGATCAGCTGCGCGCCGCGGAATACGGCCTGTTGTCGCTGCTGCTCGGCAAGGCGCCTGACGCCGATACATTGGCGCGGGTCGCCACGCTGAAGGGCGACGCGTCCGACCTCGGCATCGCGCATATCGAACTTTCGGTGGCCGCGGCGGCGATGGATGACCGCGCCGTCAGCAAGGAATTCTTCGATCTGTTCGTCGGGCTCGGCCGCGGTGAACTGCTGCCCTATGCCTCCTATTACCTGACCGGCTTTCTGCATGAGCGCCCGCTGGCGCGGGTGCGCGAGGATTTCAATACGCTTGGAATCGAACGCGCCGGCCCCTCGCGGGAACCGGAAGATCACATCGCGATCCTGCTCGAGGTGATGTCGGGCCTGGCGCGCGGCGAGTTCGAGGCCGACTTCACCGAACAGGCCCGATTCTTCGAACGGCATCTCAAGCCGTGGGCGGCGCGGATGTTCGCCGATCTCGAGATGTCGCAGTCAGCCAAATTCTACCGTACCGTCGGCCGGGTCGGCCGCATCTTCATGGAACTGGAATCCGAGGCCTTCACGCTGTAACGGCGAAGGCAAGCGAAGGGGAGATTGCAATGAGCAAGCCATCCGACAGCAAGGCGCCATCCGGCGAAGCCACGTCGAAGACGACGGCCAGCGTGGACCGTCGCCGCTTCTTCATGATGGGCGGATCGGCGGTCGCGGCCGCCGCCGTGGTGCCGCTGGTGGGCAGCGAGGCCATCGCCGACCAGTCGCAGGCCGAGCGGGTCAAGGCCCGCTACAAGGAATCCGATCACGTCAAGAACTTCTATCGCGTCAACCGCTACTGATGGGATCACACACATGTTGATGAAGCGAAGAGATGGATCCGCAGGCAAGTCGCGTTTGCAGGGTATCGCCGCCGGCCTCGCCTCGGGCGTTCTCGACCGCCGCACGTTCCTGCGCCGGTCGGGCCTCGCCGCGGGGGCAGGCGCCGCCCTTGGCCTGATGCCGCTCGGCTCGGTGCGCAAGGCGGAGGCCGGTCCCCAGATCATCGGCGCCCCGACCGAAATCAAAAAGAACATCTGCACGCATTGCTCGGTCGGCTGCACCGTGATCGCCGAAGTTCAGAACGGAGTCTGGGTCGGCCAGGAGCCGGCCTGGGACTCGCCGATCAATCGCGGCTCGCATTGCGCCAAGGGCGCCTCGGTGCGCGAACTCGCCCATGGCGACCGCCGCCTGAAATATCCGATGAAGCTGGTCAACGGCGAGTGGCAGAAAATATCCTGGGACGTCGCCATCAACGAGATCGGCGACAAGATGATGGAGATCCGCGCCAAGTCGGGCGCCGATTCCGTGTATCTGCTCGGTTCCGCGAAATTCTCCAATGAGGGCTCGTACCTGTTCCGCAAGTTCGCGGCATTCTGGGGCACCAACTCGGTCGATCACCAGGCCCGCATCTGCCACTCCACCACCGTCGCCGGCGTCGCCAATACCTGGGGCTACGGCGCGATGACCAACTCCTACAACGACATCCGCAACTCGAAGACCATCGTCTTCATGGGCTCGAATGCCGCCGAAGCGCATCCGGTGTCATTGCAGCACATCCTGACCGGCAAGGAGATCAACCGCGCCAATGTCTTCGTGCTCGACCCGCGCTTCACCCGCACCGCGGCCCACGCCACCGATTATGTCCGGTTCCGCAGCGGCACCGACATCGCGGTGATCTGGGGCATGCTGCACCACATCTTCAACAACGGCTGGGAAGACAAGCAGTACATCGCCCAGCGCGTCTACGGCATGGACCAGATCCGCGCCGAAGTCGCCAAATGGACGCCGGAAGAAGTCGAAAAGGTCACCGGCATTCCCGGCGAGCAGCTGAAGAAGGTCGCCGAGACCTTCGCCAAGCAGCGGCCCTCGACCTTCATCTGGTGCATGGGCGGCACCCAGCACACCGTCGGCACCGCCAACGTCCGCGCCTACTGCAACCTGCTGCTGGCGACCGGCAATGTCGGCACCTTCGGCGGCGGCGCCAACATCTTC
>JBBQUA010000199.1:0-9878 GCA_038212905.1 Hyphomicrobiales bacterium
GCGAGACATTGCCGGCGCCGGTTTTCGAAAGCTGGACACGCAAGACAGGCAAGATGATTCTCGATGGTATCGGCTCGACGGAATTGCTGCATATTTTCATTACAAACCGGGTGGGCGACGCGGCTGCCGGAACGACGGGACGCCCGGTCTTTCCCGCTACCGCGTCGCCAACTCGATTGGTGATGAAGATATGCAGCAATTCGGTGCTGCCGATGCCATCGAGAATCGTCTTGCCGGTCTTGCGGGTCCAACTCTCGAACACGGCAGCCGGCAAGGTTTCGCCGGCCGAGACCGCAAGCCGCAGCGACGACAAATCAGCGCCCTGGTCCATCGCGGCCATCATCGCGCGATACGCCGTCGGCGAGGTGAAGCAGATCGTAGCCTTGTAGGTTTCAATGATCCTGACCATCTCAGGCGGCGAAGCGTTTTCCAGCAGCGTCGCGGTGGCGCCGAAGCGCAGCGGAAAGATTGCGAGGCCGCCGAGGCCGAAGGTAAAGGCCAGCGGCGGCGATCCCACGAAGATATCATCCGGCGTAACCTTCAGCACTTCTCTCGCATAACCATCCGCCACCGCCAGCAGATCGCGATGGAAATGCATCGTCGCTTTCGGCTCGCCCGTGGTGCCCGAGGTAAATCCCAACAGCGCCACATCGTCGCGGCCGGTCCTGACCGCATCGAACCGCACCGGCTTGCTCAGCGCCACCCGGTCGAGCTCGGCGTCATGGTTCGACGTCCCGTCGAAATTCACCACCTGCTTGAGAAAGCGGCTGGTCTTCGCGCACGCTACGAGTTCGTCGGCGATGCGGCTGTCGGTCAGCGCCAGACCGATTTCGGCCTTGTCGACGATCTGCGTCAATTCGCCGGCGCGCAGCATCGGCATGGTATTGACGACGACGGCGCCGGCCTTGGTGGCCGCGAGCCATGCCGCCACCAAGGCCGGATTGTTGCCGGAGCGGATCAGGACGCGGTTGCCGGGCTTGACGCCGTAGTTCTCCACCAGTGCATGCGCAAGGCGGTTCGACCAGTCGGTCAATTCCTTGTAGGTGCGTTGGCGGCCGTTGCCGATCAGCGCGACATGATCGCCAAACCCCTGCTCGACCATGCGGTCAGTCAGTTCGACCGCGGCGTTGAGATGATCGGGGTATTGAAACTCGGGCCGATCGAGAACCAGTTCCGGCCATTGCTCTGATGGGGGAAGATTTCGCCGCGAGAAATCATCGACGTGGCCCGATGGACCAAGGTTGGGAATTCCACCTGACATTTCCATCGCCTCCATCGTCCCTGTATTCGGGAGGAAAGGGTTGAGACCAATATCCAGGCCGTCCGGCAGCGGACCATTCCAAAACATTTTATACTTAAAGTAATTTGGCGCAAGAGCCCAGATCGGGGCCATGCCGTACTTTTTGAAACCTAGCGCCCCGCGAGGTGCTTCAGGCGCGACACCATGGGCGAGCCGGGATCGGCGAGCGGGGCAATCGCGGTAAAATGATTGGCGCCGGGAACCACGCCGAACCGTGTTGTCACGCCGGCGGCGCCCCAGGCGTCGACGATGGTTCGGCTTTGCCGAAAGTACTCGGCACTTTCGTTCTCGCCCACCACCGCATCGAGGCGCTTGTCCGCCGGCGGATTCCAGAACAGCGGACTTGCGGCCCTGGCGGTGGCGGCATCGAGCTGCAAGGCGCGGTTGATCGATGTCTGGACCAGCGGACCAAGGTCGAACAGGCCCGAGATCGAATAGGCCGACGTCACAAAATCGCGCGGCAACGACGGATCAAAGGCAGGCCAGTCGGTCGCCAGCATGCAGGCAGCAAGGTGCCCGCCGGCGGAGTGGCCGCTGACGACGAGGGACCGTCCCAGCCGCCCCAGTTCGCGGCAGGCCTGCCGCATCTCCGCGATGATGCGATCGATGCTGACATCAGGGCAAAGGTCGTAGCTTGGAATGGCGACGCCGATACCGTGGGCATTGAGCCCGCCGGCGAGATGGCTGAAAAACGAGTTGTCGAGTGCCTGCCAGTAGCCGCCATGGATGAAGACGACGATCGGCCCATCATGGCTGCCGGCGAAATAATCGATCACGTTGCGCGCACCGGCACCGTAGCGGATCAGGCGCGGCACCTGCCGCTCGCGATAGGCCGCCGCGTCGCTGGCCCAGCCCGCGATCAGCGCGGGGTTTTCCGGCACCCGCGCCCGGTTGTTGTACTCGGCCTCATAGTCATCAGGCGCGCTCACGGCTCAGAGGGCTCGTTTTTGCGCGGACTTCTGCGCCGAGCCCTTGGTCTTGGCCAACAGTCGCATCAATTCACGCACGTCCTTCGGCGAAAGATCCGAAAATATCTCGGCTATCCAGGTCTGGTGCTCCGCGGCCATCCGGCGAAACTCGGCGCGACCGGCCTTGGTCAATCGTATCACCTGGACGCGCCGGTCGGTGTCGGAGGTACGCCGGTCGAGATGGCCGGATTCGACCAGCCGCTCGACCAGCCCGGTGACGTTGCCGTTCGAAACCATCATCCGCTTCGAGACATCGGACAACGTCATGCCGTCAGGCACCTTGTCGAGCTGCGCCATCAGATCGAAGCGCGGCAGGGTGACATCGAACCGCTCGCGCAGCCGGCCACGCACCTCGCCCTCGATCAGCGTCGTGCAAGTCAAGAGGCGCAGCCACAACCTGAGTTCGTCGCCGTGATCTTCCGGGAGCTCGACCGCCTTGGTCTCGGAATCAAGGATCATGATGCAATCACCTGCCTGGCCTCGCGGCAGCACGGACAATGTGCCGCAACCTTGACATCGGTCGGCCTGCTATTTCGACCTTCAAATAATTTTTCTGTCGCCGCAAGTCAAAACGCGGCCCGCCCGCGGCGCATTTTCCAGTTTCTTTAAGGTTCAAATAATTGGCGTGCGGCTTGCATGCTGCGTCGTGGCCGATCGGCGCGCGCCTTGCAGCTTGCTTGCGGCGGCGGTCTCCATCAGAATATGCTTGAGCCTCGCGCCCGGATCCGGGTCGGCGTAACGGGAGAAATAACCCATGAAGCAGCAGTTGAAGTTGGCCGGAGTGGCGGTTCTCCTGGGCGTCGCGGCGGGACCGGCGGTCGCGCAGGAAAAACTCAAGATCGGCGTGATCGTGACACTGTCGGGTCCGGCGGCTGCGCTCGGTCAGCAGGTCCGCGACGGTTTTGCGCTAGCGGTCAAGGATCTCGGCGGCAAGATGGGCGGCCGCGACGTCGAGCTCGTGGTCGCCGATGACGAACTGAAGCCGGACGGCGCCGTCGGCAAGGTCAAGGGCCTGCTCGAACGCGACAAGGTCGACTTCGTGGTGGGGCCGATTTTCTCGAATATCCTGCAGGCGATCCACAAGCCGGTGACGGACAGCAAGACATTCCTGATTAGCCCGAACGCCGGCCCCTCAAGCTATGCCGGCAAGAACTGCAGCCCGTTTTTCTACGCGACCTCCTACCAGAACGACCAGGTGCACGAGGTTCTCGGCAAGGTGGCCCAGGACCGCGGCTACAAGCGGGTCTATGTCATGGTGCCGAATTATCAGGCCGGCAAGGATTCCGTCGCCGGGTTCAAGCTCGACTACAAGGGAGAAATCGTCGAAGAGTCCTACATGCCGCTCGGCACCCTGGATTTCCAGGTCGAGCTCTCCAAGATTGCATCACTTAAGCCCGACGCCGTATTCACGTTCATGCCGGGCGGCATGGGCGTGACATTGGTGAAGCAATACAGGCAGGCCGGCCTGGCCGACAAAATTCCGGTGCTTTCGGCGTTCACGGTTGATGAGTCGACGCTGCCAGCGCAGCAGGACGCCGCGGTCGGCATGTTCGGGGGCTCGAACTGGGCGCCCAATCTCGACAATCCGCAGAACAAAAAATTCGTCGCGGGCTATGAAGCCGCCTACAACATCGTGCCCGGCACCTATGCCATGCAGGGTTACGATACGGCCGTGCTGATCGACAGCGCCGTCAGGGCGGTCAAGGGCGACCTCTCCAACAAGGAAGCGGTCTCGGCGGCGTTGAAGAAGGCCGACTTCACCTCGCTGCGCGGCGGTTTTAAGTTCAATACCAACGGCTATCCGATCCAGAATTTCTACCTGACCAAGGTCGCCAAACGGCCCGACGGAAAATTCCAGACCGAAATCTCCGAGAAGGTGTTCGAGAACTATGGCGACCGCTACGCCAAGGATTGCGCAGCGGCCAAATAAACGGTCCAAAGCAATTACGATTTTGGGAGAAAACAAGAGATGACAAGCGAGATCACCGGCATCACCCGGGCCAACGAGGGCATGCAGGGAATTTCCTGGAATATTCTCGGCCAGACCTATGTGCCGAAAAACCGCACCGAGCACAGCTTCTCGTGGCACGCGACAATGCCGCCGGGCACCTTCGTGCCGCCGCATATCCACCCGGACCAGGACGAATATCTGTACATGCTGGAGGGCAAGCTCGATTTCATGCTCGGCGGCGCCGAGGCCCAGGCCACCGCGGGCGACCTGATACGCCTCGGCATGGGCGTTCCCCACGGCATCTTCAACAAGTCAGATCAAGCCGCAAAAGTGCTGTTCTGGGTATCACCGACCCGAAAACTGTTCTACCTGTTCTGGGGGCTTCACAACATGAAGGAGCAGAAGCCGGAAGAGGTGGTGGCGATGGCCGCGGAATACAACATCCACTTCCTGCCGCCGCCGCCGGGGGCGTGAATTTTTCTTCTCCCTCTCCCCGTTCTTACGGGGAGAGGGTCGGGGTGAGGGGCTCTCTCGACAGACTCGGACTCGCGGAGAGTCCCCCTCACCCGGATTGCTTCGCAATCCGACCTCTCCCCGCAAGCGGGGCGAGGTGACCTCACGAGTTGAGCAAAGCTCTTACGCCCTCACCGCTGCCAGTCCCGGCACCGCGGCAAAACCGGCCTTGCTGGCATAGCCGCGGACGATGGCCTCGCGCTGCGAATAGCTCAGCACCTTGTCGATGTCGTCAAACCCATCGGGCGCCAGTTGCTCGACCGCGTCGATTACGCCTTCCGGACCGCCGCGGCGGTTGGCGCGCACGATATCAGCCGTCATCGGCAATCGCTTCTGCTCGTAGGCCAGCAGCGCCTGGCGCGGATGTTCCGAACGCGCCAGCGCGTCGGCAAGGCACCGCGCGTCGAGAATGGCTTGCGAGGCGCCGTTCGATCCCACCGGATACATCGGGTGCGCGGCGTCGCCGAGCAGCGTGACGCGACCGCTCGACCAATAGGGCAGCGGGTCACGATCGCAGCAGGGATATTCGTAGAACTCCGATGTCGCCGCGATCAGGTTCGGCACGGCGACATGCGGCACTGAGAACCGCGCGACATGCGGCATCAATTCCTCGCGCTTGCCGGGCCGCGACCAATCCTCACGGCGTGGCGGCGCCACGTTGCCCTCGCCGACCTTCACCAGCACCGCCCAATTGGTCAGCCGGCTCGACGGGCTCGATCCCTCCGCGATCGGATAGACCACGACCTTGGCGTTGAGGCCGCCGGCAACGATCATCGAGCGGCCGTCCAGGAAGGCCGGCCAGTCGCGCGCGCCGCGCCACAGCATCAGTCCGTTCCAGCACGGTGGCCCCTCATTCGGGAACAGTGTTTCGCGCACCCGCGAATGAATGCCGTCGGCGCCGATCAGGACATCGCCGCGCACGGTTTTGGTATGCGCGCCGGTTCGATCGAAGAAATACGCGGTCACCCCGCCTTCGTCCTGGGTGAAGGCGCCCAGCCTGCAGCCGGTGTGGATGGCGTCACGCCCAAGCCGCTCCTCGACGGCGCGGTGGATCACGCTCTGCAGCCGGCCGCGGTGAATCGAGAATTGCGGAACATCATGGCCGGCATCGATGCCGCGGGATTCACGCCAGACTTCCTGGCCGTGGCGATTGAGATAAAACAGCTCGCCGGTGCGGATCGCGACGTCATCGAGCGCTTGCAGCAGGCCGAGCCCCGCAAGTTCTCGGATCGCATGTGGCAAGGTGTTGATGCCGACGCCAAGTTCGCGGATGCTATCCGACTGCTCGAACAGCTCGCAGCCGATACCATGGGCCCGCAACATCAGCGCGGTGGTAAGACCGCCAATACCGCCGCCGACGATAATCGCCTTCATCGCCCTACTCCACTCCACCCAAAACACGATGCGAAGGCCTTAAGCCTCGCATGGGCGGTCACTCCGCGGCAAGCGGCTTTGTCGCCTCCGCCTTCAGCTCGGCCCGGGTCCTCGGCTTAGCCTTAATTTTTAAATCGTCGAAGTCCTGCCGGTCACGCACGCTGTTGCGGAAAATCTGATCCTTGCCGGGCTGGTATTGCGGCGGACAGGCAATCCCCGCGCCGTACCAGGCCGCCGCCTTCAGCGTAAACGACGGGTCAACCAGATGCGGGCGCCCGAGGGCCACCAGATCGGCCCGGCCGGCGGCCAGAATGGTATTGATCTGGTCCGGCGTCGTGATGTTGCCGACGCACATGGTGGCGACCCGCGCTTCGTTGCGGACCTGCTCGGAGAACGGTGTCTGGAACATGCGGCCATAGATCGGTTGCGCGTCGCGCACGGTCTGTCCGGTGGACACGTCGATCAGATCGACGCCGGCCTCCGCAAAGGCGCGCGCGATCTCGACGGCGTCGTCGCCGGTGACGCCGCCTTCCGCCCAGTCGGTGGCGGAGATGCGTACCGACATCGGTTTTTGCGGAGGCCATACAGCCCGCAGCGCTTCGAACACTTCGAGCGGGAAACGCAGTCGATTTTCCAGCGAGCCGCCATAGCCGTCGCTGCGCTGGTTGGTCAGCGGCGAGATGAAGCTCGCCAGCAGATAGCCATGGGCGCTGTGCAGCTCCAGCATATCGAAGCCGCAGCGCTCACCGCGTTCGGCGGCCTGGATGAAGTCAGCCTTGACCGTATCCATCGCCGCGCGATCCATCTCGCGCGGCACCTGGCTGTCGGGGAAATAGGGAATCGGCGACGCCGACACGATGTCCCAGCCGCCCTGCTCCAGCGGCCGGTCCATGCCGTCCCACATCAGTTTGGTGGCGCCCTTGCGGCCGGCATGGCCGAGCTGCAGCGCGATCTTTGCCGCCGAGTTGGCATGGACGAAATCGACGATGCGGCGCCACGCCGCCTCCTGCCTGTCGTTCCACAGACCGGCGCAGCCGGGCGTGATGCGGGCATCGCGGGAAACGCAGGTCATTTCGGTAAAGATCAGCCCGGCGCCGCCGACCGCGCGTGAGCCGTAATGCACCAGATGGAAATCGCCGGGCACGCCCTCCTCCGCCGAATACATGCACATCGGCGACACCACGGCCCGATTGGCGAGCTCCATCTCGCGCAGCCGCAACGGCTGGAACATCGGCGCCACCGGCGTCTCGACATTGACGTCAAAACCCTTGGCGCGGATCTGCCTTGCGAACGCCTTGTCGACCTCTGCGACAAAATCCGGCGCGCGTAATGTGAGGTTGTCGTAGGTGATCGCCTTGGCGCGCGTCATGACGCCGAAGGCAAACTGGACGGGATCGAAATCCCAGAAGCGATCGACATGTTCGAACCAGACCAGCGATACGTCGGCGGCATGCTGGGTCTTCTCTACTTCCTCGCGGCGGCCCGTTTCGTAGCCCTGCAGCGCGGCCTCGACTGTCGGCGCGCGAAGCATGGCGTCCGCCAATGCGATGGCATCTTCCATCGCCAGCTTGGTGCCGGAGCCGATCGAGAAATGCGCGGTGGCCTTGGCGTCGCCCAGCAGCACCATATTGTCCTTGACCCAACGCTTGCTGCGGATCATCGGAAAATTGCGCCACATCGAGCGATTGATCAGCAGCGGATGTCCTTCAAGGAACCAGCCGAAAATCCCAGCCATCCGGTCGGCGGATTGCTGCTCGCTGAGGCCTTCGAGCCCGGCACGCTTGAACGTCGCGGGATCGGTCTCGAAGATCCAGGTCGAGCGCCCCACCTCATACTGGTAGGCGTGGGCGATGAACGGGCCCCACTCGGTCTCCTGAAAGATGAACGTGAAGGCATCGAGCGGGCGGGTCGAGCCCATCCAGGCGAACTTGTTGGAGCGCAGGTCCACTTCGGGCTGGAAGTGCGCGATGTATTTTTCGCGGAAGCGGCTGTTGATGCCGTCGGCCACCACCACCAGATCGGCATCGGCAAAGCGGGCCTCGTCCTCGACGTCGGCTTCGAACAGCAGGATGACGCCGAGTTCGCGCGCCCGGTCCTGCAGGATCAGCAGCAACGTGCGGCGCGAGCAGCCGCAGAAGCCATTGCCGCCGACCCGGTGCACCGTACCGCGAAAGTGCACGGCAATGTCGTCCCAATAGGCGAATTGCTGGGTGATGCGACGGTAGCTCGGGGCATCGTATTTTTCGAAATTGTCGAGGGTCGCATCGGAGAACACCACGCCGAACCCGAAGGTGTCATCGGCGCGGTTGCGCTCATAGACCGTGATCTCAGCCTCCGGCCGCTGCTTTTTCAGCAGGATCGCCGAATAGAGCCCGGCCGGTCCGCCACCGATGATCGCGATTTTCATAAGAGCCTCCGCTCAATTCCCCTGGAACACCGGCTTGGCCTTGTTGGAAAACGCCTCGAAGGCCCGGGCGAAATCGGCCGTCGTCATGCACAGCGCCTGCGCCACCGCCTCGGCCTCGATCGCTTCCTCCACCGACATCGCCCATTCCATCGCCATCATGCGCTTGGTCATGGTGTTGGCGAAGGTCGGCCCCTCGGTGATCTGTTTTGCCAGTTGCTGGGCCTGCGACAGCACCTCGGCCGGCGCCACGATGCGGCTGAAGAAGCCCCAACGCTCGCCTTCCTCCGCGGTCATGAAGCGGCCGGTATAGAGCAATTCCGAGGCGCGCGACTGCCCGATGATGCGCGGCAGGATCGCGCAGGCGCCCATGTCGCAGCCGGCCAGCCCGACCTTGTTGAACAGGAATGCGACCTTGGCGCCGGTGGCGGCCAGACGCAGGTCGGACGCCATGGCGACGATCGCGCCCGCACCGGCGCAGATGCCCTCGACCGCCGCAATGACCGGCTGCGGACAGGCCCGCATCGCCTTGACCAGATCGCCGGTCATGCGGGTGAAGGCGGTGAGGTCCTTGGTATCCATCTTGACCAGGGGACCGATGATCTCGAACACATCGCCGCCGGAGGAAAAATTGCCGCCGGCTCCTGATACCACGATGGTCTTGACGTCGTCGTCCATCGCGCAGGCGCGGAAAAAATCCGTCAGCTCACGATAGCTTTCAAAGGTCAGCGGGTTTTTCCGCTCGGGCCGGTTCAGGGTGACGGTCGCTACGCCGTCCGTCACTCCCAACAGGAAATGTTTGGGCGAATAGTCCGATAGCGGCAGTGTGACGGGATTGGCGGGCCTGCTCATGGGGTCTCCCTTATTGTTCTCTCGTTGTCTATCGTCGTCATTGCGAGGAGCCCTCTTGTCCGCCGAAGCCCGCCTTCGGGTGAAGGCGGATGCGACGAAGCAATCCATCTTTCTTTGCGGTTCAGGAAGAAAGCTGGATTGCTTCGCTTCGCTCGCAATGACGGGATCAAGATCGGCGCTTCAAATCTCTCCACCGGCTACGGCGATGGCTTGTCCTGTAACCGCGCTGGCGCCTTTGCCGCACAGCCACAACACGGTGTCGGCAACTTCCACTGGGGTCACAAGCCGGCCCTGCGGATTGTGCTTCGACAGTTCAGCGATCGCCTGCTCGCGGCTGCGGCCGGTCTTTTTCATGATGTTGTCGATGCTGCCGGCGACGAGATCGGTATCGGTGAACCCGGGGCACACCGCATTGACCGTCACGCGCGTAGCGGCCAGTTCCAGGGCCAGCGAGCGCACCAGCCCGACCACCGCGTGCTTTGCCGCACTGTAGGCGCTGACATAGGCATACCCCTT
>JBBQUA010000200.1:0-9826 GCA_038212905.1 Hyphomicrobiales bacterium
CCACCATCCAGCCGACCCGCCAGCCGGTCATGCAGAAATATTTCGAGAACGAATTGATCACCAGCGCGTGCGGCGAAAGCTCCGCCGCCGTGACGGCGGGAAATGCATAATCGAGGCCGTGATAGATTTCGTCGGAGATGAAGCGGATACCGGCGCCCTCCGCCGCCGCCATCAGGCCGGTGAGCGCCTCGCGCGACATCATCGTTCCCGTGGGATTGGCCGGGCTGCCGACCAGCACGCCCTTCAGCGGCGTGTCGTGATGGGCCGCCAGCAACGCCTCGCCGGTCAGCGCGTGACGGGTCTCGCTCGAGGTCTCGATCAGCACCGGCTCGCAGCCGAGCGCGGTGAGGATGTGGCGATACGGCGGATAGCCGGGAACCGTCACGGCGACGCGGTCGCCCGGCTCGAACATCGCGAGAAAGCCCAGGATGAATGCGCCGGACGATCCCGTCGTGACCACGATCCGCTCGGCATCCACGGCGCAGCCGTAAGTCTCGCGGTAATGCCGGGCGATCCGCGCGCGAAGCGAGGGAGTGCCGAGTGCCGAGGTATAATCGATCCGCCCCAATTCCAGGGCGGCGTGAGCGGCTGCGATCGCAGGCTTCGGCGCCGACGCCGAGGGTTGCCCGACCTCCATGTGAATCACATGGCCGCCGGCGGCTTCGATCCGGGCGGCCGCCGCCATCACGTCCATCACCATGAACGGCGGAACATCGCTTCGCGCCGACGCCGTCAGCAGGCCCCTGGCACGGTCTCTCAGTGTCGCATCAAGCATCGATATCTGCTATTCGAACCAAAGAAAAACAGGACTGAAACAGGGGCCAAAAACCGACCCTTGGCCCCAGACAAGCCGCATTCGGCGGTTTGTTAGGGCATATCTCGTATCCGGCCCGCCGCCAATCCCCCCGAGAACCTCATGTTGCTCCGCTTCGCGCTGCGCCAGAAAATGTCGAGACTGACCGCCCTCACCACGGCGGTCGCGCTTGTCATGGCGCCGATGCCGGCGCTTGCGCAAGGAGGTGGCCTGCGCGTCCTCCGCGATACCGAATCCGAGCAATTGCTGCGCGACTACACCCGCCCGATCCTGCGCGCGGCGGGCATGGAAAAGCAGAATATCCAGATGGTCATCATCAACGAGAGCGCCTTCAACGCTTTCGTCGCGGATGGCCGGCGCATCTTCGTGAACTACGGCGCCATTATGAAGTCCGAAACCCCGAACCAGATCATTGGGGTGATGGCGCATGAAACCGGCCACCTCGCCGGCGGTCACCTCTCCAAGATGCGCGAACAACTGGCGACGGCGCAGACCCAGATGATCATCGCCATGCTGCTCGGCGCCGGCGCGGTGGTCGCGGGCGCACGGAGCGGCAACGCCAATAGCGGTCTCGCCAATGTCGGCGCGGCGGCAATGTCCGCACCGCAGGAAGTGATCCGCCGCACCCTGCTCTCTTATGTCCGCCAGCAGGAGGAAAACGCCGACCGCGCCGGGGTCAAGTTCCTGACCGCCACCGGCCAGTCCGCCAAGGGCATGTATGAAACCTTCAAACGCTTCACCAACGAGAGCCTGTTTGCGGCGCGTGGTTCCGATCCCTACGTGATGTCGCATCCGATGCCGGCCCAGCGTGTCGAAGCACTCGAAGGACTGGCGCGTTCGAGCCCCTATTGGGACAAGAAGGACGACCCGGCCCTGCAAATGCGCCACGACATGGTGCGCGCCAAGATCTCGGCCTTCATGGAACGACCGGACACCGTCTACCGGCGCTATCCGCTGTCGAGCGACAGCCTGCCCGCGCGCTATGCCCGCGCCATCGCCACCTATCGGCATGGCGACCTGCGCAGCGCGATCGCCCAGATCGACGGGCTGATCCAGCTGCAGCCCGCCAACCCTTATTTCCAGGAATTGCGTGGCCAGGCACTGCTGGAGGGCGGCAAGCCGGCAGAGGCCATTGTGCCGCTGCGCAAGGCGGTGCAACTGTCGAATCACGCGCCGCTCATCGAGATGTTACTTGGGCAGGCGCTGGTAGCGACTAATAATAACGCCCACACCGAGGAAGCGATCGCGATTCTGCGCGCGGCGGTGGGGCGTGAGACCGAGGCGCCGATCGGCTATACCCAGCTCGCGATGGCCTACGGCCGAAAAGGAGACCTTGCGCAGGCCGACCTCGCTTCCGCCCAGGCGGCCTTTCTGCGCGGCGACAACAAGACCGCGCGCGACCTCGCCTCGCGGGCAAAGACCCGGTTCGCGATCGGCACGCCGGGGTGGGTCAAGGCCGACGATATCGTTTCTGCCAAGCTGCTGCCCGGCCAGAAGGCCAACTAGAAATAAACCGGCCGGACTTAAGGTTTCGCAAAACCGGCTCCTGCAACAACTCAGCCAATCAATTCGTCCAAGAGGATTTGCCAATGCCTTCGTTCCGCCTACTCGTCCCCGCTTTGTTCGCGCTCGCACTCTGCGGGGCGCCGTCGGCCGCCTCTGCGCAGGGTTTCTCCGACAAGCAACGCGGCGATATCGAGGTCATCGTCCGCGAATATCTGCTCAAGCATCCCGAAGTGCTGGAGGAGGCGATGGCCGAGCTCAGCAAGCGCCAGAGCGCCGCCGAGGCCGAGAAGCATGAAGCGGGCGTCAGCAAGAACGCCGAGGCGATCTTCAAATCGCCGCGCGGCGTCACCGTCGGCGCCAAGGACGGCGACGTCACCATGGTCGAATTCTTCGACTACAATTGCGGCTACTGCAAACGCGCCATGGCCGACATGATGGAGCTGATGAAATCGGATCCGAAGCTGAAGGTGATACTGAAGGAATTCCCGGTGCTCGGCCCCGGCTCCGTCGAGGCCGCCCAGGTCGGGGTCGCCATGCGCATGCAGGACCCCAGCGGCAAGAAGTATCTCGATTTTCACCAGAAGCTGCTGAACGGCAAGGGCCAGGCCGACAAGGCGCGCTCGATGGCGGCCGCCAAGGAAGCCGGCGCCGACATGGCGAAGCTCGAAAAGGACCTCGCCAGTCCGGAAGTGCGCGCCACGCTGGAAGAAAATTTCAAGCTCGCCGAGGCAATGGGCATGAACGGCACGCCGAGCTACGTGATCGGCAAGCAGGTGGTGATCGGCGCGGTCGGCGTCGAAGGCCTCCGGGAAAAAATCAGCGTCGCGCGTTGCGGCAAGGCGACCTGCTGAGCGCGCCTGCGGCGATCTGATGTTACCGCGTTACTGAATGGAAAGGCCGGCCCTCGCGCCGGCCTTTTGTTTGCGCGTTTTCCAAGTCGGGCCGTTCATCAGGCATTCACAAAACAAATCCGACGGAACCGGCTTTCGTGCGGAACATCGCCCCCTTCGCTTCGTTGTTCGCGCGGGCAATGCAATCACATGAGGAGATATTCCATGACTAATCGCTTTTTGGTTTCGGTCGCCGCGGCGGCTTTGATCGCCGGGACCGGCCTCGCCAATGCGCAGGGCACCGGCGGTGCTGTCGGCGGCGCAGCTCCCGCTGCGCAGCAGAGCGCCCCATCTTCCGACCGAGGCTCGCCCTCAGCTGCGCCGATGAACCGCGATTCCGGCGGTGGCAAAGCAGAGTCCGGAGGCATGCATAACGCTCAGTCCAAGGATGGCATGAGCAAGGATGGCATGGGCAAGGATGGCATGGGCAAGTCCGGCGCCACCGCGCAGTCGAAGGACGGTATGTCCAAGGACGGCATGAAGGACAGCGCTCAATCCAAGGATGGAATGAGCAAGGACGGCATGGGCAAGTCTGGCTCCACCGCGCAGTCGAAGGACAGCATGTCCAAGGACGGCATGAAGGACAGCGCTCAATCCAAGGATGGAATGAGCAAGGATGGCGCCAAGAACGCCCAGTCCAAGGATGGCATGTCCAAGGACGGCACGAAGGATAGTGCCCAGTCCAAGGACGGCATGAGCAAGGACGGCAAGTCCGCCGCCACGACCGGTAACGCGGCCACTTCCGCCACCGCCGCGCCGCCGCCCGAAAAACGCTCCCAGATCACGACCGCCATCCGTTCGGAATCCAGCATCAAGGAAACCACCAACGTCAACTTCAATATCTCGGTTGGCACCCGGGTTCCGACGTCGGTGCACTTCTATCCGCTGCCGCCGCGGATCGTCGAGATCTATCCGGAATGGCGCGGCTATCAGGTCATTCTGGTGAAGGGTCGCTATGTCATCGTTCGGCCCCAGACCTACGAAATCGTCTACATCATCGAGGGCTAAGCACAGCCTTCAGGAATATCGCGTTCGGGGCGGGCAGCCATGCCCGCCCCTTTCGCGTGAGCCGGAACGACTAGCGATCGAAACTCAGCGCCAGAGTCACCAATGCGGCTTGGCTGTGGACCTGTGTCTTTTCGCAAGCGCTTTTGAGGTTCTGCGGCATCGTTCCCGCCCGCAGTCCGAGATCGCCGGCGATGCCGTCGACGTTCATGCCTTCTGCCAGATGGCAGACGATCTCGCTTTCGCGCCGGGTCACGCCGAAAGTGTCGCTGAGCGCCGAGCGGTCGATGCGAGGCGGCGCATCTGGCTCCTTGAGAAACATCACGACGCGCGGCGCCGGCAGTCCTGGCTCGGCGAGGCCGAGGCGCCACGCCGGCATGATCTTGAGCAGCGGCCGTGACCGCCGTTCGCGGCGCGGCGCAACGGGTGAAGTTTGCGGTTCAAATTCGAAACGCACGCGCCCTCGTTCGAACGGAGGCGGTCGGTGAACAGGATGAGTCCAGCAGCGCAGTCGGAGTTGCATGCAAAACTGCTCGCCAGCAGCGTACTGGCCGGCGGCACATTACGCAGCCTCGCAGCGGCGGCCGGGATGATGACGGTAGTGGGCGTCTCACCGGCCTGAAAAGCCGCTCAGATCGATCGCAACGTTCGGCCGACCCGCATGAACTACCCCCGTCGATTGTCGACGGGGGTTTTTCTTGTGAAATGAGTACAGACACGGAAAGTTGGCAACGCTATCGGGGGTTGTGGCTAAACCGCAACATTGCACGCCAATCGCCTCCAATTGCCCCACCCGATTTCCCACATTGTTGTTTGCGGCCGGCATTCGGGTAAGGTTCCTGAGGGCTGAGTCCTGGTGCGGGCTCGTTTACACGAACTTGCTTCAACCTGATCCGGGACGGGCAACGATGCGGGCGACTTTTATGGCGGCCCCGACGTATTTGACGTGGAGGCAACGTTCTAATTTGGTTGACGCCTCCGGCCGCCGAGCGCGCCTGCTTGCCAGCAGCATGCTGAGCGGCAGCTCGCTGCGCAGCGTCGCGGCGATCGCGGGGGTGATGACCGTACTCGGGGGACCGCCGGCCCTTGCTCAATGTCTGTCTACGGAGACTGGGTTTGCCGGCGGCGGGTGCGCGGCCACTTTCTCGGCCGGATCCGGTTCCCTTGCGATCGGTAACAGCGCCAACGCATCAAGCATTTTCTCTTCCGCGATTGGCTCCTTCAGCGAAGCCGCCGGGGCCGGTACCGCAGTGGGTCGCAGCGCCATTGCGAGCACCTCCGCCGTTGCGGTCGGCGTTTTCAGCAACGCGGCCGGCAATTTATCGACCGCGGTCGGCCAGAATAGTCAGGCGGACAGCGCCTCCTCAAGCGCCTACGGTATGAGCAGCCACGCGACCGGCACCAACGCGACCGCGTTGGGCAAGGGCAGCACCGCGGTCGGCGCAAACGGCGCCACCGCGACCGGCGCCGACAGTTTCGCAAACGGCAACAGCACCACCGCGACCGGCTACGGCAGCCGCGCCAACGGCACCAACGCCACAGCAACGGGCAATCTCAGCATCGCCAACGGCGATAACGCCACCGCGACCGGCCAAGGCAGCGGCGCGGTTGGCACCAATGCCACGGCTACCGGGCAGAACAGTTTGGCCAACGGTGACTCTGCGACCGCAACCGGCGGCAGCAGTACCGCCAATGGTCTGGCCGCCACCGCAACCGGCCAGAACAGCAATGCAACCGGCGACCGGGCGACCGCGCTGGGGGCATTCAGCACTGCCAATGGCGGTTTTGCCACGGCGACCGGCCAGGCAAGCACCGCCAACGGCACCAATGCGACCGCGACCGGCCAGGGCAGCACTGCGGCCGGCAACAATGCCACCGCAGCGGGTCAAGGCAGTACAGCCAACGGCGCCACCGCGAGCGCCTACGGACAGAACAGCAACGCCACGGGAGCAGCCACCACCGCGATCGGCCACGCCAGCATCGCGACCGCCACCGGTGCAACTGCGGTCGGCGCAAGCGCGCAGGCGACCGCCACCGGTGCAGTGGCGGTTGGCAACAATGCCGCCGCCACCGGCGTCAATTCGATCGCGATCGGCAACGGCGCGACCGCGACCGGCTCGGTCGCAGTCGGCGGGCTCGCCTCGGCAGCCAACGGCGGCGCGGCGTTCGGTGACAATTCGGTCGGGACCGGAACCAATTCGACGGCTATCGGCCCAGGTGCTTCGGCGACCTTCGCTAATTCGACCGCAATCGGCAACGGCGCAACCACCACGACCGCCAACCAGGTCTCGATCGGCACCACCTCGAACACCTATCGGATGTCCGGCATCGCCTCGGCGGCCAGCCTCGCCGCGCAATCCGGTCCGACCTCGTTCGTGACCACGGATAGCCTCGGAAATCTGGCGACGGCGAATTTCAATCCGCAGAGCATCACCAGTCTTCAGAACAACGTGACCGTCCTGCAGGGCGATGTGACCACCCTGCAGACGCAGATGCGGCAGGCGTTCGAGGGAACCGCGATCGCGATCGCGATGGGCGGCTCCGCGCTGCCCTCGGACAAGAAGTTCGCGATCTCCAGCAACTGGGGTACATTCCGCGGCCAGAATGCCATGAGCCTGGGGGCCCAGATGCGGTTGAGCGATTATGTTGTCCTCAACGGCGGCGTCGCCGCCGGATTTGCGCAAGGCGGGGTCGGCGGACGGGCCGGACTCACCGTCGCATGGTGAAGTCACAGTGGTGACTGGAAAACAACGCGCTCGGCGGATCTTGATGCTCGCGGCAATGATGCTCGCGGTTGCGCCCGCCGGTCAGGCGCCTGCGCAAGCGCCAAAACCGGCGCAGATCGATCGCAACGGCGTGCTGATCCTGGTCCGGTCGTCCCTGCTCGCGCTCGATCAGGCCAACAAGACCGGCAATTACACGGTACTGCGCGACATCGGCGCCCCCGGCTTCCAGGTCAATACGGCGGCGCGGCTCGGCGAAATCTTCGCCAAGTTGCGCAGCGACAACCTCGACCTCTCCGGCGTCGCTGTGATCGATCCGCAGCTCAGTCTGCTGCCGCAGATCGAAGCCAATGGCCTGATGCACATGGCCGGCTTCTTTCCCTCAGTGCCGAGCCAGGTCAATTTCGACCTGTCGTTCGCGCCAGTGAACGGACAATGGCGGCTGTTCGGCATCTCCGTCGGCGTTGGTTCGTCCGCGCCCGTCGCCCCTGAGCAGCCCTCGCCTCCGACAGCACAAAAGCCGCCCGCGGCTCAAGCCGGCGCCAAAGCGCCCGCGGCGGCAAAGCCCGCGGGTGCGATCAAACTTGCGCCGCCCGACAACAAACCGAACGACAATCAGCTTCCCAAATAAGCCGTCTCGCGAACGAGCCAACGCAATGCTGCCCGACGAAGCCTTGAGGTCGATGAAGGTGATGTTCGCAACGCCGTGCTACATCTCGGCGGTCAGCATGCACTACGTGACGAGCATCTTCGAGCTCACCCATCATTGCAACCGGTTCGGACTGCAATGCATCCTGCACATGCACTCGGAAAGCCTGATCACCCGCTCGCGCAACAACATGGTGCGCAGGTTCCTGTCCGACGAGACGCTGACCCATCTCTTCTGGATCGACTCCGACATCACCTTCACGCCGCAGTCGGTCTGCCGCTTGCTGCTGATCGACCGCGACGTCACTGCAGGCGTCTATCCGATGAAGAGTTTCAACTGGCCGGCCGAAGGCCTGCCGGCCGGCACCACGCGGCAGCAATTCGAGGATCGTTACACCGAATACCCCTTCAATCCGATCGGCCACGGCGTCGAGCGGGTCGGCAGCTATGCCGACACCGACGGTTTTGTCGAAGTGGCGGAGGCGCCGACCGGCTTCATGTGCATCAAGCGGAATGTCTTCCTGCGCATGATGGAAAAGTATCCCGAGCTAAAATATACGCCTGACGGACCGCCTGGCCATCCGGAGGCGCATCTGCACTGGTTGTTTTTCGACTGCATGAACGATCCGGATACCAACCGCTATTTATCGGAGGATTATGCGTTCTGTCGCCGCTGGCGCGATATCGGCGGCAAGATCTGGGTCGACCTGCAGTGCAAATTGCTGCATCTCGGGCAGCACAATTTCCGCGGCGACCTCGCCGAAAGCCTGCGGCTCCAGAACCGCTGGTAATAGGGGACGTCAGGCCGCCCAGTCACGGGGCTGCCTCCCGTTAAACATTGGTTAACGAGCAGTTTCCGCAGGTTCCGCACGGCTTTTAACGAGCCTGGTGAGGCATTCGGGCAGGGTACAGGGCCCCCTAAAGGCTTCCCCTTGGGCCTGATGTTACCTATAACCCCGCCACCACAGCAGCATGACCGGGATCTGGATGGCCGAGAGACCTGCCGAGACGATTTACGTGCTCAACGGCCCCAACCTCAATTTGTTGGGGACTCGCGAGCCCCAGACCTACGGTCACGCCAGGCTCGCCGACGTCGAGCAGCTCTGCGCGCAGACCGCGGCGCAGTTCGGCCTCAAGGCCGATTGCCGGCAGTCCAACCGCGAAGGCGAACTGATCGATTTCATTCACGAGGCGCTCGCCAGGAAAGCCGCCGGGATCGTCATCAATGCCGGCGGTTATTCGCACACCTCGATCGCACTGCATGACGCTTTGGTGGCGGTGAAAATCCCGACCGTCGAAGTGCACATCAGCAATATCCACGCCCGCGAAGAGTTCCGCCATCATTCGTTCACCGCCCGGGCCGCATTCGCATCGCTGTGCGGCTTCGGCATCGACGGTTACCGGTTGGCGATCAACGGTCTTGCCGCCAAAATCGGCGTCAAGGCGACCGCCTGACGCCTTCGCCTGTCACCCACAGAAAGCCCCGGATCAAGATCATGGCGAGCCAGCCTGACGATACAAAAGCCGCGAAGTTCACCAGCGACGACAGTCAGCTCATTCGTGAACTCGCACTGCTGCTCGACGAGACCAGTCTCACCGAGATCGAGATCGAACGCGCCGGACTTCGGGTGCGGGTCGGACGCAACATCAGCATCGCCGCATCGATGCCCGGGAGCTTTCAGCCTTCCGCTGCGGCGCCAGCGGCGCCGGTCGCGGTGGCCGATATCGCCAAGCATCCGGGCGTGGTGCCCTCGCCGATGGTCGGCACCGCCTATTGGTCGTCCGAGCCCGGCGCCAAGCCGTTCATCGAAGTCGGCTCCAGGGTGGCGGTCGGACAGACGCTGTTGATCATCGAAGCGATGAAGACGATGAACCAGATCCCGTCGACCCGCGCGGGCACCGTGACGCAGATTCTCGTCGAGGACGGCCAGCCGGTCGAATTCGGCGAACCGCTGGTGATTATTGAATAGCAACGCGACGTCATCCTGAGGTGCGAGCCCCCTTCGGCGAGCCTCGAAGGATGATAGAGGACGGTGCAAGTAGCCCATCCTTCGAGGCGCGCAAGAAAGAGCGCGCTCCTCGCGGGTGAACCAAAGTCTGTTCATCCCGGGGATGACGGAGCAAAGCGGGAACGATGTTCGACAAGATCCTGATAGCCAATCGCGGCGAGATCGCACTGCGCATCCTGCGCGCGTGCAAGGAACTCGGCATCGCCACCGTCGCGGTGCATTCCACCGCCG
>JBBQUA010000201.1:0-9816 GCA_038212905.1 Hyphomicrobiales bacterium
GCGCCCGGTTTGGCATTCGCATACCCCGATCAGCCGATCAAGATCATCGTCACGTTCCCGCCCGGTGGCAGCGCCGACATCGTGATCCGCGCGCTGCAGCCGTTGCTCGCGGAAGACTTGCGTCAGCCGATCGTGATCGAGAACCGGGCGGGGGCCGGCGGCAACATCGGAATTGGCGGAGTGGCCCAGGCCGCCCCGGACGGATATACGCTCGGTGTCGCCGCGGCCGGCGTGCTGACGGTCAATCCACATCTCAATCGCGCGGCGATGTCGTTCGATCCGGTCAAGGATCTGGCGCCGGTCACGCTGCTTGCCGAAATTCCGTTCGTGCTGGTGGCGTCGCAGCAATCAGGTTTCGCCTCGGTGGCGGACGTCGTCGCGGCGGCCAAAGCGCGTCCGGCCGATCTGTCGATCGGCCATGGCGGTAACGGCACCGCCATGCATCTGACGTCGGCGCTGTTCAACCAGAAGGCCGGCGTGCGCATTCAGCTGGTCGCCTATCGTGGCACCGCACCGGCCACGGTTGATGTTCTCGCCGGTCACATCCCGCTGGCCGTGCTGGATATCCCGGCGTCACGGCAATTGATCCTCGATGGAAAGTTGAAGGCGCTGGGCGTGTCCGCTGCCAAACCGGTGGTCTTCCTGCCCGGCGTTGCCCCGCTTTCGGCGCAGGGCCTGAACGGATTTGAATCTGTCGGCTGGTTTGGCATCGTCGCGCCCGTGGCCACTCCGCCTGAGATCATCAAAAGGTTGAATGCGGCGTTCGTGAAGGCCCTGAACGATCCCGCGGCGATCGAGAAAATCCGCATTCTCGGCGCCGAGCCCGCACCGTCTTCGGCCGCAGCCTTCGCCCAGTTCATCCAGAGCGAAAGCGCCAAATGGGGCAAGCTGATCGGCGACGCCGGTATCAAAAGCGAATGAGGGCCGTGGCGCTTCATCCCTTCAGCTTTTCACGCGCGCTTCCACATTCGCGATCCGCGCCGGCACCCCAAATTCCTTGCGGCACACTTCGGCCAGCACGGCGACACCTTCGCGGATCTCCTCATGCGAGGGGCTGGCGAAACACAGCCGCAGCCGGCTGCCGGCATAGGCCTTGTCGGTGGACCATTCCGGCCCCGGATTGATGGCAACCCCGGCAGCAAGCGCGGCCTGGTAGAGTTTCACTGTATCGACATTGTCGGGCAGTTTCACCCACAGGAAGATGCCGCCCTTGGGGTCCTCGAATTCCGCCGAGGTGCCGAATTGTTCGTTGAGCGCTTCCATCAGCGTCTCGAGCTTGGCGCGCAGGCCGCGGTTGAGTTTTGGCACATGGGTGGCGAAGTGTGGCGCGCAGTATTCCGCCAGCACCATCTGCTCCAGCGCGCCGGAGCCGGCGTCCGTCTTCAGAGCCAGCATCCGCGACAGCACGGCCCAGGGTGCGACGATGTAGCCGACCCGCAGCGCCGGCGCGATCGATTTCGAGAACGAGCCGATGTGGATGACGCCGGCGCTCTTGTCCATCGCGTAGAGCGCGGGCGGACGCTTGCCGTCCCAGATCAGGTCGGCATAGCAATCGTCTTCAAAGATCGGCACGCCATATTGCTGCGACAGCTTTAAAAGCTCGGCGCGGCGCGTCTCCGGCATGATGGTGCCGGTCGGATTCTGCACGGTCGGAATGGTGTAGATATATTTCGGCGTGATGCCCTTGGCTTTGAGACCGGCCAGCGCTTCCGCCAGCGCGTCCATCCGCATGCCGTGCTCGTCGAGCGGGATGCCGACCATGTTGACGCCGAGACGGCTCAGCCGGTTCAGCGCACCCTGATAGGTGTCCTGCTCGGTGATGATGGTGTCGCCGCGCGCCAGCAGCGTCGCGTTGACGAGATCCAGCGCCTGCAGCGAGCCGGAGACGATCAGGATGTCGTCGGCGGCGCAGTCGATCCCGGCATCGCGCCTGAGTTTCGTGGTCAGGAATTCGCGCAGGGGGCGATATCCCTGCGGACCGCTGGCAAGCCCGTAGGTGGCGAGCGTCTTGCCCTCGCGCCGCAGCACGGCGTTGACGGCATCGGCCAGCGCTTCGACCGGAACCTGGTCCGGATCGTTATTGCCGCCGACAAAACTGTACTTTGCCAGGCCCGTCCACCTCGCGGCCGGCGCCGGCAATCCCGCCGGAAGCAATGGTGCGAAGTCGAATTGCGCTGAGGTCATGGACGTCATCCCCGTTTGATTTTCTTGGTTGATCGCCGGATGTCCCGGACTTGCCGGAGGGCTGGTTCTTGCCGGCTTCTTGCCGGTCACCATCACAGGCCGGCGCTGGATCGTAAAGGCCCGGACACGCCGAGGCTTCTGCTGAAATCGTGGTCAGGGAGCCCGCGAAAGTCGGCTCGATGGCCGGGCGAGCTTGCGCCGCGGGGCCGGGAGGTGATCGACAGGCCGGCCAGAATCGCGAGAAAGAACCGGTTGGCCAGGATGCGACACATTACTTGTTTGACGTTGACGCCGCGGCCTTTAGGTTGCGGCGAGGGGAAGACCGGATTTATGCACGAGCTTATTCGCGATATCACTTTTTGTATCCTGTTCGCCTGGGGCATCGGGCTTCTGGCCCATTTTTTCCGCCAGCCGCTGATCCTCGCCTACCTTATCGCCGGGTTCGTCATTGGGCCATTCGGCATGGGCTGGGTCAAGTCGCAGGAATCGATCAGCGTCATTTCCGAGCTCGGCCTGATCTTCATGCTGTTCATGATCGGGCTGGAAATCGACCTCAAGAAGATCGTGCGGGCGGGCCGGGTGATCCTGTTTGCCGCCGGCGGCCAGCTGGTCGGCGCCTGCCTGCTCGGCGTCGTGTTTTTCATGGGCATCGGCCTCGGCGGCTTCGATACGGTGTATCTCACCATCGCCTGCGCGCTCTCCTCGACCGTCATCATCGTCAAGGTGTTGTACGAGAAGCGCGAGCTCGACACGCTGCCGGGCCGCATCACGCTCGGCGTGCTGGTGCTGCAGGACATCTTCGCCATCCTGTTCCTGGCGGTGCAGCCGAGCCTCGCCGATCTCCAGGTCAGCGTGATCCTGCTGTCGGTCGGCCGGGTCGGCGTGCTGGTGGCGACCGCGCTGGTGCTGAGCCGCTACGTCCTGCCAAAACTGTTTCATCAGATCGCGCGCCGTCCCGAACTGATCCTGCTTGGCGCGCTGGCGTGGTGCTTCCTGATCGGCGAGATTGCCGAGCGGCTGCATTTGTCGCGCGAAATGGGATCGCTGGTGGCCGGGGTGTCGCTGTCGACATTCCCCTATGCGCTCGATGTCACCGCCAAGGTCACGACGCTGCGCGACTTCTTCATCACGCTGTTCTTTGTCGCTTTGGGCATGACCATCCCGATCCCGAGCATGGGGGTGATCTGGCTCGCGCTGGTCATCGCGGCCTTCACGGTGATCAGCCGCGTGGCGACCACGTTCACGCCGCTGTACCTGATGAAGCAGGGCCTGCGCGCCAGCCTGCTGCCGGCGATCAACCTCGCGCAGATCAGCGAATTCTCGCTGGTCGTGATCCAGACCGGGGTCGTCGCCGGGCACATCCAGACCCAGACCGCCAGCGCGGTGTCGTTCGCCTTCGTGATCCTGGCGGTGCTGAGCACGTTTGCGATCGTGCGCAGCGACCAGATCACGCGGGCCTCGATCGGCCCCTTGAAGCGGATCGGAATCCGCGATCTCGACCACGTTCATGCGCAGGATGCCGGCCACGAGGGAGGGCACGGCGAGGCGCGGCGGGTCGTGCTCCTCGGCTTCTTCCGCGCCGCCAGCGCATTGCTGAGCGAGATCGAGCGGCGCAACCCGGTGTTTCTCGATCAGCTCACCGTGATCGATTTCAATCCGAACGTGTTCCGCACCCTGGCGGATCGCGGCCTGCATGTGATCTACGGCGATATCAGCAACGTCGATACGCTGGTGCATGCCGGTGTCGGCAAGGCCGAGCTCATCATCCTGAGCATACCGGATGCGCTGCTGAAAGGCGCCAATAACGAAAAGCTGGTCCGCCACGTCCGCACGCTGAATCCGACCGCCAAGATCGTCGCCACGGCCGACTTTTTGGCCGGCGTCGCCGATCTTTACGCCGCCGGCGCGGATTACGTGACGGTGACCCGGATCAGCGATGCCCAGGAACTCTACACGGTGATCGAGGCCGCCGCCGCCGGCCTGCTGGACGACAAGCGCGCCGAAATGGACGCGCAACTCGCCGAACGCAAGGAAGTGCTGCCGTAAACCCTCTCCGCACAGGCGGGGAATGCCACGGCTGACGCCGTGGCGGGGGACGTCAGGCACGGAACTTTTGCCGAGTTGCTCCTTGCGTTTTGGGCGTCGATGGGTTTTAAGCCTGATAACTTCCTCACCGCAGCCATGAACGAGAAGCGCGCTGCGTGGTTTTTACCGCGTTCCGGACCGAGTTACTTAAGCGTAGCCCGCGCGCTTCAAATCCGTTCCCGCCCATCCACACAAAGGTTTTTACGATGGCCAAGATGACCAAGAATCAGTTGATCGACGCAATTGCCGAGGGAACGCAGGTTTCCAAGGGAGACGTCAAGGCGGTCATCGAGCAGATGGCAGTTGTAGGGTACAAGGAACTGAATGAATCGGGCGAGTTCGTCATTCCCGGTTTCGCCAAAATGTCGGTCGTGAACAAGCCCGCGACCGAGGCCCGTGCCGGTGTCAATCCCTTCACCAAAGAGCCCATGCAGTTCGCGGCCAAGCCCGCCAGCAAGTCCGTCAAGGCGTCCCCGCTGAAGGTTGCCAAAGACGCGGTGTAAAGAGTAGCGAGCCGCAACCGTTCTTCACCCTCCTCCTCCAGGGGAGGGTGAGAAAGTCCGCCTGCTACAAACTGCTCTCCTGCGCCATCGCATCCCTGAACGCCGCCCGCCGCCGCGCGACAAAGCCGGCGATCAAGATGGCTGCGACCAGCAGCCAGACCGTGATCGCGATCGGGCTTTCCAGGTAGATCCAGGGATCGCCCTGGCTGAGAAACAGCGCCTCGCGAAAATGCTTTTCGATGTTGGGGCCGAGGATCAGGCCGACCACCAGGGGCGCGAGCTGGAATTTCAGCTTGTTGAAGGCGTAGCCGACGATGCCGGCGCCGAGCAGCACCCAGACGTCGAAGACGCTGTTGCGGACGCTGTAGGTACCGATCACTGAGAGCACCAGCAGCAGCGGTATGAACAGGAAATGCGGGATCCTGAGCAGGCTGACCCAGACCCCGACCATCGGGATGTTGAGCAGCAGCAGCATCACATTGCCGATATAGGCCGAGGCGATCAGGCCCCAGAAGATTTCCGGATGCTGGGTGATCAGAAGCGGCCCGGGCTGGATGCCCTGCACCATCATCGCCGAGATCATCAGGGCCGCGATCGGCGTGAAGGGGATGCCGAGCGCCAGCAGCGGCACCAGCGAAGCGGTGGCGGCGGAATTGTTGGCGGCCTCGGGCCCGGCAACGCCCTCGATCGCGCCGGAGCCGATCTCGGAAGCGTATTTCGAAGTGGCCTTCTCCAGCCGGTAGGCGGCGAACGACGCCAGCGTCGCCGCCGGCCCCGGCACCAGACCGAACAGGAACCCCAAAAAGGTGCCGCGCAGCCATGAGGGCACCGCGCGCTTCCATTCGGTCCGCGTCGGCAGCAGCTGGCGCATCCGCACCGACTCCGGTTTGGCGGCGGCATGAACCCGGTCCTCGATCAGCAGCATCAGCTCGGCAAAACCGTAGAGCCCGACCACGACGGGGACCAGCGACACGCCTTCGGCGAGTTCGGGGAGGCCGAAGGTGAAGCGCGTCTCGCCGGTGACGGCCTCCTGGCCGACGGTGCCGAGCAGCAGCCCGAGCGTCATCGGCAGCAGCGCGGACGCCAACGTCCCGCCGGATATGCGCGACATCACCACCAGCCCGCCGGCGGTGAGCGCAAAAAACTCCGCGGGGCCGAACAGGATCGCGACATTGGCCAGCAGCGACGAGAACATCATGACGCCGATCACCGCCAGCGTGCCGCCGACGAACGAGCCGACCGCGACGATGGTCAGCGTGGCGCCGGCGCGGCCCTTTTTGGCGAGCTGGTAGCCGTCGATCGCGGTGACCACGGAGGCGGACTCGCCGGGAATGTTGAGCAGGATCGCGGTGGTGGAGCCGCCATACATCGAGCCGTAGAAGATGCCGGCCATCATGATCAGGCCAGCGGTCGGATCGAGCGAGAAGGTCAACGGCAGGATCAGCGCCACGCCGGCAACCGGGCCGAGGCCCGGCAGCACGCCGATGGCGGTGCCCGCGAACGCGCCGGCGAACGCGGCGAGCAGGTTGGCGGGCGTCGCGGCGATGGAGAGGCCGTACATCAGGCCTTGCAGGGAGTTCATTGCATATTCCCGTCATTCCGGGATGCGCCGTAGGCGCAGACCCGGAATCCAGAGGCTGTCTTGCGAGATTCCCCGATGTGCAGCGCACATCTGAGGTCCGCGCTTTGCGCGCCCGGCAATGACGAGACGCTCAAAACAGCCACTGCTTCAGCACCCCCGCGGGCATCTGCACTTTGAGCAGCCGGACGAAGAACACCTCGAACACCAGCGCCATCGCCACCGCGTAGAGCGACAGCCGCACCACCGATTTGTCGGGATCTTCCGATAGCAGCCACATCGTCGCCAGCAGAAACAGCGCTGAGGCGATCAGGTTGCCGAGCAACGGCATCGCCAGGAAGTAGAGCGCGAACGCGGCCATCACCTTCAGCAGCCGGTGAAGATCCGTGCCTGCAGGCAGCGAGAAGCTCGCGGGCATCGGATCCTCTGTGCCGCCATGCTTCTCCAGCAACACCGAGATCGCCGCCATCGCCAGCAGCAGACCGACCGCGATCGGGAAAATCGCGGCGCCCGGCTTGTGCCAGCGCCCCATCGAGAGTGTCTGCCAGGCATCAACCGCGTCAACCGCCGCCAGCAGCAGCGCGAGCACGCCGACGACGCGCCGTGCCGGCGGCAGGTTGAAACGTCTGGCTGGCGTCATTTGTCGTCGTCCAGGAACTTGATGATGGCGCGGAACTTGCCGTCATATTCCTCAAGCTCCTTCTTCATGTCGTCGCCGAATTTGGGATCCCAGCTGTAGCCGTTGGTCTTGAGGAAGGTTTTGAATTCGTCGCTCGCGACGATGACCCTGGAGGCCGCCATCAGTTTGTCGAGTACCGGCTTGGGCAGGCCGTTCGGTGCGATCACGTAATAGCCGACCGGAAACGTCTCTTTCCACGGCGTCTCGCCGATCGGCGTGGCGTCCGGCAGCAGGTCGTATTTGCCTTGCTGAAACACCGCGAGCACGCGCAGCTTGCCGGCGTCGATCTGGCCCTTCATCCCCGGCGCATAGCCGCAGGTGCCGTCGACCCGGCCGCCCAATGCGGCCAGCGTGGATTCGCCGCCGCCGCCGGTGAACGGCACCGTGACGATGCGGGTGCCGGCGAGCTTGTTGAGCTGCTGGATGTTGATGTCATTGGCCGAGCGCAGGCCGGACACCGATACTTTCAGCTTGCGCGGATTGGCCTTGGCCTCCGCCATGAACTCGCCGAAGGTTTTCCAGCGGGCGTTGGCAGGCACCGCCAGGATCGCCGGCAGGTCGGACAGCTTGGCGATCGACTGGTAGTCATTGGCGGATTTCCACGCCAGCCCCTTCATTTCCAGTGGCTGATAGGCCAGCGAGGAGGTCGAGCCGAGCCCGATCGTGTAGCCGTCGGGCACGGCACGGATCACCGCCCCGGTGCCGATGGTGGCCGACGCCCCCGGCTTGTTCTCGACGATGACCTTGACCTTGAGTTGCTTCTCCAAAAGCTCGGCATATTTACGGCTGATCGGATCGGTGGAGCCGCCGGGCGCGTAGGGCACGTAGAAGGTGATGTCGCGGGTCGGCCACTCGTCGGCGGCCTGCGAGGAGATTGAAAATCCGGCGGCCCCCGCCAGCAACGCGACGGCGGCCAATGCCGCGCGACGGAAATTCAAGTGAAACGGCATGATGCTTCTTCCCGATACCTGCTTGTTGTTTTTGTTTGGCACCCGACCATGACGATGGAGGCCCGACCTCGTCAACGATTTTCCACTCCTGGCGCGCCCGCGGCAGGGTGGTCCGTGCCGCCCGGCCGGCGCCGTTCTGCCCTGCGTAATGATGCTGGCGCGGGGTCCCAAGTCCCGCTAATCAAGTCCCGCTCATCAAGTCCGGCTAATGCTGCCCCGGCACCAAAGCGAGACCTACAAAAATGGCCGATCCGATCCAGGAAGTTCTGCAGGCTTTTGCCAATGGCGAACTCGTCGTCGTCACCGACGACGACGACCGCGAAGGCGAGGGCGATCTGATCGTCGCGGCGTCGCTGTGCACTTCCGAGAAAATGGCGTTCATTATCCGCCACACCTCCGGCATCGTCTGTGCGCCGATCACCACCGAAGACGCCCGCCGGCTGCGGCTCGATCCGATGGTGGCGCACAACGAGTCCAACCACACCACCGCCTTCACGGTGTCGATCGATTACAAGCCGGACAATGGCACCGGAATTTCGGCCGAGGAACGCGCTTCCTGCTGCCGCGCGCTGGCCAATCCGAACGCCGGCGCCAATGATTTCGCCCGGCCCGGCCATATTTTCCCGTTGATCGCGCGCGACGGCGGCGTGCTGTTGCGCTCCGGCCATACCGAGGCTGCGGTCGATCTCTGCAAGCTGAGCGGCCTGCCACCGGTCGGCGTCATCTCGGAACTGATGAACGACGACGGCACGGTCATGAAGGGCGAGCAGGTGGCCAAATTCGCCGTCGCCCACAATCTCAGGCATGTCACCATCGCCGACATGATCGCCTACCGCCAGGCGCGCGAGAAACTGATCGAGCGGGTCTCGACCTTCACCACCGAGAGCCCGATCGGCCCGCTGCAGGGCTACGCCTATCGCTCGCCGTTCGATTCCATCGCGCATGTCGCGTTCGTCTATAACGGCATCGGCGACGGCAGGAACGTGCTGACGCGCTTTCACAAGCCCAATATCGTCAAGGATATTTTTACGGGCCCGAAGCGCATGCAGGCGGTGCTGGAACATTTCAAGAAGAACGGCAGCGGTGTGTTGATCTACCTGCGCGACGGCGCCGCCGGCGTTCCGGTCGCACCATTGCCGGAGGACAAATCCGCCGAAGCCGACCGCAACAAGCAATGGCGCGAAGTCGGCGTCGGCGCGCAGATACTGAGGGATCTCGGCGTCACCTCGATCCGTCATCTGACGTCGTCGGTGCACGACTACAAGGGACTGTCCGGTTTCGGGATCGAGATTCTCTCCAACGAGCAGCTTGAAGGTTGAGATAGTTCGCCGTCATTCCGGGGCGATGCGAAGCATCGAACCCGGAATCTCGAGATTCCGGGTTCGCATCTTCGATGCGCCCCGGAATGACGATGAGAGAGCATCGCCCCAATCCAATTGCACTTGGCTCCATATCACTCTATTTTGCCCGTCAATTGGCAAGGACCGAAAGGAATTCTCATGAGCGTGCGCCCTCAGGCCAAGGACAAGCCGGCTTCGGTCGAGTTCCAGTGGGACGATCCGTTCATGCTCGACGAGCAGCTCACCGAAGACGAGCGCATGATCCGCGACACTGCGCGCGCTTATGCGCAGGACAAGCTGCTGCCGCGCATCACCAAGGCCTATCTCGACGAGAAGACCGACCGCGAGATCTTCAACGAGATGGGCGAACTTGGCCTGATCGGCATTACTCTGCCGGAAGAATATGGCTGCGCCAATGCGAGCTACGTCGCCTACGGCCTGGTGGCGCGCGAGATCGAGCGCGTCGATTCCGGCTATCGCTCGATGAATTCGGTGC
>JBBQUA010000202.1:0-9569 GCA_038212905.1 Hyphomicrobiales bacterium
GCCGCGTTCGCTGGTCATCAAGCGCATCGCTTACCGGGCGGCGCGCGCCGGCCTCATCACCGGCGTGCTGCTGGCCACCGCCCGCGTCGCCGGCGAGACCGCGCCGCTGCTGTTCACCGCGCTCTCCAACCAGTTCTTCAGCCTCGATATGACCCAGACGATGGCCAACCTGCCGGTCACCATCAACAACTTCGTGCAGAGCCCCTACGCCTACTGGAAGCAGCTCGCCTGGAGCGGCGCCCTGCTGATCACCCTGACCGTACTTGCCCTGAATATTGGCGCCCGCATTCTCGGCGCCGAGAGGACAGCAAAATGAATGAGCTTTCTGTATCGGTGAGTGCGGCGGGCGGACCCGTTCCCGCGGTGGTGTTGCCCGAGGCGCCGGCCAAGGTGACGGCGCGAGGCCTTAATTTCTACTACGGCGAAAACCACGCGTTGAAGAACATCAACCTTGCGCTCGGCACCAACCGCGTCACCGCCTTCATCGGGCCGTCCGGTTGCGGCAAATCGACCCTGCTGCGGATTTTCAACCGGATGTACGATCTCTATCCGGGACAGCGCGCCACCGGCCAGCTGATGCTGGACCAGACCAACGTGCTCGATCCCAAGCTCGATCTCAATCTGCTGCGCGCCCGCGTCGGCATGGTATTCCAGAAGCCGACACCGTTCCCGATGACGATCTATGAAAACATTGCCTTCGGCATTCGGCTGTATGAGAAAATTTCCAAGTCCGAGATGGACGGCCGGGTCGAGAAGGCGTTGCGCGGCGGCGCATTGTGGAACGAGGTCAAGGACAAGCTGAACGCCTCGGGCCTCAGCCTGTCGGGCGGGCAGCAGCAGCGGCTCTGCATCGCCCGCACCGTCGCGGTGCGGCCCGAGGTCATCCTGTTCGACGAACCGTGCTCGGCGCTCGATCCGATCTCGACCGCCAAGATCGAGGAGTTGATTACGGAACTGGCCGAGGAATACACCATCGCCATCGTCACCCACAACATGCAGCAGGCCGCGCGCGTCTCCGACAAGACCGCCTTCATGTATCTCGGCGAGTTGATCGAATTCGACGACACCAACAGGATTTTTACTTCGCCGAGCGACCGGCGCACGCAGGATTACATCACCGGCCGGTTCGGCTGACGCGCATCGCGAGGAAAACAACAATGGGTACGGAACACACCGCAAAAGCATTCGATGGCGACCTGCAGGAACTGACCCGGCTGGTCGCGGAGATGGGCGGTCTTGCCGAGCGCATGATCACCGATTCCGTCGACGCGCTGATCCGCAGGGACATCGCGCTCGGCAAGCGCGTCGTGGCCTCCGATGTCGAGATCGACCGCCTGCAGCACATCATCGAGGAACGCGCGGTGCTCACCATCGCGCGACGCCAGCCGATGGCGATCGATCTGCGCGAAATCGTCGGCGCCATGCGGGTCGCTACCGATCTGGAGCGGATCGGCGACCTCGCCAAGAACATGGGCAAGCGGGTGGCGGCGCTGGAGAACGATTTCCAGCCGCTGAAACTGATCCGCGGCCTCGAGCATATGACCGACCTCGTGCAGAGCCAGGTCAAGGCGGTGCTCGACGCCTATGCGGCGCACGATCTGCCGGCGGCGATGGTGGTCTGGAAGGGTGACGAGGAAGTCGACGCCATCTGCACCTCGCTGTTCCGCGAACTGCTGACCTACATGATGGAAGATCCGCGCAATATCTCGTTCTGTATCCATCTGATGTTCTGCGCCAAGAACATCGAGCGGATCGGCGATCACGCCACCAATATCGCGGAAACCGTGTTCTACATGATCGAGGGTCAGCAGATGCTCGACAAGCGCCCGAAGGGCGACATGACCACGTTTGCCACTACCGTACCCGGCAATTGAGAGAGGCCACGAATATGAGTGCGCGCATAATGGTGGTGGAAGACGAGGAAGCGCTCACCACGCTGCTGCGCTACAACCTCGATGCCGAAGGCTACGACGTCGAAACCGTCGGGCGCGGCGACGACGCCGACACCAGGCTGAAGGAGCGGGTGCCCGACCTCGTGGTGCTGGACTGGATGCTGCCCGGCCTGTCCGGGATCGAGCTGTGCCGCCGCCTGCGGGCGCGGCCGGAGACCCGCCAACTGCCGATCATCATGCTGACCGCGCGTGGCGAGGAGAGCGAGCGGGTGCGCGGGCTCGCCACCGGCGCCGACGACTACATCGTCAAACCCTTCTCCGTGCCTGAGCTTCTGGCGCGCGTAAAAGGCCTGTTGCGACGCGCCAGCCCCGAGCGGCTGGCCACCATCCTGACCTATGGCGACCTCGAGCTCGACCGCGAAAAGCGCCGCGTCGCGCGCTCTGGTCGGCCGATCGATCTTGGCCCGACCGAATATCGCCTGCTGGAATTTTTCCTGGAGCATCCCGGCCGGGTGTTCAGTCGCGAGCAATTGCTCGACAGCGTCTGGGGCCGCGACATCTATATCGACGAGCGTACCGTCGACGTCCATATCGGCCGCCTGCGCAAGCTGCTCAACCCCGGCGCGGAGCAGGACCCGATCCGCACCGTACGCGGCGCGGGCTACGCGCTGGATGACAGGTTCGCCAAGGCGGAGTGAAAACTCCCTCGTCGTCCCGGCCATGCGAGCGTAAGCGAGCGCTGAGCCGGGACCCATAATCACCGATGTTGATTTTGAAATGAGCTGGAGCACCAGCTACGCATCACCACAAGCGCCTGTGGTGATGGGTCCCTGCGTTCGCAGGGACGACAGTTGTGAGATGTCGTATTGTGCTTTCACACCGTCATTGCGAGTGTAGCGAAGCAATCGATGGTGCAGCGTAGCATGAAGCTGGACTACGTCGTCGCAAGCGCTCCTCGCAATGACGAGGCTTACCGCAGCGGCTTCGGCGGCTGCCTGCGGCGGTCGCTCGCGGGCTGGTAGGCGATCCGCGAGTGGTGCGCGCAATAGGGCAGGCTGGCCAGCGCCCTGCCGCCGCAGAAGAAGAATTCCGAGCTCGAGGGATCGCCGATCGGCCAATGGCAGGTCGCCTCGTTGAGCTCAAGCAGCGACAGCCGCTGGCTCATCGGCACCACATTGTCGTAGGCGACCGGATCCGGCTCCATCTCCACGTCGAACGCATGGGCCAGCGCGGTGTTGCCGCGCGACACCGGACGCGACACCCGCATCATCTGCGGGGCAGGCCGCGCCTTGCGCTGCCGCGGGGCCGCCGAGGAGGGGCTCTTGGCGCGGCCGGAAAGGCCCAGCCGGTGGACTTTGCCGATTACGGCGTTTCGCGTCACATTTCCAAGCTCCGCGGCGATCTGGCTGGCGGAAAGTCCGCCCTCCCAGAGCTTTTTTAGTTGCTCGACGCGATCATCGGACCAGGTCAATACCGTCATCGCACTCTTCCCTTCGCATCGCGCCGGCCAGCATGAGGACGACGCCGCGATGTCAAATCTCAAAAATCCCTGCGGGCAGAATCCCTTAGCCCTCGCCGGGCGGGATAACCGCGCCCGAACGTGTACGCTGAACAGCAACGACTAGAAGATCAGAACCGCCGCACGAGATGTCGTACCCGACAGCCCGGAAGCTACAATATGGCGTGACTCCGGCGCAAGAGTCCGCATGGTTGCATCCACATGTTCCGTCGCCCACACCGGAATCCTACGGATGTTTTCCGGCCTTTGCGTGGCCTGTTGACAGTTATCGCCGCACGCCTAGAATGGTTCCCACGTGCCGCCCCGAAAAGGCGGCACGTTTTGTTTTCCGGGCTGGTTGTGGATGCACCTATACGCACCATAGCGGGCTCTAACCCCAAGTGAATTGCCATGCCGATTGCCATGCCCAATAGCGCGACGTCGCATCTGCTCCCCGTATTCGCCCGGGTCGATCTCGGTTTCGAGCGCGGCGAAGGCGCCTGGCTGATATCCACCACCGGCGAGCGCTATCTCGATTTCACCTCCGGCGTCGCGGTCAATGCGCTCGGCCATTGCCATCCGCATCTGGTCGCCGCCCTGCAGGAGCAGGCCACCAGGCTGTGGCACATGTCGAACCTGTTCAAGAGCCCGGATGGCGACAGGCTGGCCGCGCGGCTGTGCGAACAGAGCTTCGCCGATTTCGTGTTCTTCTGTAATTCCGGCGCCGAAGCGATGGAATGCGCGATCAAGATCGCGCGCCGCTATCACGCCGCCAAGGGCGCGCCGGAGCGCTATCGCCTCGTCACCTTCGAAGGCGCGTTTCACGGCCGCACGCTGGGGACGCTGGCGGCGACCGGCTCGGCGAAATATCTCGAAGGTTTCGGGCCGCCGCTGGACGGTTTCGACCAGGTGCCGCATGGCGATCTCGAGGCCGTCAAGAAGGCGATCGGCCCCAACACCGCCGGCATCCTGATCGAGCCGGTGCAGGGCGAGGGCGGTGTCCGCTCGGCGCCGAATTCGTTCTTCAAGGCGTTGCGCGAACTCTGCGACGACAAGGGCATGCTGCTGATCTTCGACGAGGTGCAGACCGGCATGGGCCGCACCGGCGACCTCTTTGCCTATAAGCACTTGGGTGTCACACCCGATATCATGCCGCTCGCAAAAGCACTCGGCGGCGGCTTTCCGATCGGCGCCTGCCTGGCGACCGCGGAAGCGGCGTCCGGCATGACGCCGGGCTCGCACGGCTCGACTTTCGGCGGCAATCCGCTGGCGATTGCCGCCGCCAATGCGGTGCTCGACGTGATGCTGAAGCCCGGCTTCTTCGACCACGTCCGGAAGATGTCGCTGCTGTTGAAACAGAAACTGGCGTCGGTGGTCGATCGTTACCCGACCGTGCTGTCGGAAGTGCGCGGCGAGGGCCTGTTGATCGGCGTCAAGGCCGTGGTGCCCTCGAGCGATCTCGTCAACGCGTTGCGCGAGCAGAAATTGCTGACGGTCGGCGCCGGCGACAATGTGGTCCGGTTTCTCGCGCCGCTGATCGTGACCGAAGCCGAGATCGCGGAATCCGTGCAATGCCTCGAGCGCGCCTGCGTGGCGTTGTCGGGCGGCCAGTTGCAGAAGGCGGCGGGGTGATGAGCAAGGCTCTGAACCATTTTCTCGACCTGAACGAGATACCGACCAAGGAGCTGCGCAACATCCTGGTCGCCAGCGTTGCCATGAAGGCCAGGCTGAAGGCGAAAAAGAAGCAGGACCTGAAGCCGGTCAGGCCGCTTGAAGGCAAGACGCTGGCGATGATCTTCGAAAAGCCCTCGACCCGCACCCGGGTGTCGTTCGACGTCGGCATGCGCCAGCTCGGCGGTGAATCGATCATGCTGACTGGCGCCGAAATGCAACTCGGCCGCGGCGAGACCATCGCCGACACCGCCCGCGTGCTGTCGCGCTACGTCGACGCCATCATGATTCGCATCCTCAACCACGAGGCGCTGCTGGAACTGGCCGCGCATGCCACCGTGCCCGTCATCAACGGGCTGACGCGCCGTTCGCACCCCTGCCAGGTGATGGCGGACCTGATGACCTTCGAGGAGCATCGCGGCCCGATCGAGGGCCGCACCGTGGCCTGGACCGGCGACGACAACAACGTGCTGGCGTCATGGGCGCATGCGGCGGAGCGGTTCAAGTTCAAGCTGAACATCGCGACGCCGCCGCAACTGGCGCCGAAAAAGGCGATGAAGGACTGGATCAAGGCGACCGACGCGCCGGTCGTGCTCGGCAGCGATCCGGAAGCCGCGGTGCGCGGCGCCGATTGTGTGGTCACCGACACCTGGTTCTCGATGGGCGACAAGGAAGGCAAGCACCGCCACAACATCCTGAAACCCTATCAGGTCAACGCCAGGCTGATGTCGCTGGCGAAGCAGGACGCGATCTTCATGCACTGCCTGCCCGCCCATCGCGGCGACGAGGTCACCGACGAGGTGATCGACGGCCCGCAGTCGGTGGTGTTCGACGAGGCCGAAAACCGCCTGCACGCCCAAAAAGGCATTTTGGCGTGGTGTTTCGAGGCTGTCTCCTAATCCCTCCCCCCGCGTAGCGGTGGGGTGGGTGGCCGGCCGGAGGCCGGTCGGGTGGGGGGTACCTCAGCAAGCGATCTGCCAGTTGAATGCGCTGAAGCAGCCCCCCACCCGTCACATCGTTCGCTGCGCTCACGATGTGCCACCCTCCCCACCGCTACGCGAGGGGAGGGATAAGGCGCCCCTTTCGATTTTCCCCTCCCGACCCCAGATAAAGCGCCATGACATCCCCATCCCCCGACATCAAAATCTCCCTGGAACCCTCGATCCGCGCCCCGTCGGAGGTTCCGGTCGACGATGCGGTGCTGCCGTTCGAGGTCGCTTCGCTGGATCTGCGCGGCCGCTTGACCCGGCTCGGGCCCGCGCTCGACGAGGTCCTGACCAAGCATGACTATCCGCCCGCGGTCGGCAAGCTGCTCGGCGAGGCCATCGTGCTGACGACCCTGCTCGGTTCGTCGCTGAAATTCGACGGCCGCTTCATCTTGCAGACCCAGACCGACGGCCCGGTGTCGTTCCTGATCGTGGATTTTCAGGCGCCGGACCGGTTGCGCGCCTATGCCCGCTTCGACGCCAAGCGGCTCCAGGACGGCCAGGATTCCGGCGCGCTGCTCGGCCACGGCCATCTCGCCATGACCATCGACCAGGGCGCGGACATGAGCCGCTATCAGGGATTGGTGGCACTGGAAGGCGGCAATCTGGAAGACGCCGCGCATGAGTATTTTCTGCGCTCCGAACAGATCCCGACGCGGGTGCGTCTGGCGGTCGGCGAGGAATGGCGCGGCGGCGGCGATGGCCCAAAGCATCGCTGGCGCGCTGGCGGCATGCTGCTGCAGTTCCTGCCCAAGGCGCCGGAGCGGGCGCGGCAGGCTGATCTGCATCCCGGCGACGCGCCGGATGGCGTCGAAGTCGATGAGGTCGCGGAAGACGACGCCTGGGTCGAGGGCCAGTCGCTGATCGCAACGGTCGAGGATGTCGAGCTGATCGATCCCGATCTGAGCGGCGAGCGGCTATTGTATCGCCTGTTTCACGAGCGCGGCGTCCGCGTGTTCGCGCCGCTGCCGCTGCGCGCGCAATGCTCCTGCTCGCGCGACGCGGTGTCCGGCATGCTCAACAGCTTCGCGCAACAGGACCGCGCCGACATGGTCAAGGACGGCAAGGTGGTGGTGACCTGCGAATTCTGTTCGTCGGTGTACGAGTTCACGCCGCAGGAAGCCGGCGTCGAGGAGTAGGGGCGGGCCGCGACCGTGCCCTCCGCCATCGCCGGGGCAAGGAGGCCGTCGCCTGGGACGGCCTCCCGCGAGAAGCTAAACGCAACTACATTTCGAGCCCTGGCAGTAGTAGCGTGTACCGGGAGGGCAGCCGGCCTGCGCGGGCATGATGGTCGTAGCCAGGAACGAAAGAGCCGCGAGCGCGAACAGCAGTTTTTTCATTTCAAGTCTCCAAGCCTTCCAAATGAGGCCCAACAGTTTGACAGCGTCCGGCCGATCCGGAGGCTGTTGACACCAATGGTCAAGGCGATGATGTGAGCGGCCGATTCCGCCGTCATCCCCCAAATGGATGAAGCTGCAACGAGGCGATACGCGCGCGATGTTCCCGTTCGCGCGAGGGGCGTCGGCGATGCTCAGCAGGCTTGCGGCGTTGGGAGGCGGGGCTGACGCCACGACGCGCCGGGCATTGCGGCACTGCCGCGCCAGAGATCGCGCCGTCAGCCCCGCTTCGCCAGTACGCTTCTGATCTTGAGCGCCAGCGCTTCGCGCGAATACGGCTTCGGCAGCAATTCGACGCCGGGATCGAGCCGGCCGCCATGCACGATGGCATTTTCGGTGTAGCCCGAGGTGAACAGCACTGCGATATCAGGCAAACGCTCGCGCGCCTTGCGGGCCAGTTCGGGGCTGCGCAGCGCGCCCGGCATCACCACGTCGGTAAACAGCAGGTCGATCGGCAGGCCGCTTTCGATCACGCTCAGCGCGCTTTGTGCGTCCCTCGCCTTGAGCACCCGATAACCGAGATCGTGCAGCATCGCGACGGCGGTGTCGCGTACCTCCTCATCGTCTTCAACGACCAGTATCGACTCATTGCCGCCCTCGACCGGCCCGTTCGCCGGCACAACGGCGGCGTCTTCAGGATCGGTGGAGCGGGGCAGATACAGCTTGATCGTGGTCCCCAGATCCTTCTCGCTGTAGATCTTGATGTGCCCGCGGGATTGCTTGACGAAGCCGTACACCATGGAAAGACCGAGGCCCGAGCCTTTGCCGTCCGGCTTGGTGGTGAAAAACGGCTCGAACACCTGATCGATGATATCGGGCGGAATGCCGCTGCCGGTATCCGATATCGCGAGCAGCACATACTGTCCGGGTGTGACGTCGCGATTGAACCTGGCGTATTCCTCGTCCAGCGAGGCGTTACCCGCCTCGATCGTCAATTTGCCGCTCCCCTCCATTGCATCGCGGGCGTTGATCGCGAGATTGAGGATGGCGTTCTCGATATTGGACGGGTCGATCAGCGTATTCCAAAGGCCGCCGGCGACAATGGTTTCGATCTCGATCTCGTCGCCGAGCGCGCGGCGGATCAGTTCGTCGGTTTCCCGGATCAGCCGGCCGATATTGACGACGCGCGGCGCCAGCGCCTGACGCCGGCCGAACGACAGCAACTGCGACGCCAGCTTGGCGCCGCGCGCGACGCCGGTGATGGCGTTCTGCACCCGCCGCTCGGCCTTGTCGTTGCCGGCGACATCGCGCGACAACAGCTGAAGATTGCCGCCGATGACCTGCAGCAAATTGTTGAAATCATGCGCGACGCCGCCGGTCAGGTTTCCGACCGACTCCATGCGCTGGCTGTGACGCAGGCTCTCTTCCGCCTGCAATAGTTCCGAGGTTCGCTGCTCGACCCGCGCTTCCAGCGTGTCGTTCAAATGCGCCAGCGCTTCGGCAGTGTTCTTCTGGTCCTCGATGTCGGTGTTGGTGCCGATCCAGCGCGTCAGTTTGCCGGCTTCATCCAATATCGGCAGCGCCCGCGCGATGTGCCAGCGGTAGATGCCGTCGGCGCGGCGCAGCCTGAATTCGCACTGATAGGGCATTCCGGATTTGAGCGACGCGGCCCAACCGGCCGCGGCGGTCCCGAGGTCATCGGGGTGCACGATCCCGGTCCAGCCGAGCCCGTCCAGTTCTCCGGGCGCCGCGCCGCTGAACTGGTAAACTTGGTCGTTGAACCAGTCGAGCAGGCCGTCCGGCGGCGACGTCCAGATGTGGTTTGGCATCGCCTGCGCGAAGGTCCGGAACCGGGCCTCGCTGTCGCGCAGGGCGTTTTCGGCCTTCACCTGCACGCTGATGTCGGTGTTGACGCCGAACCAGCCTGTGACCGACCCGGCCGGGTCGACGTGCGGACTGATCCGGGTCAGGAAAGGACGGAACTTGCTGTCGGCGCCCTTGAGCGGAAACACCATCTCGAACGGCTGCCCGCTGGCGATCGATCCGGTCCATCGCTCCAGCACCTTGGGCAATTCGTCGGGATCGTGAACCGACTGCCAGCCCCAGCCCTCCATCTCGGCGGGGCTGGTTCCCGTATATTCGTACCAGCGGCGATTGTACCAGAAGATGAATCCATCGGGCCCGG
>JBBQUA010000203.1:0-9517 GCA_038212905.1 Hyphomicrobiales bacterium
AAAGGACCAACTTTCGTTGGCCCAGTATGGGGATAAACTATCCTGCGAACAGGCCCGATCCCGACTGCCCCGGGGGGCTGGGGGCTGAGGAATCCGGAGCTGAAAGGACCGGGCCAACGCAGGATTTGTTTGTCGCAACCCCAAAGGGCGGTCGCTTGGCGGAAGTGGGGCGGTATTATGATTCCGCTAACGTTCCCGTGACGACGTTTTTCGGGGTGTAAACGTTCGGTTGCCGGCCAATTCCATCCCCAGGGAATTCAACCCCTAAAGACCTCTTGAAGACCTCTTGCAGCCGCGCCCGGTTGGCGCGATCATGTCTGTGAGATGACAGGAGGCGCGCCATGAGTTCAATGTCGGAGGAAGCCGATCCAAGCGAAACTCGCGCGGCGGCGCGCAATGCCGCTGCGGGTCCGTCGCAAAGCCCGTCGCCAAACCTTGTGACGTTCAATCGTATCGAACTCAATCGCATTCTGAACCTGTACGGGCGCATGGTCGCCGCCGGCGAATGGCGCGACTACGCCATCGACTTTCTCAGGGATCGCGCGGTGTTCTCGGTGTTCCGCCGCGCCTCGGAAGTGCCGATCTACCGGATCGAGAAAGACCCGCGGCTGGCGCGCAAGCAGGGGATCTACAGCGTGATCTCGGCAAGCGGGCTGATCCTGCGCCGCGGCCATGAACTCGATCGCGTGCTGCTGGTGATCGACCGCAAGCTGGCGGTGGTGTAGCGCGGACGTCGATCCGGGCTACGGACTACCGCTAGGCCGGCAGCGTCGTGCCGCCATCGCCCAGCACGCGCTGCATCATCACGGTGTCGAGCCAGCGGCCGAATTTGAAGCCGACATCGGGATGAGTCCCGATCATCTGAAATCCGCATTTGCTGTGGACGCCGATCGACCCGGCGTTGGCGGAATCGCCGATCACGGCGATCATCTGGCGATAGCCGCGCGCTTCGCATTCGGCGATCAGCCGTTGCAGCAATTGCAGGCCGACCCCGCGCCGGTGATTCGACGGTTGGAGATAGACCGAATTTTCCACTGTGAAGCGATAGGCCGGTCGCGGCCGGTAGGCGCCCGCATAGGCATAGCCGATCACGCGACCTTCGAGAGCGGCGGTAAAATAAGGAAAGCCGCCCTCCATCAGCACGTCGAAGCGCCGGGTCATTTCAGTGAGGTCCGGCGGGATCAGCTCGAAGGTCGCGGTGCCGTGGCGGACCGCGTGTTGGTAGATCTCGGTGATGGCGGGCAGGTCGGCCGCGATGGTGGCCCTGATGTCGAGGGTTTGCATGGTGTTGAGATTATTTTACTCCACGCAAAAGAAAAGCCCCGGCCGTGAGGCCGGGGCTCGAATTACGTCGCCTGAGTGCAGCGGCAAATGCCGGGATCAGTCGCGCTGACCGAGCAACTGCAGCAGCAGCGTGAACAGGTTGATGAAGTTCAGGTAGAGCGACAATGCGCCGGTAATCGCCGCACGCTCCGCCACTTCACCGCCCTCCGAGGCGTAGCCGTAGATGTACTCGTTCTTCAGCCGCTGGGTATCCCAGGCGGTGAGGCCCGCGAACACCAGCACGCCGACCACCGACACGATGAACTGCAGCATCGAGCTGGCGAGGAAGATATTGACCACGCTCGCGATGATGATGCCGAACAGGCCCATGATCAGGAACGAACCCATGCCGGTCATGTCACGCTTGGTGGTGTAGCCGTAGAGGCTCAGCGCGCCGAAGGTCGCCGCGGTGATGAAGAACACCCGCACGATCGAGGTGTGCGTGTACACCAGGAAGATCGACGACAGCGAGATGCCCATCAGCGCCGCGAACGCCCAGAACATCAGCTGTGCCGTCGCGGGCTTGAGCCGGTTGATGCCGAACGAGATCGCGAACACCATGGCCAGCGGCGCCAGCATGAACACCCACTTCAGCGGGCTTGCGAACATCATGTGGCCGAACGAGGTCAAAAACTGGCCTTCGGAGACCCGGAAGGCCGCGCCGGTTGCCGACCTGAACGCTTCGGCCATGTCGCTCGTGACAGCGAATTTATAGACGCCGAGCGCGGCCAGGCCGGTGATGGCCAGGCCTATCGTCATGTAGTTGTAGATGCGCAGCATGTAGGAGCGCAGACCGGCGTCGACGGTCGCAGCATCAGTGCGCCCGGCGGCCCGGCCGAAAGGAGAAGCGTAGTTGCGGTCTAGGTCCGACATGGTCGAATTCCCGTTGGTTGGCCCGGCGGCGCAAGGGTTTGCGGCGCCAGCTAGAAACTATCTCAGATGCCGTCACTTGTGACACTACCTTGCATCAACAAGCCGGCGTCTGACCCGGATTGGTATGTGGGAAACTAACACACTCGCTGCAAGCTTCCATGCGCGGCTGAATGTCGCTCTGCGGCATGTTGGCGATGCCCGGTACCGGACGGATGCAAATTCCCCGATAAACCGGAGGTAGTCGGCCGCCCGGGGGCCCGTCTGTTACAATCTGTCATAACTTGCGAAGCACTGTAGCGGGCTTCTGGTTCAGCGCCAGCAGCGTGCCGAGGAGGCCGAGGCCGACCGTCACGATCAGCGCCGCCGCCACCACGCCGGCGGCGCTGCCGGCCTGCCAGATGAAGCTCAGGGTCATCAGCCGGGTTACGATCAGCCAGGCGGCCACGGAACCGGCGATTACCCCGAAAACCGCGGTGGCAAAGCCGATCATCAGATATTCCAGCGCGTAGGCGCCGAGCAGCCGCGCCCTGGTGGCGCCCAGGGTCTTGAGAATGACGGCGTCATAGACCCGGTGGCGGTGGCCGGCGGCCAGCGCGCCGCCCAGCACCAGAATGGCCGATATCAGCGTCACCGTGCTGGCGCCGCGGATCGCCAGCACCAAATTGGTCACGACATTGCCGATGGTTTCCAGCGCCTCACGGACCCGCACACTGGTTACCATCGGGAAGGCGTCGGCCACCGCTTTGACGATCCGGGCGTCGCCCGCAGGGTCCGGGTGGGCTTCGGTCAGGGTCGCGATATGGGTATGCGGCGCGCCCTTGAAGGCGTTGGGTGAGAATACCAGAGTGAAATTGATGCCGAAGCCTTGCCAGTCCACGGTGCGCATATTGCCGATGGTGGCCGGGATGTCGCGGCCGAGCACATTGACGACGATCTCGTCGCCGATCCTGAGCCCGAGCCCGTCGGCGATTCTCTTCTCGATCGAAACCAGCGGCGCGCCGCGATAGTCGGCGCTCCACCATTGGCCCTCGACCACCTTCGAGCCCTTCGGGATTTCACCGGTATAGGTCAGGCCACGGTCGCTCTGCAGCACCCATGCAATGTCGGAGGAAGGCTTGAGGTCTTCGGCCTTGACGCCGCGGGCGCCGACGATACGGCCGCGCAGCATCGGCACATCCTCGACGGTCGATTGCGGCGCGGTCTGCTTCAGGAATGCGTCGAAGCGCTCGGACTCGCCGGTGGGAATATCGATGAAGAAGAACGACGGCGCGCGGTCCGGCAATGCCGCCAGGAATTGCCGACGCAGATTGCCATCGATCTGGGTAATGGTGACCAGTACCGCGAGGCCAAGGCCGAGCGACATCACCACCGACGGCGTCAGCGCGCCGGGGCGGTAGATATTGGCGATCGCCAGCCGCAGCATGGTGATGCGGGTGCGCGGCAGCCGCCGCGCCAGCGCCATCAAGCCGGCGGCGATGCCGCGCAGCAGCGCGAACACCACGATCGAGGAGGCCACGAACACCGCTGCGACCCGCTTGTCATAGGCAAGCCCGACCGCCACCGCGATCAGCAGCGCGATCACGGCAGCCATCAGCGCCAGATAGCCCCAGCGCGGGCGATGCCATTCGCTGCTGACCGCCTCGCGGAACAGCGCCGCCACCGGGACGTCGTGCACCCGGCCGAGCGGCCAGAGTCCGAAGGCGAGCGCGGTCAACAGGCCGTAGACGAACGACAGCGCCAGTTCATCGAGATGCAGCGCCGGCACCACCGGCAGCGGCAAAATCTTGCCGAATACCCCGACGATGGCGAATGGCAGCGCCGCGCCGGCGACAAGGCCGATCACCGAGCCGACGGTGGCGAGCACGACCACCTGGGTCAAATAGATGGTGAAGACGTCGCGGCCGGTGGCGCCCAGCGCCTTGAAGGTGGCGATGACGTCGCGGCGGCGATCGATATGGCTCTTGACGGCGTTGGCGACGCCGACGCCGCCGACCAGCAGCGCGGCGAGGCCGACCAGGGTCAGGAACTGGGTAAACCGGTTGATGGTGCGTTCAAGTTGCGGCGAGGCATTGCCGCGGCTGCGAATCTCCCAGCCGGCCTGGGGCAGGGTGCTTCGGGCATCGTTGGCGAGCGCGGTCGCGGCGCGATCGTCAGCGGCGTTATCAGGCAGCCTTACCCGGTAGATCCAGCGCACCAGGCTGCCCGGCTGCAGCAATTCGGTCGCGCGCAGGCCGGCCTCGCTGACCAGGAATCGCGGACCGAGGCCGACGCCGCCGGCCAGTTTGTCCGGCTCGGCTGAGACCACGCTGCGAATCTGGAATGTCGCATTGCCGACAGAGACGCGGTCGCCGATCTTGAGATCGAGCCGCGCCAGCAGAATCGAATCGGCGGCCGCGCCGAACGCGCTGCCTGACGAATCTTGCCGCTCCGCCAGCACATCCGTCACCGGTAGCGGTGGCTTGAGCGTCAATGCGCCGAGCATCGGGTAGGCGCCGTCCACCGCCTTGAGCTCGACCAAAGCGAGGCGACCATCGGCGGTGCGTGCCATGCCGCGCAGCGTTGCCGCGACAGATACTTCGCCGCGCGAACGCAGAAACGCGATCTCGTCCGGCTTGGCCTCGCGCTGGATCAGGGAGAAGGCGACGTCGCCGCCGAGCAGGGTGCGGCCTTCGCGCGCCAGTCCGTCGCCGAGGCTCGCCGCGACCGAGCCGACCCCGGCAATCGCCATCACGCCGAGCGCGATGCAGGCGATGAACACGTAGAAGCCGCGCAGGCCGCTGCGCAGTTCGCGCAGGGCGTAGCGCAAAGCGAGCGAAGGCCCGCGGCTGCCGGAGGCGGGTTCGGCGGCGATGCTTTCGGCGGTCCGGACCAGACTCATGAAGCGGTTTCGCGATCGGCCGGCTGGGTGTCGATCCGGCCGGAGCGCAGCCGCACCACGCGGTCGCAGCGCTGCGCCAGCGAGGTATCGTGGGTGACCAGCACCAGCGTCGTGCCGCGCTCGGCATGCTTGGTGAACAGGAGATCGACGATCTGCTTGCCGGTGGCTTCGTCGAGATTGCCGGTGGGCTCGTCCGCCACCAGGATCGCCGGATCGGGCGCCAGCGCGCGGGCAAGGGCGACGCGCTGCTGTTCGCCGCCGGACAATTGGGTGGGGTAATGATGCAACCGGTCGCCGAGACCGACCGACGTCAGCTCCTGCGCGGCGCGGCTGGAGGCATCGGGATTGCCGGCGAGTTCCAGCGGCACCGCGACATTTTCCAGCGCCGTCATGGTCGGAATCAGATGGAACGACTGGAACACGATGCCGACCTGGCGGCCGCGAAAGCGCGCCAGCGCGTCCTCGTCGAGGGCATTGAACGGGGTGCCGCCGACCACCACCTCTCCGCTGTCAGGACGCTCCAGTCCCGCCATCACCATCAGCAGGGTGGATTTTCCTGAACCGGAGGGACCGATCAGGCCGATCGCTTCGCCTGGTGCGACCCGAAGGCTGATATCCTTGAGGATATGAACGCGCGCCGCGCCAGCGCCGAGCGAGAGGTTGACGTTCGTGATGGCGATGGTGTCCGGCGCGAGGCCGGCCAACGATGAGGGTTTGATGAGACTGTCCATGGTCCGCTCATATGGCACTTCTTCGGTCGAGGTCGAGGGGGCGCGACGGATGTTCGCGCACTTGCTGGTGTTGAGCCTGCTGCTGCTGGCGCCCGCCACGGCCCATGCCCAGGTTACGGCGGCCCGGGAGACCAAGCCGGTGAAGATGGTCGTTTTGGGTGATTCGCTCAGTGCCGGCCTTGGCCTGTCGGCCCCTGCCGCGTTTCCGGCGCGGTTACAAAAGGCCTTGCAGTCCAGAGGGATAGCGGTCGACATGATCAACGCCGGGGTTTCCGGTGACACGACTTCGGGCGGCCGCGACCGGCTCGACTGGTCGGTGCCGGAGGGAACCGAGGCGGTGATTCTCGAACTCGGCGCCAATGACGCGTTGCGCGGCGTCGATCCCAAGATCACCCGCTCCGCCCTGACCGATATCCTGACCCGGCTGAAGGCGCGCAAGATCGCCGTTCTACTGTGCGGGATGTATGCGCCGCCAAATTACGGGGCCGACTACTCGGCCCGCTTCAACGCCATCTATCCCGATATCGCCGGGCAGTTTGGCGTGCCGTTGTATCCGTTTTTCCTCGAAGGCGTCGCCACCGAGGCCAGGCTCAATCAGCCGGACGGGCTGCATCCGACCGCGGAGGGCATTGACGTCATCGTCAAGAATATCCTGCCCACGGTGGAGGCATTTCTAGGCGCGATAACAGGGCAACGCAGTTGAAAAGCAGGCAGCGATAACCTTAAGCACAGGAGTTTTCCCCGGCCTCACACCGGATGCTTCGCAGAGTCACATTCCTACGTTAAAAATAACCATCGGTGATTCGTTACCGGGTTTCTGCATCGGGAGTCGTGCGATGCCGCGCTTGTTCACTGGACTGGAAATCCCGGCCGAGATCGGCCAGACGCTTTCCCATTTGCGCGGCGGACTTCCGGGCGCGCGCTGGATCGACCCCGAAAATTATCACGTCACCCTGCGCTTCATCGGCGATATCGACGGCGTCGCGGCGAATGAAATCGCCTCGCTGCTGTTTCGAATCAACCGCAAGCCGTTCGAGGTAGCCCTCCAGGGCCTGTCGAGTTTTGGCGGGAAAAAGCCGCGCGCGGTGGTCGCCTCGGTGGTGCCGAGCCGCCCCCTGATCGAGCTGCAGGCCGAGCTGGAACGCCTGATGCAGCGTCTCGGGCTGGACCCCGAGGGCCGCAAATTTATCCCGCATGTGACGCTGGCGCGCCTGCGCGACGCCTCTAACCAGGACGTCGCCGACTATCTGTCGGTGCGCGGCTATTTCCCGACGCGGGTGTTCACGGCGTCCCGTTTTGTGCTGTTCTCCTCGCGCGCCTCGACTGGCGGCGGGCCCTATGTGGTCGAGGATTCCTACGCGCTGAGCGCGTGAATTCTTCGCCTCGCCCCGCTTGCGGCCGTAAGAACGGGCAGAAGGAGAAGTAAGGCGCATACCCCTCACACCATTTCACACCTTGCAATTTCCCTCCCGCTAGGGCCGTAAGGGGGGCCATGCTGTCCCCGCCCGACGCCTCGTTCCGCGCCCATTATCAGAGCCTCGTGTCCTCGGGCGCGATCGAGGCCGATGCCGCGCAGGCAGAGGCTGCCGAGGCGTTCGCGGACATCGAGGCGCGGCTCGCCGGCTACAAGCCGCTGCGCAAGCAGAGCCTGCTGGGCCGGCTGTTCGCCGACAAGGACGAGGCGCCGCCGCGCGGCCTCTACGTCCACGGCGAAGTCGGGCGCGGCAAGACCATGTTGATGGATCTGTTTTTCCAGCAGAGCCCGGTGCTGCACAAGCGCCGCGCCCATTTCCACGAATTCATGGCCGAGGTGCATGAACGGATCTACGGCTACCGCCAGAACATCAAGCGCGGCGAGATCTCCGACGGCGATGTGGTCGGGCTCACGGCCGCTGCGATCTTCGACGAGGCCTGGCTTTTGTGTTTCGACGAATTCCACGTCACCGACATCGCCGACGCGATGATCCTCGGCCGTCTCTTCTCAAAATTGTTCGAGCTCGGCACCGTCGTGGTGGCGACCTCCAACGTCGCGCCCGACGATCTCTACAAGGGTGGCCTCAACCGCGCGCTGTTCCTGCCCTTCATCGCGCAGATAGCCGCGCGTATGGACGTGCTGCGGCTCGACGCCCGCACCGACTTCCGGCTGGAAAAGCTCGCAGGCGTGAAGATGTGGCTGGTGCCGGCGGATCAGGCCGCCGCTGATGCGCTCGACAAGGCCTGGGTCAAGATGACCGGCAACGCGCCCTGCAAGCCGCGCGATATCGCGATCAAGGGCCGCAAGCTGCATGTGCCGTGTTCGGCGCATGGCGTGGCGCGGTTTTCCTTCGCGGATATCTGCGAGAAGCCGCTGGCGGCTTCCGACTATTTGCGGCTCGCGCACGACTATCACACCATCATGATCGATCGCATTCCGGCGATGGACTACGCCGACCGCAACGTCGCCAAGCGCTTCATCACGCTGATCGACACGCTGTATGACAATGCGGTGAAGCTGATGGCCTCGGCCGAGGCCGATCCGTTGTCGCTGTATGCCGCGACCGAAGGCCATGAGGCCAACGAGTTCAAGCGGACGTCGTCGCGGCTGATTGAAATGAGCTCGGAATCGTACCTGGCGCTGCCCCACGGCCACAAGGATTCCGCGGCGAGCGGGTCGAGCACGGGGTTGGTGGAGACGTAAAACTCAGCCGTCATTCCGGGATGGTCCGAAGGACCAGGCCCGGAATCTCGATCCACAACCTCTGGATTCCGGGTTCGCGTCGGAGCCTGTCAGCGGGCCGCGCTTTGCGCGGACCCGTTGGACGCGCCCCGGAATGACGGAGAGGCCCCTGATCGAAATCAGGGCAGGGCCGACAATTGGGCATAGGTTGACTTGAACGGCTCCCTCGAAAGGGATAACCAGCCATTCAGCTTCTTCTACCCCTCCTCCTTGACCTTTACAGGACAGATTTCCCATGGCGCGTGACAAGATTGCTTTGATTGGCTCCGGTCAGATCGGCGGAACACTGGCTCATCTCATCGGCCTGAAAGAGCTCGGCGACGTCGTGATGTTCGACATCGCCGAAGGGGTGCCGCAGGGCAAGTCGCTCGATATCGCGCAATCCTCGCCGGTCGACGGTTTCGATGCGCATTTTACCGGCGCCAATTCCTATGAGGCGCTCGACAACGCCAAGGTCTGCATCGTCACCGCCGGCGTGCCGCGCAAGCCCGGCATGAGCCGCGACGATCTTCTCAGCATCAATCTCAAGGTGATGGAGCAGGTTGGCGCCGGCATCAAGAAATATGCCCCGGACGCCTTCGTCATCTGCATCACCAACCCGCTCGACGCGATGGTATGGGCGCTGCAGAAGGCCTCGGGCATGCCGCACAAGAAGGTGGTGGGCATGGCGGGCGTGCTGGATTCCTCGCGCTTCCGCTATTTCCTGGCCGACGAGTTCAACGTCTCGGTCGAGGACGTCACCGCCTTCGTGCTGGGCGGCCATGGCGACACCATGGTGCCGCTGGTGAAGTATTCCACCGTGGCCGGCATTCCCTTGCCCGATCTGGTCAAGATGGGCTGGACCTCGCAGGCGCGGATCGACGAGATCGTCGACCGCACCCGCAATGGCGGCGCCGAGATCGTCAATCTCCTGAAGACCGGCTCGGCGTTCTATGCGCCGGCCGCCTCCGCGATCGCGATGGCGGAGAGCTATCTGCGCGACAAGAAGCGCGTGCT
>JBBQUA010000204.1:0-9488 GCA_038212905.1 Hyphomicrobiales bacterium
TCTTCTTGACCAGCTTGTCGGTCATGGTGCGCGAATTCTTCTTGGCGACGTAGTAGAAGCCGGTATCCGCCGAGGAGACGAGCTTGACCTTGATGGTGACCGCTTTGGCCATGTTCAGACCTCAAATTGCTTGGGAATCGGACGCCGGCCCCTCGGGCCCGCATTGGCGCGCAACCTAGCCTCGATCAGCCCAAAGTCAAGGTTTTGAGGGCCAAAAGCCGCGTCTTTTCCAGCAATTAACTGCAAAGGAAGCGGCTTTTCACCGTGCCGGGCCCAATTTCTGCGGATGAGCCCTGTCCCCATGCGCCTAGCGGAAGATCCCGCGCTTCTGCATTTTGGCGCTCAAGCGGCAGTTAGACCGCAAGGTGGGAACCGGGAAACGTGCCGTCTCATGGATCCGATCAGACGCACCATACTGGCAACCGGTGTCGCGGCGACGGCGGTGGCGCCAGCGGGCAGGCCGCTGTTTGCCCAGGGTACCGGGCAAGGAGGAACTGCGATGGGGTTTTACGAAAGGGGCGGCGTTCGCATCCACTTCGAGGAGGCCGGTTCCGGCTTTCCGTTACTGGTGATTACCGGCGGCGGACTGAATTCGACGATCGCGGGCCTTGCCGGCACTGGCTCGCCCTTCAACCCGATGGAGGCGTTCAAGGCAGACTACCGTTGCATCGCTTCGGACCTGCGCAACGCCGACCGCAGTTCTTTCATGGCATCGCGGCAACACCTCATAGAAAAATACAACCCAGAGGCATATCAGCTCTCGCACTCAGAGGTTTAATGTCAGAGGTTGGCCGGGTAGTCTAATCACGTTGGGGACCGGAAATGCATCGTTTGGCTATCGTCGGAGCCGGATTGCTTTCGATTGCTGGATTTGCGAGCGCGGTATCGGCCGCTGACCTTCCGGCGCGGACCTACACCAAAGCTCCTGCCATCGTCGCGCCGATGTACAACTGGGGCGGCTTCTACATCGGTCTTAACGGGGGCGGTGGTTCGAGCCACAATTGCTGGACTGGCGGCATTCCCGTTCCGACCGGCTTGGGTTGCCACGATGCGACCGGTGGTCTGGCCGGTGGTCAAGTCGGCTATCGTTGGCAGACTACCAACTGGGTGTTCGGGGTGGAGGCTCAGGGCGACTGGGCCAACCTGAAGGGATCCAACACCCGCGCGATTGGCACGTTCGGCGGTGTGCCGTTCTCGAACCAGACCAAAATCGATTCCATCGGTCTCTTCACCGGTCAGGTCGGCTATGCCTGGAACAACCTGCTCGGGTATCTGAAGGGCGGCGCGGCCTTCACCCACGACAAATATTCGGGGATATCAAACACCACTGTAGCTGCCATCGGAGGAGGAGTTGGCGTGGCGCCAGGCGGGACCTTTGCGCTGGCGAGCGACACCCGATGGGGCGGTGTGATTGGGGCCGGCATCGAATTCGGTTTCGCGCCGCAGTGGTCCGTTGCAATCGAATACGATCATCTTTTCATGGGTAGGCGCAACCTCAACTTCGTTGCCGTCCCTGCGTTCGGCGGTGGCCTCCTTTACACCGACGGTATCAGGCAAGATGTTGACATGGGCACGGTCCGCCTGAACTACACCTTCGGTGGCCCGGTGGTCGCGAAATACTGATCTACTTCATCGACGGATCCGCCGTAACAATTAGAGCCTCGGCCTTGCCGGGGCTTTTTTATGACTTCGATTGATGCGACCGGCGCCTTCGGTCGTCAGCACGTCTCAAAGGTAGCAACACCGAGCGTCCCAATGTGCGAATGAGTCCACGCGCTACCCATCGAAGAATCGGTTTTTTGGTCGCGGCAAGCCCAAATTCTCTCGCAACGTCTTGCCCTCGTATTCCCTGCGAAAAATTCCGCGCTTCTGCAGCTCCGGCACCACCCTATCGACAAAATCATCGAGCCCGGCGGGCAGGAACGGGAACATAATGTTGAAACCGTCGCAGCCCTCCGTGGTCAGCCATTCTTCCATCTGGTCGGCGATGGTTTGCGGCGTGCCGATGAACGACAGCCCGCCATAGCCGCCGACGCGCTGCGCCAACTGGCGCACCGTGAGCTTGTCGCGCGCGGCGGCATCGACCAGGCGCTGGCGGCCGCTCTTGCTGGCATTGGTTTCGGGGATCTCCGGCAGTTGCCCGTCGGGATCGAAGCCGGAGGCGTCGGTGCCGAGCTGGACCGAGAGCGAGGCGATGGCGCTGTCGTAATGCACCCTGCTGTCGAGCAGCGCGCGCTTCTCTTTTGCTTCCTCGACGCTGTCGCCGACCACGACGAAGGCGCCGGGCAGGATCTTCAGGTGGTGGCGGTCGCGGCCGATCTTGTCCATGCGGCCCTTGATGTCGGCATAGAGCTTTTGGCCGTCGGCGAGGGGGCCGCCGCCGGTGAACACGGCTTCCGCCGTCTCGGCGGCGAGCTGCCTTCCATCGTCCGAGGCGCCGGCCTGCACGATCACCGGCCAGCCCTGCACCGGGCGGGCGATGTTGAGCGGACCGCGCACCGACAGGTATTTACCCCTGTGATTCAGCACATGCATTTTGTCGGGATCGAAATAGAGCCCGTTCTCGACATCGCGCACAAAGGCGTCGTCGGCGAAGGAGTCCCACAGGCCCGTCACCACATCGTAGAACTCGCGCGCCCGCTTGTAGCGCTCGGCATGCTCCATGTGGTCGTCGAGCCCGAAATTCAGCGCCGCATCCGGATTGGAGGTGGTGACGATGTTCCACCCGGCGCGTCCATTGCTGATGTGATCGAGCGAGGCGAAGCGGCGGGCGACATGATAGGGCTCATCGAAGGTGGTCGAGCCCGTGGCGATCAGGCCGATATGTTCTGTCACGGCCGACAGCGCCGACAACAGCGTGAACGGCTCGAACGAGGTGACGGTGTGGCTGCGCTTCAGCGCATTGACCGGCATGTTCAGCACCGCGAGGTGGTCGGCCATGAAGAAGGCGTCGAACTTTCCGGCCTCCAGCTTCTGGATCAATTTCTTGATATGCGAAAAACTGAAATTGGCGTCCGGCCAGGCGCCGGGATAGCGCCACGCGCCGGTGTGAATAGAAACCGGCCGCATGAACGCGCCGAGCCGCAACTGACGTTTTGCCATTGCCCCATTCCGTGTTGGTTGTTGTCGGGGAAGAGATAGGGACGTCTTTACGCAAAGGCATCAGGAACGGGCGAGAAGAATCTTGCGAATTGAAGGATACTTGCAGGATGTTTCAACGTCATTGCGAGGAGCACTTGCGACGAAGCAATCCATTCTTTTCTGCTTTCTTTCTTCTTGCCGCCTATGACAGGCTCCGTGACGCAATCCATCGCGCAACAAAAAGAAAGTATGGATTGCTTCGTCGCAAGTGCTCCTCGCAATGACGTTGAGGGCCGGGCGGTCACGCCCCCAGCACATCCTTCTGCATCTTGTTGCCGTAGAAATGGAAGAACGGCACCGGCGCGTCGTGGCCGAGCGGGCCGATGGCGAGGCGCTTTTCCAGTTCGTTGAGGACATTCTTGGTCATCGGGTGGGCGTCGGCCAGATGCTTCGACCCGAGATCGACCCATACCAGTTCGACCAGTTCGGCCTCGGCATGGACCACACCCTCGACGCGATGGGCGATGGCGGAGGCGTCCGCAGTAAAGAACCTGGTATCGAAGCGGCGGACGCGGCCGGGCGGGGTGATAGCGCGGGCGATCAGGAACAGGCCGGAGGGATCGGGCAACAGACCGGCTGCGGTGAAGGACTGCCAGGCGCCTTCCAGCTTCGGCGCCTTGCCGTCGTTCTTGCGCCCGAGGCAGAGCCCGGTTTCCTCGCAGGCCTCGCGGATCGCGGCGATCGCCAGCGAGCGCGCCCGCGACGGCGTGATCCTGGGGCTGCCCTTCATCAGATTGTCTTCGAGCGCCTTCGGGATCGGCGCTGCTACCGGCACGCGGTTGTCCGACTTGTCGACCCGGCCGCCGGGAAACACGAACTTGCCGGGCATGAATACCACCTTGTCGTGGCGCTTGCCGACCAGCACTTTCGGCGTGGCATGGCTGCGATCGACCAGGATCAGCGTGGCGGCGTCTTTCGGCCGGAAATAGGGGTGATGGTCGGCCTCTTTTCCCTGATCCACGGCGGCAGCAGCTTCAGTCATTCCGTCCCCACTTGTTTTTCGTTTTGTTGGTTAGCCGGGCGATATCTCATCCGGCGCGTTGTCGTCAAACCCGTGCATGTGCAGCGCCCACTGCAAACCGACCACGGCCCCTTTCACCGGCTGCAGCAACGCCAGCGATGCAACCAGGGTGAATGAAAGGTAGACCGTCAACTGCAGCCAGACCGGCGGTGCATAATTGGTCTCGATCCACAGCGCGGCGGGAACCACGATGTGGCCGACGATGATGATGACGAGATAGGCCGGAAGATCGTCGGCGCGGTGCGGCGTGAAATCCAGGGCGCAAACCGAACAATGATCGTCGACCTTGAGGAAGGCGCGAAACAGCTTGCCCTCGCCGCAACGCGGGCAGCGGCAGCGAAAGCCGCGCTTCAAGGCGGTCCACACGTCGCGCTTTTCGGCCGAGGCCTGCTCCCGGGTCCAGGTCCTTTGCGTCAAGGTCGTGGCATGTGCGGTGACGGTTTCCATGGTCTATCCTTTGAAGGGCTTGCCCTTCTTCGATTTGCCCGACTTACCCCTGTCTTTACCCTTGCCCGGCTTGCCCTTGCGCGGGCTGCGGCCGGGATGGGTTTTCGCCTTCGCCCTCATGGCATCGCCTGCGCCGGGGCGCCTGCTGTGTCCGCGCGGCGCGACGGTGCCTTCCGACAGCAGCTCGAACCGCAACGCGCCTGCCACCGGGGCTGCTTCTACCAGACGAACGTCGACGACGTCCCCCAGCCGGTGCATGGCACCGCTGCGTGTGCCGACCAGCGCGTGGCGGGTCTCGTCATAATTGAAGTATTCGGTGCCGAGCGTGCGGATCGGAATCAGGCCGTCGGCGCCGGTATCGCTGAGTTTGACGAACAGCCCGGAGCGGGTGACGCCGGAGATCCGGCCCTGAAAGGTGGCGCCGATGCGGTCGGCGAGAAAATGCGCGATCAGGCGGTCGGCGGTTTCGCGTTCCGCCTTCATGGCGCGGCGCTCGGTGACGGAAATCTGCGCGGCAACCTCGCTCAGGGTTTCGACCGTCTCGCTCTCCGGCAGCGCGCCTTCGCCGAGGCCGAGGCTGCGGATCAAGGCCCGGTGCACGACCAGATCGGCGTAACGCCGGATCGGCGAGGTGAAATGCGCATAGCGCCGCAAGTTGAGGCCGAAATGGCCGTAATTCTCGGATGAGTATTCGGCCTGGGCCTGGCTGCGCAACACCACTTCGTTCACCAGCGGTTCGGAATCGTGTCCCTTGACCTGCGCCAGCACGCGATTGAACAGCGCGGGGCGCAGCGCGCCGCTCTTCGCGAACGGCAGATCGAGCGTCTTCAGAAATTCCTGCAGGTTGTGAACCTTCTCCAGCGAGGGTTCGTCATGCACCCGGTAGATAAGCGGCAGCGCCTTCTTTTCAAGCATTTCCGCCGCCGCGACATTGGCGAGGATCATGAATTCCTCGATCAATTTATGCGCGTCGAGCCGTTCCGGCACGATGACGCGGTCGACCGTACCGTCTGATTTCAGCAGGATCTTGCGCTCGGGAATGTCGAGGTCGAGCGGATCGCGTTCGTCGCGCGCCTTCTTCACGGTGGCGTAGGCGTCGTAGAGCGGTTTGAGAATGGGATCGAGCAGGGGACCGGTTAAGTCGTCCGGCCGTCCGTCGATCGCCGCCTGCGCCTGCGCGTAATTCAGCTTTGCGGCCGAGCGCATCAGGATGCGGTGAAAGCTGTGCGAGCGCTTGCGGCCGTCGGCGCCGATCACCATTCGCACCGCCAGCGCGCCGCGCGGTTCGCCCGGCACCAGCGAGCAGAGGTCGTTGGAGATCCGTTCCGGCAACATCGGCACCACGCGATCCGGAAAATACACCGAATTGCCGCGGGTCAGCGCGTCGCGATCCAGCGCCGAGCCTGGCCGCACATAAAACGCGACGTCGGCGATCGCGACAGTGACGATAGTGCCGCCTTTGTTGCCGGGATCGGGATCGAGTTCGGCGTGAACGGCGTCGTCATGATCCTTGGCGTCGGGCGGATCGATGGTGACCAGCGGCAGCTCGCGCCAGTCCTCGCGTCCCGCCAGCGTCGCAGGCTTGGCTGCTTCGGCGTCGCGGATTGCTGCGGGTGAAAACGCTTGCGGAATTTCGTGGGAGTGAATAGCGATCAGGCTGACCGCTTTCTCGGACGCGAGTGAGCCGAGCCGCTCCTTGACCTTGCCGGAAGCGAGGCCGAAGCCGCGCGAGCGCAGGATTTCGATGCTGACGAGGTCGCCGTCCTCGGCGCCACCTGTGTCGGCCTTGGCGATGTTCAACTCCCGCCCGACCTGCTTCTTGTCGACCGGAATCAGCCGCCCGCCGCCGTCGGGCAGCGCGCGGAAGATGCCGAGTACGCGGGCTCGGGCTTGATCGACCACCTTGATGACGCGCCCGCGATAAACCGCGCCTTCACCATCATCAGGTTTTTCGACGCGCAGCAGCGCGCGGTCGCCGACGCCGGCCGCCGTGCCCGGCTGCGGACGGCGCGGCACATGGATGCGGATTTTTGGCGCAGCGCCTTGCTCTTCATCCCACTCGGTGGGCGTGGCGATCAACTCGCCGTCCTTGTCGCGGCCGGTGATGTCGGCCATCACGGTCGGCGGCAGCGTTGCCGGCTCGTGCAGCGCCTTGCCCTGTTTGGCAATCAAGCCTTCGTCGGCCAGTTCGCGCAGGATCCGCTTCAGCGCGATGCGATCGGCGTTTTTCAGGCCGAATTCCCGCGCGATCTCCCGGGTGCCTATTTTACCCGTGGACGCGCGGATGAAGGCGACGATGGCGTCCCGTGCCGGAAAGCCGCTGTCGCGTTGCTTCGCCACTTACCCGCGGGCCTTGCCGGCGCTTTTCTTCGCCGACGTTTTCGGTGCCGGCTTGGCGGCGGATGTCTTGGCGGCCGGGGTCACCGGCGCGCGGGCCTTGCTGACGGAATCGGTCTTCGGCTTGGCCGCGGCTTTCTTCGCAACCGCCTTCTTGGCCGGTTTCGGCGCCTTCGGATCGGCTTCCGCCTTGGTTGCGGCCTTCTTCGCCGGCGCCTTCTTCTTGGCGCCACGCTTCGGTTTGCCGCCGCCCTTGGCGACGCGCTCGTCGATCAGCGCGATGGCTTCTTCCAGCGTGATGGTTTCCTGGGTCTTGTCGCTCGGGATCGTGGCGTTGACGCCGCCCGATGTGACATAGGCGCCGTAGCGGCCGCTCTTGACCGCGACGCCGCCAAGGGTGGGGTGATCACCCAGCGGTTTGCCGGGATCGGCGCCGAAACGCCGGCCGCTCGGACCCTTCAGGATCTTTTCCGCGATCAGTGTCACCGCGCGGTTGAGCCCGATATCAAAAACCTCGTCGCCGGCCTCGAGGCTGGCATAGGTCTTCTCGTGGCGGACGAACGGGCCGAAACGGCCAAGCCCCGCGGTGATCGGCTCGCCGCTCTCCGGATGCTTGCCGATCTCGCGCGGCAGCGACAACAGTTTGAGCGCCAGATCCAGTTCGACATCGCTGGGAGAGGTGTTCTTCGGGATGCCGGCGCGCTTCGGCTTCTCGCCTTCAGCATAATCCTTCGGCTCGCCGAGCTGGATGTAGGGGCCGAACCGGCCGGCCTTCACCACCACGTCGCGGTCGGTCTCGGGATCCTTGCCAAGCAGGCGGTCGGCGCTGGCCTCGGAGTCGGCGGCGAGCGGACGGGTGTAGCGGCATTCCGGATAATTGGTGCAGCCGACGAAGGCGCCGAACTTTCCGGCCTTGAGGTTGAGCTTGCCGGTGCCGCAGGTCGGGCATTGCCGGACATCGCCGCCATCGGCGCGCGCCGGATAAATGTGCGGTCCCAGCATGTCGTCGAGCGTATCCAGCACCTGCGTCACCCGGAGATCCTTGATCTCGTTGACGGCGCCGATGAAGCCGGTCCAGAAATCCTGCAGCACCTGCTGCCACGAAATTTCATTGTTCGAGACGCGGTCGAGCTGCTCTTCAAGTGCGGCGGTGAAGTCATACTCGACATATTTGGCAAAGAAGTTTTCCAGGAACGCGACCACGACGCGGCCCTTGTCCTCGCCATGCAGGCGCTTCTTCTCGAGCTTGACGTAGCCGCGGTCCCTCAAGACCTGCAGGATCGAGGCATAGGTCGAGGGACGGCCGATACCGAGCTCTTCCATGCGTTTTACAAGTGACGCTTCCGAAAAACGCGGCGGCGGCTCCGTAAAGTGCTGGGTGACGGCGAGATCCTGCCGCTTCAGCGCATCGCCTTGGCTCATGGCGGGCAGGCGGCGCGAATCCTCGTCATCGCCGTCGTCGTCCTTGCCTTCCTGGTAGAGCGCGAGGAAACCGTCGAACTTGATCACCTGGCCGGTGGCGCGCAGTTCGAGCACGCGCGAACCCGCCTTGGCGGCGATATCGACGGTGGTGCGCTCCATTTCCGCCGATTCCATCTGGCTGGCGATGGTGCGGGTCCAGATCAGCTCATAGAGCCTTGCCTGGTCGGTATCGAGGCGGCGGCGCATCTCGGCAGGCCGTCGCGACAGATCGGTGGGGCGGATGGCTTCGTGCGCTTCCTGGGCGTTCTTGGCCTTGGTCTGGTACACGCGCGGCGCGTCCGGCACATAGGCCTTGCCGTAATCCTCGCCGATCACGGTGCGCGCCTGGGTGATCGCCGAACCGTCGATCTGCACGCCGTCGGTACGCATATAGGTAATGAGGCCGGTGGTCTCGCCGCCGATGTCGATGCCCTCATAAAGCCGCTGCGCGATCCGCATGGTATGGGCGGGCGCAAAGCCCATCTTGCGGCTGGCTTCCTGCTGCAGCGTCGAGGTGGTGAAGGGCGCCTGCGGATTGCGCCGCGCCGGTTTTGCTTCCACCGTGGAAACCGAGAAAGCGGCGGCCTCGATCGCCTTTTTGAGGTCTTCGGCTTCCGCGCCGGTGCCGATGTCGAGCCGCTGAATCTTCTTGCCGTCGGCGCCGATCAACCGCGCCTCGAACGCATCGCCGCTTGGCGTCGTCAGGGTCGCGACCAGCGACCAGTATTCTCTGGGAATGAATTTTTCGATTTCGAGTTCGCGGTCGCAGACCAGCCGTAGCGCCACCGACTGCACGCGGCCCGCCGAGCGCGCGCCCGGCAGTTTGCGCCACAGCACCGGCGACAGCGTAAAGCCGACCAGATAGTCCAGGGCGCGGCGCGCCATATAGGCATCGACCAGCGCGCCATCGATCTGGCGCGGGTTCTTCATCGCCTCGGTGACCGCCTGCTTGGTAATGGCGTTGAACACCACGCGTTCGATCTTGTGGTCCTTGAGCGCGCGCTTTTCCTTCAGCACTTCCAGCACGTGCCAGGAAATCGCTTCGCCCTCGCGATCAGGGTCGGTCGCGAGGATCAGCTTG
>JBBQUA010000205.1:0-9459 GCA_038212905.1 Hyphomicrobiales bacterium
CAGCAACTCAACGTCACGACGCAGGGCATCCAGAATCTGCGCGCCAATGCCGAAACCGGAATCAACGATTCCATCAACGTGGCGAACAATGCGCTGTCGCAGATCGCGCTCATCAACAACCAGTTGCAGAACAACGGGCGCACCGATGCGGCGACGGCGTCGCTGCTCGATCAGCGCGACGTGTATATCGATCAGATGTCGCAGCTGATGGACATTCGCGTCGTCACCAACAGCATGAATCAGGTAACGCTGTTCACCAATTCCGGCGTGCAACTGGTGGGAACCGAGCCGGCGTTGCTGTCCTTTAATCCCCAGGGCACGGTGACGCCGAACACGCTGTACGATCCGAATCCCACGAAGGGCAATCTCGGCACCATCACCATCGATTTTCCGCATGGCGGCAGCTACGATATGGTCGCTACCGCGGCGATCCGGTCGGGCAAGCTCGCTGCCTATCTCGAGTTGCGCGATACCACGCTGGTGAGGGCGCAGGCGCAGATCGATCAGTTCGCGGCGTCGATGTCGAGCGCGCTGTCGGACAAGACCACGGCGGGCGTCGCGGCTCCTGCCAGCGCATTGCCGCAGGCCGGATTCGATCTCGATCTGGCGGGATTGCAGGCCGGCAACGTCGCGCATATCACCTACAAGGACAACATCACCGGCCTCACGCACAACCTTTCGATTCTGCGGGTCGACGACCCCAGCATATTGCCATTGAGCAATAACGTGACGCTCGACCCGAATGACGAAGTGCTCGGCATCGATTTCTCCGGTGGCATGGCCTCCGTCGTCACCCAACTCAACGCGGCGCTCGGCGCCAGCGCCAGCCTCCAATTCTCGAATCCGTCCGGATCGACGCTGCGCGTGCTGGATGATGGCGCGACGAACCGGTCGAATGTCACCGCAGCCTCGGTCACCAAGACGGTGACGTCGCTCACCAGCGGCAGTGCCCAGCTTCCGTTGTTTACCGATGGCGGTGTGGCTTATACCGGCGCACTGAGCGCCACCGGCGCGCAGCAGACCGGCCTCGCAGGCCGCATCAGTGTCAACGGCGCACTGATCGGGGATCCCTCCCGCACCATCGTCTATTCAACCAGCCCGCTCACCGCCGCGGGCGATACCATGCGCTCCGATTTCATTCTCGGCCAGCTGATGACCGGCACCTACCGGTATTCGCCGGCGAGCGGTATTGGCACCACCGGGACGCCGTTCACCGGCACACTGCTGAATTTCGCCAGACAGGTGATCAGCATGCAGGGCGAAGCTGCGAGCTCCGCGGCGCTGCTGTCCGACGGCCAGGAAGTCGTTCTCAACACCCTGCAGAACAAGATGAATGCAACCTCGGGCGTCAACATCGACGACGAGATGGCGCATCTGCTGGCGCTGCAGAATGCTTATTCGGCTAACGCACGCGTGATGTCGACGGTCAAACAGATGTACGACGTCCTGATACAGGCAATGTGAGGTATTCATGTCGATCGTCGGCGTAAGCGGCAAGACATCCTATATCGGCGCGCAGATCCTCAATCTCAGAGGTCAGCTTGACGATCTGCAGACCCAGCTCTCCACCGGCAAGGTTTCCACGACCTATGCCGGCCAGGGCCCCGACCGGGCGTTTGCGCTCGGCCTGCGTGCGCAGATCGCCAACATCAACGCCTATGCCAACAGCGCGACCAACGTCCAGACGCGCATCAATGTCGCGAACCTCTCGCTGGAAGGGTTGGCAAACGTCGGCAGCTCGGTCAAAAGCGCGTCGACTTCCTCGACCATCGTGCTCAATAACAACGGTCAGACTTCCGGCCAGATTACCGCGCAGGCCGCATTCGCCAATGCCATTTCGATGCTCAATACCCAGTCCGGCGACCGCTATTTGTTTTCGGGACGTGCTACGGACAGACCCGCGACGGCGCCTGCCAACGATATGCTCTACGGCATCGGGACCCAGGCCGGTCTGACGCAGATGATCGACGAACGCAGGCAGGCCGATCAGGGACCTGGCCCCGCTCCAATGGGGCGTCTCGCCGTCACGGCGCCGCCGCTGACGACAACCGTCACCAGTGTCGCCGAAGACGGTTCGGCGTTCGGCCTCAAGCTGGCGTCGGTGAGTTCGACGCTAACCGGCGCGACCATCGCGCAACCGGGCGGCGCGCCGCCGGCGACGACGGTCGATCTCGGCGCCGTCAATCCGAACAACGGCGAGAAGGTGAAGTTCAATTTCAAGCTTCCCGACGGCACTACGGAGTCGATCGAACTGACGGCGCTAACGACGACTACCACGCCGCCCGCGGCGGGCACCTTCCAGATTGGCGTCGATACCGCCGCCACCACGGTGAATCTTCAGGCCGCTCTGACAGCGTCGATACAGAAGCTCGCCGACACTTCGCTGGTCGCGGCATCCGCGATCCAGGCGTCCGATAATTTCTTCAATGCGTCGGCCACGATCTCAGGCGGCGCGGTCAACAACAAGGATACGGTCCCGGCGCCGATCACCGGTGCAACGCTGCTCTCCGGCGCCGCGGCAACGGATTCGCTGGGTACCGACTTCGCCGCGGGCGACACCATCACCGTCAACGGCACACCGATCACCTTCGTTGCCTCCGGCGCCACCCGAAACCAGCTCAACGTCACCGACAGCGTGCAGACGTTGATGCAGAAGATCGATTCGATCACGGGCACCACCGCTGCTTCGACAATCAATGGCGGAGTGATCACGCTGCATGGCGGCAACGCCAGCGATCTGACGGTCACGAGCTCGAACACCGCTGCGTTCGCGGCGCTCGGCTTCGGCGCCACGGCGACCGCGAGTCCGGCACCGCTGCGGGTCGGCGGCCCGCCATACAATACGGCGACCACCCTGGTGGCCGGAACGGCCGCCAACACCGTGATCTGGTACACCGGCGAAGCCGGTTCCGATTCTCCGCGAGGCACCGCGGTTGCGCGCGTCGACCAGTCGATTACCGTTTCCTATGGCGCGCGCGCCGACGAGCAGGCGTTCCGGCATTTGCTGAAGAACGTCGCGGCCTATGCGGCGGTCACGACCGATGCGGCCAATCCGAACGCCAGCGGTCAGAGCACCGCGCTCAGTCAGCGCATCGGATCCAATCTCGCGCCGCAGACCGGCTACCAGTCGCTTCAGGATATCCAGGCCGAATTCGCCGGCGCGCAGCATGCGGTGAAGTCGACGACCGACCGGCAGACCCAGCTGAAGGGGATGGCGCAGTCCATGCTCGACTCGATCGAGGGTATATCGACCGAGGAGGTGGCCACCAAGATTCTGGCGCTGCAGACCTCGTTGCAGGCGTCGTATCAAACCACCGCGACGCTCTACCAGACCAGCCTGCTGAAATATCTCTGATCGGCGTTCATTTGTTCCGAAACGCGAAAGGCCTCCGGATCGGAGGCCTTTTTACTTTGTGTTGCGTGCCGGCACCTGGCTGCGTTACGCCGATTTGCGCTCGGCCTCGGCCGCGGCCGCGGTATCGGAGGCCTGGAGGTCCCGCGCATTCTGAATCAGCCTTTCTTCATGGCCAATCAGCTTTTTCGATTCCTTCAGCGCGTGATACAGGTCGCCGTTCAGGATGTGGTTGTTAATCCCTTCGATGAAGGGCCAGGCGCTCGGCATGGCGCTCAGAATGTCGCGCACCAGGCTGAAATAGGTCGGATGATGCGCCATCGGATCCGGCGACAGATACATCAGCTGCACGGCGAGATAGACCAGCTTGGCCGGCGTGTCCGCCGTGTCGGGCGTCAGGATGTCCTTCTCGCGCAGAATTGGAATCCTGTCGCCGTCGATCAACAGCCGGGCGCGCTGGTCGGTATTGGTGACCACGCAGGCGCCGATGATGATCCGTTCGTTCGGCTTGAGCTCAACTTTTAAAGCCATTCACGTTCTCCGTTGCCGCCTCTCGCGCAGGCTTTCGTTACCGCGAATTTAAATGCGTGTCGGCCTTGATGAGCGCCAGAGGCGCGTCGGTAGTATTTTGGCCGCTCAAGCCGCAATCCTTTCCGATTACGGTTAACCATTGGTAAACGGAAATTTTCACGGTTTTTGGCCGGCATGCAGGATGTGCCGTCGTGTCAGTACTATTGCGGAGTAAGGCGCCGGAAACTCAGCCGTTTTGTGCTGCCTTTGTCGTTATTTTTGCCGCTGACGATTCATTTTTTCTTAGAAAGTTGGTTCCAAGGTGAGCCGTCGCCCGATCAAAAAAGATTGGGCACGCTCGCACTCCAGTTTCACACCAGAAAGGTATGAACATGTCCGGCATCGTTCTCTCGTCCTCGGTTCGCCAGAACCTGCTCTCGCTGCAGTCGACCGCTGATTTGCTCGCCACCACGCAAAATCGCCTTGCCACCGGCAAGAAGGTCAATTCGGCCCTCGACAACCCGACCAACTTCTTCACGGCGGCGTCCCTCGAAAATCGCGCCAGCGACATCAACAATCTGCTCGATGGCATCGGCAACGGCGTTCAGGTCTTGCAGGCTGCCAACACCGGCATCACCTCGCTGCAGAAGCTGGTCGATACCGCGAAGTCGATTGCTCAGCAGGTTCTGCAGGCGCCGGTTGGCTACTCCACCAAGGCCAGCCAGACCAGCCTCGCGAACGCCGGCGGAACGGCGGCCAACCTGCTCGGCGGTGCGCTCGCGCAGGCCGACGTCCTGACGATCGCCGCGACCGGCGGCGGCACGGCAACAAGCATCACGTTCGGTACGGGCGCCGCCGAAGTTGACACGCTGGCCGAGCTCAACGCGGCTCTGGCGGCCAACAACCTGCAGGCTTCGGTCAACGACACCACCGGTGCGATCACGATCATCACGACCAACGATGCGGCTTCGGCCGACATCGGCGCCTTCGGTGGTACCGCGACCGCCGGCGTCAAAGCGTTCTCCACGCTCACCACAGTCGCCAAGGTTGCGGACGCCACCTCTCAGGTGACTCGTTCAACTTTGGTAGCGCAGTACAACAACATCATCGCGCAGATCACCACCACCGCGCAGGACGCATCCTTCAACGGTATCAATCTGCTGAACGGCGACAATCTCAAGCTGACCTTCAATGAGAATGGCAAGTCCACGCTCAACATCTCGGGTGTCACCTACAACGCAACGGGGCTCGGCCTTGCTTCGCTGGTTGGCGGTACGGACTTCCTGGACAGCGGTTCGGCCAACAAGGTCATTTCCTCGCTGGGTTCCGCCAGCAATTCGTTGCGTTCCCAGGCATCTTCGTTGGGTTCGAACCTGTCGATCGTGCAGATTCGGCAGGATTTTTCTAAGAACCTGATCAACGTGCTGCAGACCGGCTCGTCAAACCTGACGCTGGCCGATACCAACGAGGAAGCGGCCAACAGCCAGGCGCTGTCGACCCGCCAGTCGATCGCGGTGTCCGCGCTAGCGCTGGCCAACCAGTCGCAGCAGAGCGTGCTGCAGCTGCTACGCTGAATTCAGCTACGAAACCAACGATCAAGGCGGCGGGGAAACCCCGCCGTTTTTTTTTTCGTTTAGGGAGGCCTGGAATGCGAGCGTTTCCCGAAGCGATGCGGCTACACTTTGGTAAAAAAGCCTTAATCAAATCGCTTAAGCCGGCATTTACCTTAATTTAAAGGAAACTCAGTAGAACTACGGACATAAACCAGGAAGGTTTGATCCATGTCCGATATAGTTCTGTCTGCCTCGGTTCGCCAGAACCTGCTCTCCCTCCAGTCCACCGCCGATCTGCTTTCGACTACCCAGAACCGTCTCGCCACCGGGAAGAAGGTCAACACGGCGCTCGACAACCCGACCAACTTCTTCACTGCCGCGGCGCTCGACAACCGCGCCAACGATCTCAACAATCTGCTCGATGGTATAGGCAACGGGGTGCAGGTGCTGCAGGCTGCCAATACCGGCATCACCTCGCTGCAGAAACTGGTAGATACCGCGAAGTCGATTGCGCAGCAGGTGCTCCAGGCCCCCGTCGGTTACTCCCCCAAATCCAGCGTCACCAGCGGCGCGAACGCCGGCGGAACGGCAGCCAATCTGCTCGGCGCCACGCTTGCGCAGGGCGACGTCCTGACGATCGCCGCAACCGGCGGCGGCACGGCATCCAGCATCACATTCGGTACGGGCGCTGCCGAAGTTAACACTCTGACCGAGCTCAACGCAGCTCTGGCCGCCAACAACCTGCAGGCTTCGGTCAACGACACTACCGGGGCGATCACGATCGCCACGACGAACGACGCGGCGTCGGCCGACGTCGGGGCGCTCGCCGGTACCGCGACTGGCGCGGGCAAAGCGTTCCTGCCTGCCTCGGTGACAACGGTTGCCAAGGTCGTGGACGCCATCTCTCAGACGACGCGTGCAGGTTTGGTGGCGCAGTATAACAATATAATAGCGCAGATCACGACCACGGCGCAGGATGCTTCCTTCAACGGCATCAATCTGCTGAACGGCGACAATCTCAAGCTGACCTTCAATGAGACCGGAAAGTCCACCCTCAACATCGCCGGCGTCAGCTACAACGCAGCGGGTCTCGGCCTTGCTACGTTGGCGGCCGGCACAGACTTCCTGGACAGCGGTTCGGCGAACGCGACGATCGCCAAGATAACCAGCGCGTCGAACGCGTTGCGGTCGCAAGCCTCGACGCTCGGTTCGAACCTGTCGATCGTGCAGATCCGTCAGGACTTCTCGAAGAACCTGATCAACGTGCTGCAGACCGGTTCGTCCAACCTGACGCTGGCCGACACCAACGAGGAAGCGGCCAACAGCCAGGCGCTGTCGACCCGCCAGTCGATCGCGGTGTCCGCGCTGGCGCTGGCCAACCAGTCGCAGCAGAGCGTGCTCCAGCTGCTGCGCTAAGTCCGGCGCCGAGCTGAAAAATCAAGGCGGCGGGGGCAACCCCGCCGCTTTTTCGTTGGCCGAATGCCGGCGCATCTTTTGTCGGGTTCCCGACGCATTTGGTAACCTTCGATAACCATATTTAAAGGCGCGGTCGGTATGAAAGTTAGGCAGTCACAAAGCCCCCCGCGGTTCTGCGAACCGCTTCCTTCGAGGTCCTGAATGTCCAATGCAGCCCAGGCGTATGCGCGTACCTCCCAGACCACGTCATCTCCCCGCGAAATCGAGGCGCAAGCGCTGCTGAAGGCCGCACGGCAACTTCGTGACGTTCAGGACAACTGGACCGGTCCCGACAAAAGCCTGCATGAAGCGCTGTTGTTCAATCGACGGCTGTGGTCGATTTTCATGAGTTCGGTGACGAACCAGGAGAATCCGCAACCCGCGGATGTTCGGCAGAAAATCGCCAATATCGGCGTGTTCGTGATGAACCAGACCGTGGAAATGCAGCTCAACCCGGATCCGGCCAAGCTGAAGTCGCTGATCGACATCAACTGCAATCTCGCGGCAGGCCTGTCAGGCCGCGGCTGATGGGAACGGAGCGGTAAATGGCTGACGTTTTCGCCATCCTGTCGGCCAACTACAAGACCGTGGGAGCGACCGTTCCGTCGAAGACGCCATACGTCGCGGTGGATCCCAAGCTCTACCAGGGTGATTGGACCGGGAAATACGCCGACAACAAGGCGTTCAAGATCTCGGTCTCAAATGTCACCGGCTTTCGCGCCAAGGTGCAGTATCAGAGCGCCGGCACCAACAAATATGCCGACGTTCTGATCAAGGATGATGCGTTCCGGATCGGCGATACGAAATTCAAGCTGACCAAGGTCGGCACGGCGCAAATCAAGAACGTCATCACCGATCCCTCGACCGGCGCAACGCTGCTCGATACCGCCTACGCCAAACAGTCGACGACCCGCTAAAGCGGGCCGATTTCGCATGGGTCCTTCTCAGGCCCCTTCGGCTCAAATCTTGCGGTCGGTGGCGAGCATCCGGGTCGGCACGCCCTTGCTCTGGTCCAGGCTGTGGAAATAGGCGCGGCGGCGCAGGATTGCCTCTTCGGGAAATTGCTTTATCACCTGGCTCGTCTTGTCGTCGACCACCTGATAGACGATCGACGCCGCGGCTTGGTCGATCACCACCTGATGCGACAGCGAGGGGGTCACGAAGCCGGAATCGACGCGCGCGCGTACGCTGGCGTCCACGACCGTGACGCTTTGCGGCGACGGCAGTTCGGTCGCAACCGCATGATGGGCCGCTTCGCTCACGGGCGGAGCGACCGGTGTGGCAACCGGTGCCCCCACCGGTTTGATGTTGAAATCCATACTCATGGCAGCCTCCTGGCGTGCTTCGAGTCAAATCCCAACCCCTCGTCAGACGCAACTATGCCGGACACCTCTCAACATTGAGTTAGAGAACGCGATGAATGCCGCGCTGAAATCAGCCCGGCAGTTTGATGAAAATTGTCTGCAGTTCGGCTCGCTCAGAGCGAGCGGCTGACCGCCAGCGGGGTGATGTTGGCCCGCCCCGGCTGCGCGCGCTGTCCGGCCGCGGTGTAGGTGTTGGGAATATTGCGGCGCTGGATCTCGGTGTTGACGCCGCGCACGATGCCTTCCGACACCGCGTGCGCGGTAGCCAGCACCGTGAGGTTGACCTGCAGCATGGCGCGAAAGGTGTCGTGATGGCGATGCAGCGAGGTCAGGAGTTCGGGCGCATTCTGCGTCAGATATTTCTGGCTGGCTTTCAGATGCGCCACCGCGCCGACGTAGCGGCGCGACAGCTCCGACTTGTGCGTCTCCAGCATCATCGCCTCGCGCACCTTGCCGGCGCGCACCAGTTCGGTTTCACGCTCGATGACGCCAAGCAGCGTGTTCATCGCTTCCATCAGGTACTCGGCGAGCTTGCGCGCCTCGAGGGGCGTCGCGGCTGCCTGAATCGGGGCGGGCGCTTGCGGCTGAGGTTGCTGGTTCATGTCGGATCCCCTGATTAGCCGGCGCGATTGGCTTGCTGCAGAATCAGCGTGCGATAGACCTCGGTGGAAATGCCGACGCCGCCGGCCTTGGCGAAGTTCTTCGAATACTGGTCCGTCAGCATCGAGCGCCACACCCCGGTGCTCTGGGTGTCGCCGAACGGACCTTCGCCCTTGAGGCCGCTGGTCATCTGCGAGAACATCGAATTCAGGAACATCGCCTCGAAATCCTCCGACGAGGCCCGGGCCTTGGCTTGCGCCTGCGGCGAGACCCTGGTCAGGGCCTCGCCGAGCTGGAAGTCGGGGCGGCCGTGGCGCATCGGCGGCGCATGGTTGGCGGCCGTGCTGCCGATGGTCGAATTGATCGCGCTGGCTGCCATCACATCACCTCGATGTCGGCCTGGATCGCGCCGGCGGCCTTGATCGCCTGCAGGATGCTGATCAGGTCGCGCGGGCCGATGCCGAGGCCGTTGAGGCCGTCGACCAGCTGCTGCAGCGACACGCCGTCCTTGACCAGCGCGAATTTCTTGCCGTCCTCGGTGACTTTGACGCTGGAGTTCGGCGTCACCACGGTTCGCCCGCGCGCCAGCGGGTTGGGCTGGCTGACCTGCGGGCTTTCGGAGATC
>JBBQUA010000206.1:0-9395 GCA_038212905.1 Hyphomicrobiales bacterium
GTTGTCGGTGTCGATGTTGATCTTGCGGACGCCGTTCTTGATGCCGCGCTGGATCTCGGCGACCGGCACGCCCCAGGTCGGCTTCATCTTGCCGCCATTGGCGTTGATGATGTCCTGCAGGTCCTGCGGCACCGAGGACGAACCGTGCATCACCAGGTGCATGTTGGGCAGCTTGCGGTGGATCTCCTCGATCACCTTCATGGCGAGGATGTCGCCGTCCGGCTTGCGGGTGAATTTGTAGGCGCCGTGCGAGGTGCCCATCGCGATCGCCAGCGCATCGACCTTGGTCTCCTGCACGAACTTGACGGCCTCGTCGGGATTGGTCAGCAACTGGTCGTGGGAGAGCTTGCCCTCGGCGCCGTGGCCGTCCTCCTTGTCGCCCATGCCGGTCTCGAGCGAGCCGAGCACGCCGAGTTCGCCTTCCACCGAAATGCCGCCGAGATGCGCCATGTCGGTGACGGTTTTGGTGACGCCGACATTGTAGTCCCAGTCGGCGGGCGTCTTGCCGTCGGCCTTCAGTGAACCGTCCATCATCACCGAAGTGAAGCCGGCCTGGATCGCGGTCATGCAGGTGTCGGGCCCGTTGCCGTGGTCGAGATGCACGCAGACCGGGATCTGCGGATAGATTTCGGTCACCGCATCCATCATGTGCTTGAGCATGATGTCGTTGGCGTAGGATCGCGCGCCGCGCGAGGCCTGGATGATGACGGGCGCATCGAGGCTGGAAGCGGCCTCCATGATTGCCAGCGCCTGCTCCATATTGTTGATGTTGAACGCCGGCACGCCGTAATCGTGTTCCGCCGCGTGGTCGAGCAGTTGACGCAACGTGATGCGTGCCATGTGTTCCGTTCTCCTGTGGTGACAGCGACCTGTCACGGTTTCAAAACTAAAGTAGCCGGTTCTCAGGCGAAACCCAAGAATGGGTAGGTGACAGGAACGAGACGTTCCGAGTTCATTTCCAATCTTCGGTCTTGGTATTTGAAAGTTCTTGGAGGATCACCTTTTCGTCCGCGCTCGCGTTAACGATCGCGATGGCTTCGGCGACTTTCTCCGCATATCCCGGCGCGTTCACATCCGGAACCCAAATCGTTGCCCGCTTGAGTCCGGCGGCCTTCATCTTGTCCCGGTATTTTCGAACCCGCTTGGTGCTACTGCCGGTCACGGCGTGCCCCCAGAAGATTATGGAACATAAATTGGGACACGCGCTCCCGATGGCGCTATTTTACCTTGAGAACCTCGACGCCGGGCAATGGCTTGCCTTCCATCCATTCAAGAAACGCGCCGCCCGCGGTCGAAACATAGGTGAAATCGCCGGATACCCCGGCCTGGTTCAGCGCCGCCACGGTGTCGCCGCCGCCGGCCACCGAGACCAGCTTTTTGGCCCGGGTCCGCTCGGCCGCGTGCTTGGCCGCCACCATGGTACCGCGGTCGAACGGCGTCATCTCGAAGGCGCCGAGCGGGCCATTCCAGACCAGTGTCGCGGCGTCGTCGATCGCGGCATGAATCCGCGCGATCGATTGCGGGCCGACGTCGAGGATCATCCCATCGGCGGGAATGGCATCGAGGCCGTAGGCATGGGACGGTGCATTGGCGGCGAAGTGAGTGGCGACGACGGCGTCGACCGGCAGGATGATGGCGCAATTGGCGGCTTCCGCCTTGGCGATGATCCGCAGCGCGGTCGCGGCGAGGTCTTTTTCAGCCAGCGATTTGCCGACGCCGACGCCCTGCGCATGCAGGAACGTATTGGCCATGCCGCCGCCGATCACCAGCGCATCGACTTTTGTCACCAGGTTTTCCAAGAGGTCGATCTTCGATGAAACCTTGGCGCCCCCGACGATCGCAATGACCGGATGGGTCGGCGCATCCAGCGCCTTGCCCAGCGCGTCGAGTTCGGCCTGCATGGTGCGCCCGGCATAGGCCGGCAGCTGGTGGCCGAGGCCCTCGGTCGAGGCATGGGCGCGATGCGCGGCCGAGAAGGCGTCGTTGACCCAGATGTCGCCGAGTTTTGCCAATTCCGCGACGAAGGCCGGATCGTTCTTCTCTTCCTCTTTGTGGAAGCGGGTGTTTTCCAGGCACAGGATGTCGCCATCCTTCATCGCAGCGATCGCTTTCGCCGCGGGCTCACCGATGCAATCCTCGGCGAAGGCGACCGGCTTCTTGATCACCAGCGCCAGCGCCGCTGCGACTGGCTTCAGCGATTCCTTGGGATCACGCCCCTTGGGCCGGCCGAAATGCGCCAGCAGGATGACCTTGCCGCCCTTGCCGGAGATCTCGCTGATGGTGGGCGCGATCCGCTCCAGCCGGGTGGCGTCGGAGACGCGGCCATTTTCCATGGGAACGTTGAGATCGACGCGCAGCAGCACGCGCTTGCCCTTCACGTCGACGTCATCGAGGGTGCGGAAACTCGGCATGCGTTACTCCGGTCGTCACCCTGAGGTGCGCGCGGCATTGGCCGCGCGCCTCGAAGGGTGGTCGTGGCCCCATCTTTCGAGGCGCGCCAAGCGGCGCGCACCTCAGGATGACGGCGAGCTATTTAGAGCAGCTTCCCCATCGCCACGGCGGTGTCCGACATGCGGTTCGAAAAACCCCATTCGTTGTCGTACCACGCCAGCACCCGCACCAGCGTGCCGTTCTGCACCTTGGTCTGGTCCATGTGGAACGTGGCCGAATGCGGATCGTGGTTGAAGTCGATCGAGACGTTGGGCGCCGTGGTGTAGCCGAGAATGCCCTTGAGCTGCTGCTCGCTGGCGCGCTTCATCGCCTCGTTGATTTCCTTTGGATCGGTCTTGCGCTGCGCAATGATCTTGAGATCGATCACCGAGACGTTCGGGGTCGGGACGCGGATCGAAACACCGTCAAGCTTGCCGGCAAGCTCGGGCATCACCAGACCGATGGCTTTTGCCGCACCGGTGGAGGTCGGGATCATCGACATCGCCGCGGCGCGGCCGCGATAGAGGTCGCTGTGCATGGTGTCGAGCGTCGGCTGGTCGCCGGTATAGGCGTGGATCGTGGTCATGAAGCCGGTTTCGATGCCGACGGTGTCGTTCAGCACCTTTGCGACCGGCGCGAGGCAGTTGGTGGTGCAGGAGCCGTTGGAGACCACCAAATGATCCTTGGTCAGCTTGTCGTGGTTGACACCGAACACGATGGTGGCGTCGGCGCCGTCCGACGGCGCCGAGACCAGCACGCGCTTGGCGCCCGCGGTGAGATGCGCCGAGGCCTTGGCCTTGGCGCTGAAGATGCCGGTGCATTCCAGCGCGATGTCGATGCCGAGTTCCTTCCAGGGAAGCTTTGACGGGTCGCGCTCGGCGGAAACCCTGATCTTGCCGTTGCCGACGCTGATGGTGTCGCCATCGACCGTGACGGTGCCGGGGAAGCGGCCATGGACCGAATCGAAGCGCAGCAAATGGGCGTTGGTCTCGACCGGGCCGAGATCGTTGATGCCGACCACCTCGATATCCTTGCGGCCGGACTCGGCGATGGCGCGCAGGACGTTGCGGCCGATGCGGCCAAACCCGTTGATCGCGACCCGGATTGCCATTTGCTGTCTCTCCTTCAATGACCTCTGTCAGCCCCGCGGAGGGCATTGAGCCATCCACGAGGGTTTTACGGCGGACGCCCGGTTCGGCCGGGCGGGAGCGGATTAGATGACCGTTAGGTAGACCCTTTTTGGGTCAATCTCAACCGTCAGCCCAGGCGCTTCAGGGCCGCGTTAACCGCAGCCTCGGCGGTAATTCCAAAATGCTTGTAGAGCTCCTTGGCGGGCGCGCTGGCGCCGAATCCGTGCATGCCCACAAATATGCCATCCGACCCGATCACGGCATCCCAGCCCCATCGCACCGCGGCCTCGATCGCGATCTTGACCGGCGCGTTGCCGATCACGGCTTTTTGGCGATCCGCCGGTTGCGCCAGCAGCAGTTCGAGCGAGGGCACCGACACCACCCGCGACGCGATGCCGCGCTCGGCCAGTTGCTTCTGCGCGGCAACCGCGATCTCGACTTCGGAGCCGGAGGCGAACAGCGACACTTTTGCCTCGCCCTGCGCCGCGACCAGTTCGTAGCCACCATGGCTGCACGGATTCTCCGCAGGCGCGTTGGTACGCAATTGAGGCAGGTTCTGCCGGGTCAGCGCCAATACCGTCGGGCCGTCGATCCGGTTCAGCGCGAGTTCCCAGCATTCCGACACTTCCATGGCGTCACAGGGACGGAACACACGCATGTTGGGAATCGCACGCAACGCGGCGAGGTGCTCGACCGGCTGATGCGTCGGGCCGTCTTCGCCGAGACCGCTCGAATCATGCGTCCTCACAGCGACCACGCCGACACCCATCAGCGCCGCCAGCCGCATCGCCGGACGGGCATAGTCGGTGAACACCAGGAAGGTGGCGCCGTTCGGGGCGAACCCGCCATGCAGGAAGATGCCGTTCATGGCCGCGCACATGCCGTGTTCGCGGATGCCGTAATGGATGAAGCGGCCTTTCGGCGTCTTGGCCGAGAAGGCGGTCGCCGATTTTGCCTTGTTATTGTTGGAGCCGGTGAGATCGGCCGAGCCCGCCAGGAATTCCATCGGCATCGCCGCCGCGATCGCCTCGATGACGGATTCGGACGATTTGCGGGTCGCGATATTCTCGGGCTTTTCGAGCAGCCCCTTCTTGTGCGCCTTGAACGCCTTCGCCAGCGAGGCCGGACGTTCGTGCCGCAGGCGGCGTTCGAATTCGGCGCGCTTGCGGTTGCCGAGCCCGGCGAACTGCGTCTCCCATTCCTTGCGCGCCGCGACGCCGCGGCTGCCGGCCTCGCGCCAGGCTTTCAGCACGTCGTCCGGCACCGAAAACGGCTCCAGCGCGATGCCGAGTTTCTGCTTGGCGCCCTTCAGCTCTTCGGCGCCGAGTGCTTCGCCATGGGCCTTGGCGGTGCCGGCCCGGGTCGGTGCGCCGTAGCCGATGGTGGTCTTGCAGGCGATCAGCGACGGCTTGCCGGATTTCTGGGCGCGCGCGATCGCGGCCGCAATCGCCTTGGGATCGTGGCCGTCGATCAGTTCGGCGGCCCAGCCGGCGGACTTGAAGCGCTTCACCTGGTCGACCGAGTCGGCGATCGAGAGCGGTCCGTCGATCGAAATGCCGTTGTCGTCGTACAGCACGATCAGTTTGTTGAGTTTCCAGTGCCCGGCCATGGCGATCGCTTCCTGCGAGACGCCCTCCATCAGGTCGCCGTCGGAAGCCAGCACATAGGTGTGGTGGCTGACGATCTTCTTGCCGAACTCGGCGGCGAGCATCCTCTCGGCCAGCGCCATGCCGACCGATGTCGCGATGCCCTGGCCGAGCGGACCGGTCGTGGTTTCGACGCCGCTGGTCTCGAAGTTTTCCGGATGTCCCGGCGTCCTGGAGCCGAGCTGCCGGAAGTTCTTGATCTGGTCGAGTGTCATCTCCTTGTTGCCGGTCAGATACAGCAGCGCATACAGCAGCATCGAGCCGTGGCCGGCCGACAGCACGAACCGGTCGCGGTCCGGCCATTTGGGATCGGCGGCGTCGAATTTCAGGAACTGGGTGAACAGCACGGTGGCGACGTCGGCGGCGCCCATCGGCAGGCCGGGATGGCCGGATTTGGCCTTCTCGACGGCGTCCATGGCGAGGCCACGGATCGCATTGGCCATACGGGAATGATCGACCTGCGTCATGATGAATATCCGCCTGAAATGAGGTGTTGAGTGGCGATCCGCGGCGCGTGCGGATGCCGCGGTTACTGGCCCGAAGGCAAGGGAAGTCAGAAGGGTAAGTCAGGGGCTGGATAGCATCTCGTTTCCCCGAGTCCAAGGCAGGGGCGCCCGCTTGCGGTGCGAAAAGCCGGTTAGCGGTGCATAGCTTCTAAGCGGCGTTGCGCTGGGCTCGCTTGCCACGTAAATTTCGCCGCCTAAACGCTTGCCGGAACGCGGATTTTGCGTTCCGGCCGGCTTCACGGAAGGTCCGCGCTGTCACTCATGAGCGATCGTCCCGCCAACGGCCCCGGCAATGCCGAGCCAGTGTTCGCCGATATCGACGCCGCGACGCGGCGGCTGATGTCGGCGCTTGATTCCCTGGAAAGCGCGGTGGAGCGCCGGCGCGAAGCCGACCGCGACGAGAACGAACTGGCGGCCCGGATTCAGGCGCTCGGCGCCGACCGGTCGCGGCTTGCCGACGAACTCGACGGATCGCTGGTCAAGTCGCGCCGGCTGGAGCGCACCAATCGCGAGATCGCCGACAGGCTGGATGCGGCGATCGGCACCATCCGCTCCGTACTCGATCCCGGAGACAGCGAATGAGCCATGTCAACGTCACCATCAACGGCCGCCAGTTCCGGATGGCCTGCGAGGAAGGCCAGGAGACGCGGCTCCTGAAGCTCGCCGAGAGCCTGGAAACGCGGATCCAGAGCCTGCGCGGCAAGTTCGGCGAGATCGGCGACGCGCGCCTGACCGTGATGGCGGCGCTGACGGTGTGCGACGAATTGCTCGACGCCGGCCAGCGTATCCGCAACCTCGAAGAGGAACTCGATGCCCTGCGCGACGTCCGCGTGGTATCGGTGGATCGCGCCAAGGCGACGCAGATCGCGGTGGTCAACGCGCTGAACTCCGCCGCCGACCGGATCGAGAAGACCACCCACGTGCTGAACCGCACCATCGGCGGCGGCGTGTTGATCGGGTAGCGATCCACGGCACTTACCCTCCCCTGGAGGGAGCGAAGAAAAGGACGCGGTCTCCGAAGATCCCCCGTTAGCGCTGGCGGTTTGGCCGCATCGTAGCTACATTGACTAGGCGAAGCTGTGTCGCGCGTCAGAAGCCATATATCCCCGGGGCCTTATCGATCCTTCCGGGAACTGTCCCTGGCCGGGTCCGTGGATCCGGTCATATGGTGCCCACCTACTTTCGTAGGGAACTCCGGGATCGAGCGCTTCAACGGCCATTACGGCTTCGCACTTTTGTTTCTTTGTTTCGTCGCCCAACGTTTACCGCCACGATCCATCCAGCACAGTCGTCATGCCCGCCTAGTGCGCAATTGCGCACGGGGGCGGGCATCCAGTACGCCGCAGCTTCTCGGTTCCGTCGCGATGCCTCTGGAATACTGGATCACCCGCCTTCGCGGGTGATGACAGCAAAATGGATGGCCAACGCTGGATGTCCGCTTTGCCGACCGAGCGATCGAAGGCCGACCTGCGCACTATCGCTCTCGCGAAGCGCGACGCATTGAGCGACAAGAAGCGCGCCGCCGCGGCCAAGGCTGTCGCCAAACGCGGCCTGCCGATAAAGATCACGCCAGGCACGATCATCTCCGGTTACTCGCCGATCCGCAGCGAGATCGATCCGGCTCCGCTGATGCGGATGCTTGCTGCCCTTGGCGCGCGGCTGGCGCTGCCGGCGGTGATGGCGCGCGGCAAGTCCCTGGCGTTTCGCGCCTGGTCGCCCGATGACAGGCTGATGCTGGGGCCGCTCGGCATTCTCGAGCCGTCGCCGGCCGCCGCCGAACTCGTTCCCGATATCATGCTGGTGCCGCTGGCGGCGTTCGACCGGCTCGGGCATCGCATTGGATATGGCGCGGGACATTACGACTACACGCTGGCGCATTTGCGCAAGACCAACGCCGTCACCGCCATCGGCCTCGCCTTCGCGGCGCAGGAAATCGAGGCGGTACCCGCGTTGTCGCACGACGTGGCGCTGGATTATGTGCTAACGGAAACCGGGATATTCGATTTCCGGAGTTCATAGCGTGCGCATTCTTTTCGTCGGGGACGTGGTCGGCCGGTCCGGCCGCACCGCAATCGCAGATCATCTGCCGGGCATGATCCGCGACTGGGCGCTCGATCTCGTGGTGGTCAATGGCGAGAACGCCGCCGGCGGTTTTGGCATCACCGAAGCGATCTATCAGGAATTCATCGACGCCGGCGCCGATGCGGTCACGCTCGGCAACCATTCCTGGGACCAGCGCGAGGCGCTGGTGTTCATCGAGCGCGCGCCGCGCCTGATCCGCCCGGCGAATTATCCGAAGGGCACGCCCGGCCGCGGTAGCGCCTTGATCGACACCAGGAACGGCAAGCGCGCGCTGGTCATCAACGCGCTGGGCCGCGTCTTCATGACGCCGTTCGACGATCCCTTCGCCGTCATCAGCCGCGAACTCGAAGCCTGTCCGCTGGGCGAGGCCGCCGATGCCATCGTGGTGGATTTCCACTGCGAGGCGTCGAGCGAAAAACAGGGCATCGGATTTTTCTGCGACGGCCGCGCCAGCCTCGTGGTCGGCACCCACACCCATGTGCCGACATCGGACCATCAGATCCTCGCCGGCGGCACTGCCTACATGACCGATGCCGGCATGACCGGCGATTACGATTCGATCATCGGCATGCAGAAGGAAGAACCGCTGCGCCGTTTCACGACCGGCATTCCCTCGGGCCGGTTTGAACCGGCCGCTGGCGTCGCCACCCTCAGCGGCGTCGCGGTCGAGACCGACGATGCGACCGGCCTCGCGCTCAAGGTCGCGCCGGTGCGGATCGGCGGCCGGCTGGAGCCGGCGCTGCCGGGGTTCTGGATGGCAGCCTGAACGCACGAGACCCGGCTTTCGCGATTGCGCGCTCAAGGAGGATGGCTTGCGGCTTGCTCCGATCTGGATACTGACGGCCTTTCTTTCCACCGTCGCTCACGCGCAGACGCTTGCCCAGCGGCCGGCGGCGCAGAACCCGGTGACGTCAGCCATCATGACCGAACGGCTGGAGAACTCCGCTGTCCGAACCGCGAAGTCCGCACCGAAGGGCGCGGCGAGGGGGGCGTCGGTAGATTTCACCTGGCCCGCCGACGCCGAGGAATACCGCAAACTCGCCAAGCATGTGCTGGTGCTGGTCAGCGTGGTGACCCAGGACGCGGCCGAGCTGCCGCTGCGCCGCGTCTATGTCGATTCCAATGGCAAGCAGACCCAGCTGACAAGGCTCTCCAGCCAGCTCAGCGGCGTGCAACAGGGATCGCTGACTCATTCGGTGCTCGGGCCCTTTCGCGAGGATGGGTTCTACCTCGCGCCTGCCGGTGCGATGATGGCGGACGGCCGTCTGCAGGCCGATTTCGCGGTGCGCCGGATCGGCTTCAATCTCTACAGACTGCCGGGCACGCCGCCGGACTTCATCAAATCAGACAGCGATCCGATGCCGGTAAAGGATGCCAGGCCGGAAACGCCGGCGCTGAAAGCGATGCTGCAGCGGGAATACAAGGGCTTTGAATTGCCGGAAAGCCTGCGCTGAGCGTTGGCGCTACAGCTTGTACGCCGTGCGGAATCCGCCCCAGTGGCGGCCATTGACGCGGATCGGCACGTCGATCTCGCGCATCATGATGGTCTTGCCGTTGCCCATGTCACGGGCGTAGCTCTGGATCAGATAGGCGCGCTGGTT
>JBBQUA010000207.1:0-9394 GCA_038212905.1 Hyphomicrobiales bacterium
CGGCCTGCACGAGCGCCGCATCGCGGACGTGATGGTCCATCGCGCCGACATCGTCGCGGTCAAGCGCGACATCGGACTCGGCGAACTGATGAGACTGTTCGAAAGTGCCGCGCATTCGCGCCTGGTGGTTTACAACGAAACGCTCGACGATCCCGAAGGCATCGTTCACATCCGCGACCTGCTGGCCTTCATGACATCCAGCGCACGCACCCCCGATACCAGCAAGGCCAAGCGGAAAAAGCCGTTGCCGGCCGGGCTCGACCTGCGCACGGTCAACCTCGCGATGCCGCTCGCCGACGCCAACATCATCCGCAAATTATTGTTCGTGCCGCCGTCGATGCGGGCGATCGACCTGTTGGCGCAGATGCAGGCCTCGCGCATTCACCTCGCGCTGGTGGTGGACGAATATGGCGGGACCGATGGGCTGGTCTCGATGGAGGACATCGTCGAGCAGATCGTCGGCGAGATCGACGACGAGCATGACAGCGACGAGCCGCTGGCGATCGTGCGGCAGGCGGACAATTCCTTCATCGCCGACGCCCGCGCCAGCCTCGACGACGTACGCACGATGATCGGCGAGGAGTTCGTCACCGGCGAGGCCGGCGAGGAAGTCGAAACCCTCGGCGGCTATCTGGTGACCCATGTCGGTCGCCTGCCGGTGCGCGGCGAAGTCATTTCCGGCCCCGGCAATTTCGAGATCGAGGTGCTCGACGCCGATCCGCGGCGCGTCAAGCGGCTGCGCATCTCCACGCGCAAGGAGCGCGCCGTGGCGCGGCCGACGCGCGAAAGCCGCCGCCGTGACTCCGCGGCGGAGGCCGGTCAGCCGCAGGCCAACGACAATGCGAGCCCACGATCCGGTGATGGAGCCGGGTCGCAGTGATCGCAACCGACAAACTCCGCGGCGCTGTTCTGGCGATCATCCTGGCATGGGGATGGAAGCGCGCCGCCATTGCGCTGGTCGCAGGCGCGCTGTCGGCGCTGGCGATGGCGCCGTTCAATGCATGGCCGGTGCTGTTTCTGACCTTTCCGGTGATGGTCTGGCTGATCGACGGCGCCGGCGCCGGACGCTGGCGCGGCGTGCCGGCGGCGGCGATGGCGGGTTGGTGGTTCGGGCTCGGCTATTTCGTGCCGGGCCTGTACTGGGTCGGCTACGCGTTCCTGGTCGATGCCCCCACCTTCGCCTGGCTGTTGCCGTTCGCCGTACTGGGCCTGCCGGCCTATCTCGCGCTGTTCACCGCACTCGGTTTCGCGCTGGCGCGGCTGATCTGGACCCGGGAGGGCACGCGGGTGATCGCACTCGCAGCCAGCCTGACGTTCAGCGAATGGCTGCGCGGTCAGGTGCTGTCCGGCTTTCCCTGGAATGCATTCGGCTATGCGCTGACCGAGCCGCTGGCGCTGGCGCAGACGGCGTCGCTGATCGGCCTGTGGGGCCTGACGTTTCTGAGCGTTGCGATCTTCGCCAGCCCCGCGACCCTGATCGATGGCAGCACCCGCGGGCGAAGACCGTGGATCGGGCCGGTCATGGCGCTGGCGCTGCTGGTCGCGATGGGAATTTTCGGCGGCGTACGTCTGGCGCTGCAGCCGACCTCTGTCGTCGCCAGGGTCAAGCTGCGGATCATGCAGCCCAACCTGCAGCAGGACGTCAAATTCAACTACGCCGCCAAGGCGGAGGTGATGCAGAAATATCTGGCGCTGTCCGACCGCGCGTCCGGACCGCAATCCACCGGCGTGCGCGACGCCAGCATCCTGATCTGGCCGGAATCGGCGTTTCCGTTTTTCCTGACCCGCGAAGCCGATGCGATGGCGCAGATTGCCGATCTGTTGCCCAAGGGCACCATCCTGATTACGGGCTCGGTGCGGGCGCCCGATCTGCCGCCCGGCGTCCGGATAACCCGCGCCTATAATTCGATCTATGTCATCGACCATGACGGCAGTGTGCTGTCGGTCTACGACAAGGTGCATCTGGTGCCGTTCGGCGAATATCTGCCGTTCCAGGACTGGATGGAAAAGCTCGGCTTCGTGCAGCTCACCAGAGTTCAAGGCGGATTCATTGCGGGCGCGCGGCGGCGCCCGATGGAATTGCCGGGCGCGCCGCGCATGCTACCGCTGATTTGCTATGAAGCAATTTTTCCCGGCGACGTTGCGTCGCGTGACGATCGTGCGGGCTGGATCATCAACCTGACCAATGATGGCTGGTTCGGAAATTCAACCGGGCCTTATCAGCACTTGCAGCAGGCGCGCGTTCGCGCGATCGAGCAGGGATTGCCCATTGTCCGTGCAGCCAACACCGGAATCTCCGCCGTCATTGATCCCGTGGGGCGGATTATCGCGCGGCTCGGCCTCGGCGTCGAAGGCGTCCTGGATGCCAGCCTGCCCACCGCTATTGCACCGACAATTTACACACGTATTGGCGATATTCCCGCCACGATCATGGTCGCCGCCGGCCTGCTCATCGTGCTTCGCCGCCGTGTCGTAAAGCGAACATAGACCCCTGCGCGTTCATACCTGGTTTCGGTTACCGACAGAATAGCCGTCCGGCAAAAATCCACCAGTTGACAGATCGGCCAAGCCATTCGCATTCTGCGCCCGCTCATCGAGAGCAGTCAGTTCATTGCTCGAATTTTCCGCATTCGCGCCGAAGCTTTCGCGCAGGATTTGACGGTACTGGCGCCTGAGGCCTAACTTCACTGCCTCATCCTGCAGGCGGAATCCCAAGGAGTGTTGGAAATGTCGACTAAAGCGCCCAACCCTGTTGACAGATATGTCGGCAGTCGAGTGCGCATGCGCCGCATCATGCTTGGCATGAGCCAGGAAAAGCTCGGCGATGCATTGGGCCTCACATTCCAGCAGGTGCAGAAATACGAAAAAGGCACCAACCGGGTCGGGGCAAGCCGCATTCAGCAAATTTCAGAAATTCTTCAGGTGCCGGTCTCGTTCCTGTTCGAGGGGGGCCCCAGCGGCACCGCCTCTACGGGCGGCTTCAGCGAAGGGACCTCGCCGGCTTACGTTTCCGATTTCCTCGCGACCACGGAGGGTTTGGCATTGACCCGCGCGTTCACGCGGATCGCCGATGTCAAGCTTCGGCGCAGCATTGTCGAACTGGTCGAGCAGATCGCGACGCGCGAGGCGCCCGACCAGCGCTGAAGGCCCGCCGTCATTCTCCGATGCGCGCTGCGCATCCCCGATGTGCAATTGCACATCTGAGGTTCGCGCTGGCGCGAACGCCGGAATGGCGATAGTGGAATCCTTCTAAATTGGGCTTCAATATGCCGACCACAGCCGACCCTTTCGATTCCAAGGCCATTCTCGACGGCATCCGCCGCTGGGTCGAGATCGAGACACCGACGGAAGCGCCCGAGCAGGTCAACAAGCTCGCGACCATGGTCGCGGACGGCTATCGCGAATTGCCTGTAACGATCGAGCGGGTCGCCGGACAGTCCGGCTGCGGCGATCATCTCGTGGTGCGTTCGGCCTGGGGCCAGGAGCAGCCGGGAATCCTGGTGCTGAGCCACCTCGATACGGTCCACCCCATCGGATTTATCGAGCGGCTGCCGTTCAGGGTCGAGGGCGACGTCGCCTTCGGTCCCGGCATCTACGACATGAAGGGCGGCGCATACCTCGCCTATCACGCGTTCAAGCAGCTTTGCGCCAGCGCCGAGCGTGCGCCGCTTGGCGTGACCCAGCTCTATGTTTCCGATGAGGAAATCGGCAGCCCGACCTCGCGCGCGCTGATCGAAGCCGAGGGGCGCAAGGCCAAATATGTGCTGGTAACCGAGCCTGCCCGCGACGGCGGCAAGATCGTCACCGGACGCAAGGGCGTCGCGCGGTTCGATATCGCCATCAAGGGCGTCCCGGCCCATGCTGGCACCAGGCCCGAGGACGGCCGCAGCGCGATCCGCGAACTCGCCAATGTCATCCTGACCCTGGAAGCCATGAACGACCTGAAGCGCGGCATCAGCGTCAATGTCGGCGTCGTCAGGGGCGGCACCAGGCCGAACGTCATTGCGGAAGAAGCCTATGCCGAGGTCGATCTTCGCGTGCCGACCATCGCGGATGCCGACGATCTCGTCGCCAGAATCCTCGATTTGAAGTCGCGGACCGAAGGCGTTGATGTCAAGGTAACAGGCGAATTGAACCGGCCGCCTTACGAGAAGGGCAATGCCGGCGCGGCGCTTTACGAACATGCCAAAGAGCTCGCCGCGGAAATCGGCTTCGAGCTGGTCGACACCTTCACCGGCGGCGGCTCCGACGGCAATTTCACCGCGCCGCATACCGCGACGCTCGACGGCCTCGGCGTCGATGGAAAGGGCGCGCATACCCATTACGAGCAGATGTACATTTCGTCGATCGAGCCGAGGGCGCGGCTGTTGTATCGGCTGTACCAGACGTTGCGATGAGCATCGCAACCCCTGATCCGGACGACCGCGACCCATCGCCCGACGAAGACATGGCCGCGCACCGGCACGGCTCGTTCTTCGGGCGGCGCAAGGGTCACAAACTGCGCTCACACCAGGCCGACCTGATCGCGCAGCTGCTGCCGCGCCTCGCGCTCGACATTACCGCGCCGCCCCCGCCGGGCCTCGCCGAACTGTTCGACCCGCGGGTGAATAACGTCAGGCTCGAAATCGGATTCGGCGGCGGCGAGCATCTGATCGCCGAAGCGCTCGCCTTTCCGGGTACCGGCTTCATCGGCTGCGAGCCCTATGTCAACGGCATGGCGAAAATCCTGACGCAGATCGAGGCCCATGACATCGGCAACATCCGACTGTTCGCGGGCGACGCCGCCGAGCTGGTGGCGTGGGCGCCGGCGCAGTCGCTGGCGCGAATCGACCTGATCCATCCCGATCCATGGCCGAAGCGGCGGCACTGGAAGCGGCGCTTCGTGCAGGATGCCACCGTCGCCGCGATGGCGCGCGTGCTCGGGCCCGACGGCGAATTCCGCTTCGTCTGCGACATCGACGGCTACGTCGCCTGGACGCTGGCGCATCTTCTGCGCTCGCCTGATTTTGTCTGGCTGGCGGAGCGCGCCGATGATTGGCGTTTGCCATGGCCCGGCTACACCATGACGCGTTACGGCCGCAAGGCCGAGCGCGAGGGGCGTCAGGCGGCGTATCTGCGGTTTCGGAAGGTAGCTTAAATCAACGCCGTCATTCCGGGGCGCGCGCAGCGCGAGCCCGGAATCCATAACCACGATAATGAGTATGGATTCCGGGCCTGCGCCAATTGGCGCATCCCGGAATGACGAAAGAAATTACCCCTTCACCGCCTCGCGCGCCTTTCGCGCGTCAGTGGCTTCCCACACCATGCGCTTGCCGCGCTCGCGGCCCAGCAACTCGATCGGGTCGTGATTGTCGATGTGCCCGAACTGCCCCTTGTAGACGCTGTAGCCGCAAAGCTCCTGCAAGCGCCGCGGAAACTTTCGCGCGATCTCATGGGGGATGCCGAGCTGCAGGTTTTCCTGCTGCCGCATCCAGCCCCAGCAATAGGCGCAGGAGAATGCGAAGCGCCTGGCGTCGCTCAAGTTGGCGCCGCCGCCATGCCAGAGCGCGCTGTCGAACAGCATCACGCTGCCGGCCGGCATGGTCGCGGTGACGGCGGCGTAGTCCTTGCCGTATTCCGGCGAGGATGCGTATTTGTGGCTGCCGGGCAGGATCCGGGTGGCGCCGTTGTCCTGCCGGAAATCCGACAGCGCCCAGATTGCATTGATGGTGATCGGGATATGCGGACGCGGCAGCGGGATCAACTGCGTGTCCTCATGGATCGGCTGCGCCTCCTGGCCGGGACCGAGCACCAGCGAACAGAACGACGACAGCAGGCATTCCTTGTCGAGCACACGCTCGACCACCGGCAGCACGTTCTCATGCAGCGGCACTTCCCAGAACAGCTCGTCATAGGTCAGGAGATTGTTGATGCGGACCGTCTTGAAACCTTCGAACGAGGTTTTGGCGGGACCGAGATGATGCTCCCGCTCGGTTCGCTCCAGCGCCTGCTTCAGCGCCTCGACCAGATCGGGGCCGGCGGCGCGCTCGATCACGGTGTATCCGTCGTCGCGGATTTTTTCGGCGTGTGATCGAACCTCGGATTCAGTCAGCATTTTCGATTCTCCCGCTGGCGCTGTGCCGCGCCTGTAGCAGCACGATAGCGTGGGAATTTGGCAGGAGGAAAGGGCGCCCGTCGTTCCGGGACGGTGCGCGCAGCACCATCCCGGAACGACAGGAGCGCATCACGCCACCTGGCGGGCCTGCCAGAAAGTCACCACGCGCTCGGCGGTGGACGGCATCAAGCGGGCGAAATTCACCCGGGCGCTCTCGATGTCCGACGGCGACGGCACCCGGTTTTGGCCGAGCCGCAGCAGGATCAGCGCGCGCACGGTGGCCCATTCGAGGCCGATCACCTTGCCGACGATCAGGATCGGATCGTGCCGGTCGCCGGCAATCAGGCGGTCGAGGGCTGCGAGTTTCACCGCCGCCATGGCCGACAGCGTCGCAATCGATTCCTCATATTTGAACGCCTTGGCAAAGCCGAGCAGCGCGGCTTCGTTCAGCTCGCCGGCGTTATGCAGCGCCAGCACGGTGCGCTGCGCCGGCGCGAAGTCGCGGCGGCCCTCGGCCTGCCCCGGCCCGCTGGCGATTTCGCCCATCGCCGCCTGGATATCGGCCTGCCGCTCGGGCCGGACCACTTCGAACAGGCGGCGGCGGACCACGTCGATCGAGCCCGCCAGCAGCTGCTTCAGCTGCGGCCCCGAGAGATCGGCGCGCTGACCGACCGCCAGCGTCAGCACGGCATCCTGGCCGGCGCGCTCGATCAGACCGGAATATCCGGCGTGCGAAAACAGCGCGCCCGCATTGCCCGCGGCGCGCCGCACCACCTCGCGATCGCCGCGGCGGACCATGACGTCGGTGAGATCGGGAGAAAGCGTCGGCCGCTCCGACATCGCCAGCAGGTGGCCCTGGCCCTTGCTGCGGGCGATTTCGACCAGTGCCTGCTCGTCGATGACGGGCGATCGGCGCAGCAGCGGGCCGGCGATCGCGATCTCGTCTTCGCGCGCGAGTTGCCCGACCAGCCCGCGCGGCGCGTTGGCGAGGATCGACAGCCGCTCGGCCAGATCGGCCCGCGCCATGAGTTCGGCGTGCGGAACGAGCCCGGTCAGAATGCCGTCGAACAGCTCGACATGGTCGGCTCGGTAATTCGCCGCACCCTGCAGGTACAGTTCGACGATCCGCCGCGTGGCCTCGGCGCGGCGCTTGGGATCGCCATTTCTGACAATCTCATCAAGCCCGGGGATCAGCGATATGGTGGCGGTCATCCAATACACACTCAAAATCCGCCGCATTGGCGGGTTTTGAGGCACGTTAGGTGGGCCAGGTGAAGGAAGGGTTAGGTTTGAAACCGTGCGGAAAGACCGCAAAATCATGGCTTTGCGGCCTCTCGGGCCTTGCCGTCACAGCGGAAAACCGCTATATCAGCCGCAACTTATGGTTCTCATACGATCGCGTATTGAGAGTGGGCCCCTCGGGACCCGCTCTTTTTTATTACCTGAACGAGCCCGACGCTGAGTGAGGCGCCGAGTTCCATTCGGGGCAGCCCTGCCGGATCGCGTTTGAACCAGGCTAACCCACTGCAAGTTAGACAAAATTTGACCCTGGCCATGACCGACCCAACTGCTGGTTCCGTGGACTTCGATCTGCTTGCCGAGCCGCGTCTCGTGGTCGAGCCGGGCGTCGCGGCGCGGGTATCGGCGGTGGCCGGTCCGGTGCTTCAGGGCATGGGCTACCGTCTGGTGCGGATCAAGATTTCAGGCGAATTCGGCTGCACCGTCCAGATCATGGCGGAACGGCCTGACGGAACCATGCTGATCGACGATTGCGAGGCGATTTCGCGGGCGTTGTCGCCGGTGCTGGATGTCGCCGACCCGATCGAGAAGGCCTACCGGCTGGAGATTTCCTCGCCCGGGATTGACCGGCCACTGGTGCGCCGATCCGATTTCGAACGCTATGCCGGCCATCTCGTGAAGGTCGAAATGGCCGTCGCGCATCAGGGCCGCAAGCGGTTTCGCGGCGCGCTCGGCGGCGTCGAGGGCGATGCCGTGCATTTGCGTCGCGATGACGTTCGCGGCGACGAGGATCCCGAGGTCTTGCTGGTCATGGAGGACATCGCCGACGCGCGGCTGGTGCTGACCGACGAGCTGGTCGCGGAGTCGATGCGACGCGGCAAGCTGGCTGAGCGCGAGATGAAGCAGAATCTCGGAATCAAGCCGCCGCCCCCGCCGCACGCGAAAAAGAGCGACCCGACCAAGAGCAACGCGCCGAAGGCGAAGTTGAAGCCCGTAAAGAAGATCGCCCCGAAAAATACCAAGGAACACCGCCTCGCCGCAGACAGGCTGCGTAGAGGCGAAATCGATCCCACTGAAGGAGACTGAGCCATGGCAGCTGTCAGCGCCAATAAACTTGAACTGCTGCAGATCGCGGACGCCGTGGCGCGCGAAAAATCGATCGACCGCTCGATCGTGATCGCGGCGATGGAAGACGCCATCGCCAAGGCGGCGCGGGCCCGCTACGGCAGCGAGACCGACGTCCATGCCGAGATCGACGCCAAGAAGGGCGAGCTGCGGCTGTCGCGCCACATGCTGGTGGTCGAGCAGGTCGAGAATTCGTCGAACCAGATTTCGCTGATCGACGCGCAGCGCGCCAATCCCGGTGCCCAGGTCGGCGACACCATCGCCGACACCCTGCCGCCGCTGGAATATGGCCGCATCGCCGCGCAATCCGCCAAGCAGGTGATCGTGCAGAAGGTGCGCGAGGCCGAACGCGACCGGCAATACCAGGAATTCAAGGATCGCATCGGCGATATCGTCAACGGCATCGTCAAGCGCGTCGAATATGGCAGCGTCATTGTCGATCTGGGCCGCGGCGAAGCCATTATCCGCCGCGACGAAATGCTGCCGCGCGAGGTCTTCCGCAACGGCGACCGCGTCCGCGCCTATATTTTCGACGTCCGCCGCGAGACCCGCGGACCGCAGATCTTCCTCTCCCGCACCCATCCGCAGTTCATGGCCAAGCTGTTCGCGCAGGAAGTGCCCGAGATCTATGACGGCATCGTCGAGATCAAGGCGGTCGCCCGCGATCCCGGCTCGCGCGCGAAAATCGGCGTGATTTCACGGGATTCCTCGGTCGATCCGGTCGGCGCCTGCGTCGGCATGCGCGGCTCGCGGGTGCAGGCGGTGGTCAACGAATTGCAGGGCGAGAAGATCGATATCATCCCGTGGTCGCCCGACATCGCGACCTTTGTCGTCAACGCGCTGGCGCCCGCCGAAGTCGCCAAGGTCGTGATCGACGAGGACCGCGAGCGCATCGAGGTCGTGGTTCCCGACACCAACAACCAGCTGTCGCTGGCG
>JBBQUA010000208.1:0-9389 GCA_038212905.1 Hyphomicrobiales bacterium
ACTTCGCGCACCATCTGGGCGCCCATGTTCTCGAACTTGTCTTCAAGCTCGATTTCCTTGGCGACGGTGACGCCGTCCTTGGTGATGCGGGGCGCGCCGAACGACTTGTCGAGCACGACATTGCGGCCCTTGGGGCCGAGCGTGACCTTCACCGCGTTGGCGAGGATCTCGACGCCACGCAGCATGCGATCGCGGGCATCGACGCCGAATTTGACTTCTTTAGCTGACATATGTTGCTTCCTTGAGAATTAGGGGCAGGGAAAAGGCGCTTAAGCGGCCTTCTTCTTGGCGGCGGGCATGTCGGTGAGAACGCCCATGATGTCGCTCTCCTTCATGATCAGGAGCTCAACGCCGTCGAGCTTGACCTCGGTGCCGGACCACTTGCCGAACAGCACGCGGTCACCGACCTTGAGGTCGATCGGGATCAGCTTGCCGGCTTCGTCGCGGCCACCGGGGCCCACGGCGGTGATTTCGCCCTGCGAGGGCTTTTCCTTGGCGCTGTCCGGAATGATGATGCCGCCAGCGGTCTTCTCTTCGGCGTCGATGCGCTTGACTACAACGCGGTCGTGAAGCGGACGGAATTTCATGCAGTCCTCCTAAGTTTCTGAATCTATTGCAGAGTTTTGAATTTTGGCAGTCTCCGCCGGCGAGTGCCAGCGCGACTGGAGTGGAGATAGTCTAGGATTGTCCGGGGAACAAGGGCTTGTAGCAGAAAAACTGGCACTCAAATATGACGGCTGCCAAATTCCTTAATCATGATTAATTTGCGGAACGGAGCGCGAAACCCCGTATTAGCACGTGCGGTAAGCTGCTGCTAACGCACCATTTTTCAACAGATCATTAAACATTTAGGCTTGTGATAAGTGGGTATCGTGCGTCACATTTCTCACATGTGAGCGCATCTCCACCGGGTGGCTCCCGGTCGGCAGCCACCAGATGAATGCGCTCCAGCAATGGAGGTTGGCATGGTCTCGCGGGTTGGCGTTTCCGACGATTTTCGGAAGCAGGTGCTGGGTTACGGGCTGACGACGGCGCAAATTCTGTATCGGATGCCGGATCACCCCTCGTTGCTGCAAACCTATGTCTGGCAGAACTACGATCTTTTCCCGAAATTTCCGGCGCTGAAGGACTTTCTCGCGTTCTGGGAGGAAAAGCTCGAAGGCCCGTTGTTCTCCGTCACCGTGGCGCATTCCAAATTGATAAAACCGGCCGAACTGCGCGCCGTCGACGGCGTGTTCCGGCTGCATTGAGTTGGATTTTGTAGGGTGGGCAAAGGCGCGCGCTTCGCGCCGTGCCCACCATGCATCAACGCGCGGCATGGTGGGCACGCTTCCGCCTTCGTTCTTCGAGCTGCGGCAAAAGCTTTACCCACCCTACGCATTGCAAATTATGCTAGCCTTTCCTGATAAACGGAAAGGGAGCACCTCAATGGCCAAGCAGAAGCCGACTTCAAAGGCAGCAAGCCGCAGCGCCGCGTTGAAAAAATCGCCGACACCGAAAGCCGCCGCCAAATCCGCCGCGCGCAAGATTATCAAGGCCAAGGCGGTCACTGCCAAGGCGCCGGCAAAGCCCGCCGCCAAACGTCCCAAGCAGCGCATCGCCATCAGCCATCACCGCGAAGAGGATTTCAAAGCCGACGGTCTGCGCACCTACGCGCAGTATCGCGATCTCGGCATCGCGGCTGCGACCCACGGCCTGGCGCAGGCCCATGTGATCCGGTTGATCGGACCGTGCAATCCGGCCGAAGTCTCAAAATTGCATTTTCACGATGTCGAATTCCAGATGGTCTATGTCTTGAAGGGCTGGATCAAAACCTACCTGGAAGGGCAGGGCGAGACGATGATGAAGGAGGGCAGCGCCTGGACCCAGCCGCCGCGCATCAAGCATCTGGTCCTGGATTATTCCGACGACGTCGAACTGCTCGAGGTGATTTTGCCGGCGGAGTTCAAGACGGTTGAACTGTCGTCGTGATGGCAGTCGCCGTCATTGCGAGCGAAGCGAAGCAATCCATCTTGCAACAACAAGAATGGATTGCTTCGTCGCAGGCGCTCCTCGCAATGACGATTAGTCTAATTCAACATCCCCACGATCGCGCCCATCAAACACGTCGTCAGCGTTCCCGACACGATCGACTTCAATCCCAGCGCATTGATCTCGTCGCGGCGCTGTGGCGCCATGGTGCCGAGGCCGCCGATCATGATGCCGAGGCTGCCGAAATTGGCAAAGCCGCACATCGCGTAGAGCATGATCAGCCGTGAGCGTGGGTCGAGCGCCTCAGTGCCGAGTTTTGAGAGTTCGACATAGGCGATCAACTCGTTGAGCACGGTTTTCACCCCCATCAGGCTGCCGGCGGTGACCGCCTGCGGCCATGGCAGGCCCATCAGCCAGCACACCGGCGCCATGATGGTGCCGAGCATCCGCTGCATCGAGATCGCAGCACCGCCGACATGCGGCAACAGCCCGAGCACCGCATTGGCGAGATAGACCAGCGCCACCAGCACCAGCAGCATCGCGACGATGTTGAGCAGCAGTTCGAGCCCGGCGGTGGTGCCCTTGACGATCGCATCCATGGTCGAGGATGCCTGCATATCGGGATCGGCCTCGGCGACTTTGGAGTCAATGAACGCGACGCGGGAATCGCCGCGCGGATCGGCCAGCACGCCGGCGGTGCGCGCGTCCGATGTTTCCGGCACCATGATCAGGCTGATCAGGATCGCCGCCGGCGCGCCGAGCACGGAGGCGATGACAAAATGCGCCGCCGAATCCGGGATCACCGGCGCGAGCAGGGTGGCGTAGAGCACCAGCACGGTGCCGGCGATCCCGGCCATGCCACCGGTCATCACCAGAAACAATTCGCTGCGCGTCAGCCGCGCCAGATAGGGCCGGATGAACAATGGCGCTTCCACCATGCCGAGAAAGATGTTGGCCGCGGTGGACAGACCGACCGCGCCGCCGACGCCCAGCGTGCGCTCCAGCAGCCACGACATGCCGCGCACCACCGGCGGCAGGATTTTCCAGTAGAACAACAGCGTGGTCAGCACGCTCATGACCAGCACCACCGGCAGCGCCTGAAACGCCAGGATGAAATCCGCGCCCGGCGCCTTCAGGTCGAACGGCAGCGCGCCGCCGCCGAGATAGCCGAACACGAACGAACTGCCGGCGCGGGAGGCGGCGGAAATGGTCCCGACCGCGTCATTGATGGCGCCGAACGCGTGTGCGACCAACGGCAGTTTTGTCAGCGCCACCGCGGTGAGGAAGGTGACGGCCAGGCCGATCGCGGCCTGCCGGAGCGACACCGCGCGACGGTTCTCGCTGAGCGCCCATGCGATCGCCAGCAACGCCAGCACGCCGAACGCCGATTGCAGCTGAAGCATGATCCCCCCTGAGTCCCCACGGGGATTATGAGGGCAGGGCCGTCAGGTGCGCAATCCAGGAACGTCATTCCGGACAGTCCGCGAAGCGGACCGATCCGGAATCTCGCGTTGATACGGGCAGCCTGAGATTCCCCGATGCGCAATTGCGCATCTGAGGTTCGCGCTGACGCGCGCCCCGGAATGACGGAAGATCTACCCCCGTCCGACGAACGGCATCTTGCTCGCCATCACCGTCATAAACAGGACGTTGGCATCGAGCGGCAGGCTCGCCATGTAGGCGACGGCGTCGCCGACCGCCTTGGCGTCCATGCGCGGCTCCTGCATCATCGTGCCATCAGCTTGCATCACGCCGGGGCCGGCAACCATGCGGTCGGTCATCGGCGTCGCGGCATTGCCGATATCGACCTGACCGACCGCGATGTCGTACATCCGGCCGTCGAGATTGGTGGCCTTCGTCAAACCGGTGATGGCGTGCTTGGTCGAGGTATAGGCCGACGAGAACGGCCGCGGCGCATGCGCCGAGATCGAGCCGTTGTTGATGATGCGGCCGCCGCGCGGGGTCTGGTCCTTCATGATGCGGAAGGCGTGCTGGGTGCACAGGAACGGCCCGGTCAAATTGGTGTTCACCACGCCCTGCCACTGCGCGAGGGTGAGATCCTCGAAATTCACCGGCGGTGCGCCCATGCCGGCATTGTTGAACAGCACGTCGAGCCGGCCGTAGACTTCCATCACCTTGGCGAACAACGCGGCGATCGATCCCGGATCGGTCATGTCGGCGGACACGGGCAGGCTCTTGCCGACATTGTCGCCGAGCTTTTGCGTCTCCTGCAGCATTTCCATCCGCCGTCCGGCCAGCACCACGGTAAAGCCGGCGCTCATCAGCGCCAGCGATGCCGCGCGTCCCACCCCGGTGCCGGCACCGGTCACCACTGCGATCTTGTTCCCTGCCTCGGCCATTTCGTTTCCTTGCCTTTTATGTTTTTGGTTGTGTTTCGGTCTTGTAGGGTGGTCTTGGAATATTCTGGTGCGCCGCGCGCAGCGCCGCCGACCAGCGCGAGCGCAGATCGTGGAAATACGGCTCGCCCGCCTCGATGCGGTGATTGAGATCGGCGTCGCACACATCCGCCCGCACCACCAGCACGTCGATCGGCAGGCCGACCCCGAGATTGGAGCGCATGGTCGAATCCATCGAGATCAGGCTGGTCTTCAGCGCCTCATAGAGTTCGACATCGTAATGCATGGCGCGGTCGAGCACCGGCTTGCCGTATTTGTGCTCGCCGATCTGCAAGTAAGGCGTGTCGGTGGTGCATTCGATGAAATTGCCGGCCGGGTACACCATGAACAGCCGCATCCGCGAGCCCTCGATCTGGCCGCCGAACAGGAACGAGACGTCGAAATTGATGTCCTCGGATTTCAGCGCTTCGCCTTCGGTGGCGTTGACCGCGCGGATGGCGCGGCCGATGCGCTGCGCCGCCTGGAACATGGTCGGCGCGTTCATCAGCGTCTCGATGTCGCCGGTGTGCGGGTCCTCGAGCCCCTCGGTCAGGGTCGACAGCACCGACTGGCTGATCGCCAGATTGCCGGCGCTGGCGATCGCCATGATACGTTCGCCCGGCTTGCTGAAGATATGGAGCTTGCGAAAGGTCGAGACGTTGTCGAGCCCGGCATTGGTCCGGGTGTCGGCGATCATGACCAGGCCGTCCCGCACTAGCACTCCGCAACAATAGGTCATCCACGCTCCCCAAACACCCGCCGAGACGATCGGCGGGCAACTAGTAGCCAATTTCAGGGGGGCATCCAACCCCAATTCCCCTTGAAGCAGCCATCTCCGAACGGATAGAAAACCAATCGTCAAATCCGAGGCGGGGAGCGCCCATGCGAAACCCAGTTGTGATCGTCGGCCTGATCGCAAGCGCGCTATGTCTGGGCGCCCCGGGTGCCTTGGCGGGGCCCTGGGAAGACGGCGTGGTGGCCTATAACCGTGGTGACTATTTGCCGGCGATCCGGCTGTTTCGCCCGCTGGCCGAGAACGGCAATCCAAAGGCGCAAGGCGTGCTCGGGAAGATGTACCGCAAAGGGCAGGGGGTCGCGCGCAATCCGGCGCAGGCCTTCATGTGGTTCAGCCTCGCGGCCCGGCGTGGCGACGCCAGGGCGAAGGCGGAAATGCGCGCGGTATCGCAGGCCATGTCGCCGCAGGAAATCTCGACAGCGAAGGAAATGGCCGGGGCTTGCGAGGCGTCGAACTACCGGGCTTGCGAGTATTGACGCCAGCGCCGATCTCTTGCGCGCCGCCTCAGGCGATCTCCCGCGCGTCGCGCCGCCGGTAGACCATCAGCATCAACGGCGCCAGCTTGCGCATCAGGCCATGCGCGGGAATTGTCACCGGCTCGGTGAACGGCAGCGCCAGATCGGCCTCTGGCGTGCCGCGCACCGCCTTGGACAATTCGTCGCCGAGCGCGATCGACAGCGCCACGGCGCGGCCGTTGCAGCCGGTCCAGCCATAGGCGTCGGGTCCGAGCCGGTGAATCCGCGGCAGGAAGTCGGTGGTCATGCCGACATAGCCGTTCCAGACGTAATCGAATTCGACCGGTCCGATCTGCGGCCACAGCCGCTGCAACCGCTCGCCGACCCGCTGCTTTATTCGCTCCACCTTGTTGCCGGGGCCGATCACCGCGCCGCCCGTGACCAGCCGGTTTCGCGCGTCGTAACGGGCAAAGTAGAGTTCGCCATGGGTATCGGACATCGCCTGCCGGCCGGGGATGATGGTTTGGCGCGCTGCCTCGGACAGCGGCTGCGTCGCCATTTGCCAGGATAACACCGGCATGACTTCGTGGGCGATGTCGGGCATCAATGTTTTGGTGAATTCGCCGGTATAGGCGTTGGTGGCCACGATCAGGGCCCGGCCGCTGATCTCGCCCTTTTCAGTCTTGACGATCCAGCGGTCGTTCTTGCGTTCGAACGAGATCGCGGGCGAGCGCGCGTAAATCCGGCCGCCTTGCTCCAGCACGACACGGGCGAGGCCGCGCGCCAGCGCCAGCGGGTTGATGTGGCCGCCGGTCTTGTTCCAGAAGCCGCCGAACCAGGCGTCCGAGCCCAGCATCTGCCGGGTCTGGTCGCGTGTGAGCATCGCGACATCGGCGCCGAATTTCGACCATTGCCGCACCCGCCGTTCCGCGATCTTGATCCTTCCTGGCGAATGCACCGGCTGCACCCAGCCGGCCTGTTCCTGCTCGGCCTGGATCTGATAGCGCCTGACGACATCGAACAGCGTGGCGGCGCTGTCGCGCAGCAGCGCGACAAAACGTTCGCCCACCGCGCCATGTTTCGCGATGATGTCCTCCGGATCGGGCCGCGACAGGGTCGGGATCACCTGTCCGTTGTTGCGCCCGGAGGCGCCCCAGCCGGGCTCCATGGCTTCGACGATGGCGACGTCGGCGCCGGCTTCGCGCAAATGCAGCGCCGTTGACAGACCGGTAAAGCCGCCGCCGATCACGATGACGTCGGCTGACGCCGTCCCGACAAGTTCAGGCAATTGCGGGCCGGGCGGCGTCGCCGCGGCCCATAGCGAGTCGGGCCAGCGGACATTTGCGGTATCCATCGTTATGCTTTCCTTGCCGTCGATGATCTGGTTAGCTTAGTGGCCAATTCACGCCGGGGAAACAACAGAGTGCCGCTCAGGAATGTCATCGGAATCGATCATGCCGTCGTCATGGTCAGGGATCTCGACGCCGCCGCCGCCAACTGGAATCGGCTCGGCTTCACCATCTCGCCGCGCGGCACCCACAGCGCGCATATGGGCACCGGCAACACCACCATCATGCTCGATCCGGATTACATCGAGTTGCTCGGTGTTTTGACCGACACCGAACACAATGCGCCGGCGCGCGCCTTTCTCGCCAACCGGGAAGGTATCGAACGCATCGCCTTCACGGCGGTGAATTCGGCCGATGGCGCCGAGGAAATTCGCGCGCGCGGCTTTGAGCCGATTGGACCGACCGATTTCGAGCGCCCGGTGACGATGCCGGATGGCAGCCTGGCGGCGGCGAAATTCACCACCTTTCAATGGCCGGTTGCGGAGGCGCCGGGCGGTTTGCGCATTTTCGCCTGCCAGCACAAGACCCGGGAAACCGTCTGGATCCCCGAACTGATGAAGCACGCCAATGGCGCGCAGCGTTTGAAACGGGTGCTGATCGCCTCGCCGGACCCGGCCAAGGACGCAGCCCATCTGGTGCGGCTGATCGACGGCAACACCAGGACGGAGCCGGACGGCGCCATCACGGTGCCGTCAGGCTCGGACCGCGCCGATTTTGTTTTTCTCACCAGGGACCAACTGGTTCGGCGCTATCCGGAAGTCTCGTTCGCCGGATTGCCCGAGCGCGGCAGCGCCGGCATGGTGATCGCGACTTCCGATCTCGCCGCGGCGGCGAAAGCGGCGGGTAACTCCGCGATCCGCAGCGGCGATGCGGTTTGCGTAGCGCCTTCCGCCGCCAATGGAACGCTGCTGGCCTTCGTTCGCGCGTGAGGCCGTTTAACCGAGGCGCTTCCTCCTGACGCCGAGATCGAGGTGGGGAGGATTACGGAGGACGATACAATGCAATTTGACCTCACTCCCGAGCAGAAGAAACTACAGGGGATGGCGCGCGAGATCGCCGAGGGTTCGATCAAGGCACGCGCGGCCGAAACAGATCGCAGCGAAGCTTACCCATGGGAAAACGTCCGCGATCTGACCTCGGCCGGTCTGATGGGCTATACGATTCCCAGGGAGTACGGCGGCGCTGGCGGCAGCTTTCTGGATGCGAGCTTGATCGTCGAGGAAATGGCGCGCGTCTGCGGCGTCACCGGCCGCATCGCGGTCGAGGCCAATATGGGCGCCATCTCGGCCGTTATGCGCTACGGCAGCGAGAAGCAGAAGAAGCTCGCGGCCGAGATCGTGCTTTCCGGCGACAAGCCCGCGATCTGCATCACGGAACCGGAGGCGGGATCGGCCGCCACAGAGATGACGACGCGCGCCGACAAGCGCGGTTCGGGGTATGTCCTGAACGGCAAGAAGCACTGGATTACAGGTGGCGGCGTTTCCCGGCTTCACCTGATCTTTGCCCGCGTGTTCGACGAGCGCGGCAACGCCGAGGGGATCGGCGGCTTCCTGATCGTGCGCGATCCGGCCGCACCGGCTGGAGGCAACGGACTGCGGATCGGAAAGCGTGAACCGACGATGGGATTGCGCGGCATTCCGGAGACCGAAATCCTTCTCGAAGATGCCGAAGTGCCGATGGAGATGGTTCTTCAGCCCCCGGGAGGCTGGAAGCGCGGCTTCGCCGACCTGATGAACGCCTACAACAGCCAGCGCGTGGGTGCCGCGACCGTTGCGCTCGGGCTGGCGCAGGGCGCCTTCGACGAGGCGCTGGCGTTTTCGAAATCACGCCAGCAGTTCGGTCGTCCGATTGCCGAATTCCAGGGCCTGCAATGGATGCTGGCCGACATGTCGGTGCAGTTGAACGCCGCCCGGTTGTTCATTCGCAGCGCCGCCGCCAGTTCGGACCCATTTCCGGATCCGCTGCTTGCCGCCCAGGCCAAGATTTTCGCGTCGGAGATGGCGATCAAGGTGACGAACGATGCCCTGCAGATCTTCGGCGCGCGAGGTTACTCGCGCAACAACCCGATGGAGCGTATGGTGCGCGATGCGCGCATGTTCACGATCGGCGGCGGCACGGCGCAAGTGTTGCGCAACCAGGTCGCGAGCCGGCTGCTCGGCTGGAAGCTGCCGCAGGCGCGTGACGGCTACGCGACCGCTTCCAGCAGCATGGCCGCCGAATAGCGCCCAAGACGGCCGTCCGCCGAAGCCTGCATGGGGAAGCCCCGGGACTGCAAACCCTCAGCGCTGGTTTTCATTCTCCAGATGTCGCGCGTTATTACATGCCGCCGCAGCGGCCTTCGCTTCGTATTCTTCCGCAATTGAATTCAGCATTTTTGCAAACTTCAGATCGCCAGCGCGGATGGCGAGACGACGGCAGCTTA
>JBBQUA010000209.1:0-9339 GCA_038212905.1 Hyphomicrobiales bacterium
CATCGAGGAGCGGGTGATCCGCATGGTCAGCGCGGCGCTGCGAAAGCCGACCGCCATCGCCGGGACGGCGTAAATCGCGAACGCCTCGGTCCAGGTCGCCGGGTTCGGGTTGAAGATCGGCATGGTCCCGAACATCGCGACGGAGGCCATCAGGATCAGCAGGCCGAGCCAGAACGACGGCAGCGACAGGCCACTCAGGCTGACGACGCGCAAGGCGTAATCAAGCCGGGTGCCCTGCTTGACCGCGCTGATGACACCGAGCGGAATTCCCATCGCCGCGGAGAACAGCAGCGCGAGCGCCGCCAGCCGCGCGGTGATCGGAATCCGCGGCAATATCTCCTGCAGCGCGGGCTTCTCGGAAACATAGGAATAACCGAGATCGCCGTGCAGCAAGCCGCCGATCCATTGCACATATTGCACGAAGATCGACTGGTCGAGCCCGAGCTCCTTCTCCAGGCTCGCCTTGTCGGCCGGATCAACGAATCCGGCGGCGTCGAACAGGATGTCGACAATGTTGCCGGGCACGACGCGCAACAGCACAAAGATGATGACCGAGATCCCGAACAGGGTCACGAGCATCAACGCGAGGCGGCGCACGATATAGGCAAACAACTGATGGCTCCTGTCAGCGTGTGTCGCGCAAGAGGGGATGGCGTTCCCTGACCGGAAACGCCGTAAGTTCTAGAGATGCTAGGCGGGCAAGTCCTGCCGCGATGTGCGGCAGGAAAGGCTACTTGTCCATCCACAAATCCTCGTAACGGTAGCCGTTGTATGAGCTGTTTACCATGATCGTGACGCCCTTGACGAAGGGCTGCCAGCACGTGCCCATGTGGGCGTGGAAGATGATCGGGCGGGCAACGTCTTCCTGAAGCTGCTTGTCGATCTCCCATACCATCTTCTTGCGCTTGGCGAAGTCGGTTTCGATCGACTGCGCGTCGAACTGCTTCTCGATCTCCTTGTTGCAGTAATTGGTGTAGTTTCGTTCCGAACCGCAGGAATAGTTCTCGAAGAACGACTGGTCCGGATCGTCGACGGCGTTGCCGGTCAGGTTGAGGCCGAGCGCGTAGTCCTTGCGCGCGACTTTCGAGAACCAGTTGGCGGTCTCGACAACGTCGAGTTCGCCGTCGATATAGATGCTCTTGAGCTGGTCGATCAGAATGATGGCGGGATCGCGGTAAACCGGAATGTTGCGGGTCGAGACCTTGACCGCGAGACGCTTGTCCGGTCCATAGCCCGCCTTCGCCATCAGCTTGCGCGCCGCTTCCCGGTTGGCTTCGATGTCGGGGCCGTAGCCCGGAATGGTTTCCAGCATTTCCTTCGGCATGGCCCACAATCCGCCCGGAGCCGGCAGCATGGTGCCGCCGACGTCGGCCTGGCCCTCGAACATGATCGAAATGAACGCCTTGCGGTCGAGCGCCATCGCCATCGCGCGGCGGATATCTAGATTGTCAAACGGCGGCGAAGTCGAATTGACGATGATGTTGGTGCTGACGTTGGTCGGCGCGACCACGCACACGGCCTTGGGTGCCTGCGTCTTGATGTCCTTGAGCAACGGAATCGACACCTCGGTCGGGAACGTCATGTCGAACTGGCCGGAAATAAAGCCAAGAATCGCGGTCGAGCGGTTCTTGATGATGGTGTACTCGATGCCGTCGAGATGCGGCAGGCCCTTCTTCCAGTAGTTCGGATTGCGGGTGAGCTTGATGGATTCGTTGGCCTTGAACTCGACGAACTTGAACGGGCCGGTGCCGATCGGATTGGTTCGCATGTCGCCGGGCGAAACGTGGCAGGGATAGACCGGCGTATAGCCGGAAGCGAGCAGCGCCAGCAGCGCCGGCTGCGGCCGCTTCAGGTTGAACGCGACCTCGAAATCCCCCTTCGGGGTGACGTCGGCTACCTCGTCGTACCAGGACTTGCGCGGGTTCTTGCGGAATTTCTGCTGCGACTTGCCCATCAGCATGTCGAAGGTGCATTTGACGTCGGCGGATGTGAAGGGCTTGCCGTCGTGCCATTTGACGCCTTGCCGCAGCTTGAAGTCGAGCGTTTTACCGTCCTTGCTCCAGGCCCAGCTCTCGGCAAGATCCGGGACGATCGAGTCCATGCTGTTCTGCGGCACGTCCTGTTTGTACATGACGAGGTTGTTGAAGACCCCCATGAAGGGAATGTTGACCGAATAGGTCGCTTCCTCATGGATCGAGGCGCTGGCCGGACTGTCGCGGTGATAGATCTTCAGGATGCCGCCATTCTTCGGTTCGGCAGCCAACGCAGTTACGTTGGAAGCTGCAAACAAAGACAATGCCACGGCCGCTAGCGTATGCACGCTCCGCATGTTCCCCTCCTTGGAATGTTCAGCCTCATCGGGCTAATTGTTTCGGAGGTTATCCATGACGGCGGGCTCGCGCAACCCGCAAGGTCGAGGCCGGCCTCGATCCTTCGGATTAATGCAATTCCGTACGACGGCGAATCCACGACAAATCCATTGGTGCAGCGCGCAAATGGTCTGCGCCGGACGGAACTCGTCACACTTCCAGCTTGTCGCCGCCCTTGAGGTCGAGAATTTCGCGGGCCTCGTCCGGTGTCGCCACCTGCAAGCCCAGACCTTCGATGATTTTGCGGGCGAGCGTGACCTGCTCGGCGTTCGACGCCGCCATCCGGCCGGGCGCCGCCCACAGCGAATCTTCGAGGCCGACGCGGATGTTGCCGCCCATGGCGGCGGCCATCGCCGCGATCGGTAACTGGTTGCGCCCGGCGCCCAGCACCGACCACACCATCTTGTCGCCGAACAGCCGATCGGCGGTGCGCTTCATGTGCAACACATCTTCCGGATGTGCGCCGGTGCCGCCCTGCAGTCCGAACACCGTCTGCACGAACAATGGCGGCTTCACCATGCCCTGCTCGAGGAAGTAGTTGAGGTTGTAAAGATGCGCGGTGTCGTAGCATTCGAACTCGAAGCGGGTGCCGGTCTCCGACAGCGTCTTCAAGACGTATTCAATGTCCTGAAACGTGTTGCGGAACACGATGTCCTTGTTCTGCAGATGCTTGAGTTCCCAGTCGTGCTCGAATTTCTTGAAGCGGTTGAGCATGCCGAAGAACGCAAAGTTCATCGAGCCCATGTTGAGCGAAGCGACCTCCGGCTTGTAGACCGCGGCGGGACGAACGCGCTCGTCCACCGTCATGGTCGGCGCGCCGCCGGTGGTGAGGTTGATGACGCAGTTGGAGCGCTGCTTGATGATTTTCAGGAACGGCGCGAAGGCTTCAGGGCTCTGGTCGGGCTGGCCGGTCTTCGGGTTGCGCGCGTGCAGATGCACGATGGCCGCACCCGCTTCGGCGGCATCGACCGCAGCGTCGGCGATCTCCTGCGGCGTCACCGGCAGCGCCTTCGACATCGACGGAGTATGGATCGCGCCGGTTACGGCGCAGGTGATGATGACTTTGCGGCTCATGGGATGCTCACTTTCTTGAAGGGGCGGTCGGATACTTAATTCGTCATTCCGGGGCGCGCGTCAGCGCGAACCCGGAATCTCAAGATTCCGGGTTCGATGCTGACGCATCGCTCTGGAATGACGTTTGTTGTTTGGCTTTGTGCGCGGCCAATGCCGCCAGGCGTTCGTTGCGCCGCTGCGTCAATTCGGCGATGCGCTCCGGCGTCGGCTGGTGCGGCCATGCCGCGATCACGCGGTCCACATTGGGGCTTTGGTAGACTTCGGGTCCCGCGGCGGCAGACGCCAGTTCTCGATAGAAACCGGTATAGCGCGCGCAATAATCGGGGATGCCGCCGGGGGCATTGAGCTCGATGGTTTCGAACGGTCCGAGGAAGGACCAGCGCAGGCCGAGGCCATCCTTCACGGTATGATCGAGGTCTTCCGCCGAGATGTAGCCTTCGCCGACCAGCCGAAACGCTTCCGCCAGCAACGCGCCCTGCAGGCGGTTCAAGACAAAGCCGTTGATCTCGCGGTTGATCGTGACCGGCACCTGGCCGATTTCGCGATAGATGGTCCGGGCGCGGTCGATCGCGTTGGGCGAGGTCCACGGCGCGCCGCACAGTTCGACCAGCGGCACCAGATGCGGCGGGTTGACGGGGTGACCGACCAGGCAGCGCGCCCGGCCCGGCAGCGCTTCCGTGAAGCGTGACGCCGTAATGGCCGAGGTCGAGGACACCAGCAGCGCGTTCGGCGGTGCGAGCTTGTCGAGCTGGGCGAAGATGGTCTTCTTGTCCTCGACGATCTCAGGCCCGTTCTCCTGGACGAATTCGACGTCGATCAGCGCTTCCTGCAGACTGGCAGCGATCGAGACCCGCGCCACCGCGCCATCGGGGTCGCTGCAAAGACCATGGCGGGCCAGCGCGCGCAGCTCGTCGCGGATCAGGCGGGGGGCCGCCTTCAGCGTCGGAATATGCGGATCGTTGAGCCGTACGTTCCAGCCCGCGCGCGCGAAGATGGTGGCCCAGGCGCGGCCGATCAGGCCGGATCCGACGATGGCGACGTTGCGTTCAGTAGTTTCCATTTTCTGTTCTCACAACATCACAGCCACAGCACCTTGCGGCGCAGATCGAGGTCGTCGCGCAGCGCCTTCGACGGCCCCTGGTGAATCACCCGGCCGCGCTCCAGCGCCACCGTAGTATCCGACAGCGCCAGCGCCAGGTCGAGATGGTGGTCGACGATGATGATGGCGATTTCCTTGCGCAGCCGGTCGAAGGTCTCGAACAATTGCTCCACCACCGTGGGGGCGAGGCCCTCGAACGGTTCGTCGAGCAGCAGTACCCTGACATCACCCGACAGCGCCCGCGCCACCGCCACCATCTGCTGCTCGCCGCCGGAGAGATAATCCGCCGGGCTGTCGAGCCGCTCCTTGATGCGGGGGAAGTATTCGTAGATCCGCTCCCGGGTCCAGTGCACGCCATTGCCGGTCTGGCGCTTCAATCCACCAAGCTCGAGGTTCTGCTCGACGCTCATGCCGGCGAACAGGCCACGGCCCTGCGGCACGTAGCCGATACCGAGCCGGGCGTTCTGCGCCGACGAATTGCCGATCAGCTCGCTGTTCGCCAGCGTGATCGAGCCGTTCGCCGCCGGCGCGATCCCGATCAGCGTCTTCAGGAGCGTCGACTTGCCGGCGCCGTTGCGGCCCAGCAACGCGATGATCTCGTTTTCGTGCAGCGTGAAGTTGACGTCGTTGAGGATGTGGCTCTTGCCGTAGAAAGTATCGACCTTGCTCGCCGTCAGCAGCGCACTGACTCGGGCGGCGGTCTCGCGCGGCTTTGCTGCGACTTCTGACGCGCCGGAGCCGATATAGACTTCCTGCACCCTGGGGCTGGCGCGCGCCTCCTCGACCGTGCCGTCGAGCAGCACCTTGCCTTCATTCATGACGGTGACATGGTCGGCGAGCTGAAACACCCGGTCGATGTCGTGTTCGACCAGCAGTATCGGCAGATCCGAGGAGATCCGCTTGATGATGGCGCCGATGCGTTCGCGTTCGGCGGCAGCGAGGCCGGCGAGCGGCTCGTCGAGCAGCAGCACGCGGGGTGCTGTTGCAAGTGCTACGCCCATGTCGAGCAGGCGCTGGCCGCCATAGGACAACGTGCCGGCTTCGGCCTTCTCGATGCCGGCGAGGCCGAGATAGCGGATGGTGGCGTCGGTCTCGGTATTGATCGCCTCGATCGACAGGGCATTGGTGATGGGATCAAAGCGCTGCGGGTGACGCGCCTGCACGGCGAGGCGGATGTTTTCGCCGACGCTGAGCGCCGGAAAAAGATTGGTGATCTGGAACGAGCGGCCGATGCCGGCGCGTGCGATTTCCTCCGGCGTTTCGCCGGCGATAGGCTGGCCCAGCAGCGATACCGTGCCCTGGTCCGGCGGGAACATGCCGGATAGCAGGTTGAACGCCGTGGTCTTGCCGGCGCCGTTGGGTCCGATCAGCGCATGCAGCGTGCGGTCGGCAATGGAGATGTCGATACCCTGCACGGCCTGGATACCGCCAAAACTCTTGACGATGTGGCGGGCCGACAGCACCGGTCCTTCGACGCGGGATTTCGGCCGCAAAAATTCCGGCAGCGGCAATGCTTCGATGCGACGCGCCGACATCGCGGCATCTTCGATGGTCTTCTTGCGGAACGGCGCGATCAGCCGCTCGGCGACGCCGACCAGGCCCGTCGGCGAAAACACGATGAAGCCGACGAACACCAGGCCGAACCAGAACAGCCAGTTTTCGGTGTAGATGCCGAGGAATTCGCGAAACAGGATGAAGAACAGCGCGCCGAGCGCCGGCCCTAAGAAACTGCGCATGCCGCCGATCACCACCATCGCCAGCAATTCGCCGGAGAATGCGACCGAGATCGGATCGGCCGAGGTCATGCGGTTCTGGAACAGCAGCAGGATGCCGGCAAGCCCGGTGATCCCGGCTGATAGTACGAAGGCTGCGAGCTTGTAGCGGTTGGTGGGATAGCCGAGGAAACGGGCGCGCTGTTCGTTCTCGCGGATCGCCACCAGCACGGTGCCGACGGTCGAATTATGGAAGCGCCACAGCAGGATCAGCACCGCGAAGGCGATGGCGGCGACGAACCAGTAGTAATTGGTGGAGGATTCCAGATCGATGCCGAACAGGCTGGGACGGGTGATGCCGCCGAGGCCGTTCTCGCCGCCGGTGACGTCGGTCCAGCGGAACGCCACCGCGTACAGCATCGCCGCCAGCGCCAGCGTCAGCAGCGAGAAATACACGCCGCGCCGCCTCAAGATCAGGAATCCGAAGCTGAGCGCGACCGCCATCACGATCAGGACGCCGCCGATGATCGGACCGAAAAACGAGTCCGGCATTACATTGCGCTGGATCAGCGCCGCCGCATAGGCGGCGAGCCCGAACCAGGCGCCATGGCCGAACGAGACCAGGCCGGTATGCCCGACCAGGATGTTCAGCGCCATGCAGGCCAGCGCGAAGGTGACGACCTCGGAGGCCGAGGTCATGGTGAGGCCGAGCGCGAGCAGCACCGGCGGCAGCACCAACAGCCCGAGGGCGGATATCAACAGCGGAATGGGCAGGCGGTTCATCATCTCAGCGTCTCACTCGAACCGCGTGATGCGTTCGCCGAACAGACCGCGTGGCCGGAACAGCAGCACCAGAAGCATCAGAAGATAGATCGCCGCGGTAGAGGCCGCGGAATAGCCGATGCCGACCATGACGCCCTTGACGAGGCCGACCAGCAAGGCGGCGGCCACAACGCCCCAGAACGATCCGAGGCCGCCGATCACCACCACGACGAAAGCCGGCGTGATGATTTCCTGGCCCATCGCCGGATGGATCGAATAGATCGGCGCCAGCAGCACGCCGGCAAGCCCCGCGAGGCCGATGCCGAGGGCGGCCACCGCGGACATATAGGGCTGCAGGGAAATACCGAGCGCGCCGACCATGTCGGGATTTTGCACGCCGGCGCGCACCACGCGGCCAAACGAGGACTTTTGCAGCAGCAACCACAGGGCTGCGATGCAGGTCACGGCGATGCCGAGCAGCACCACGCGATAGAACGAATAGATGAAGCTGCCGATCGCGACCTGTCCGCGCAACCATGTCGGTATCGAATAGGACAGTGGCGGCGCGCCAAAAATCATCCGCAACGCCTGCTCCGCCACCATGGCGAGGCCGAACGTCATCAGCAGCGAGAGGATCGGGTCGGAGCGGTAGAACCGGCTGAACAGCGTGCGCTCGATCACCACGCCCATCAGCGCCACGACCACAGGGGCTGCCACGAACGAGCCGCCGAAGCCGAGATAGGGCGACAGCACCAGCGTCAGGTAAGCGCCGATCGCATAGAACGCGCCATGCGCGAGGTTGACGATGCCGCCGAGCGAAAAGATCAGCGACAGGCCGAGCGCGATCAACAGGTAATAGACGCCGTCGAGCAGGCCGTTGAGGATTTGCTGGGCTAACAACATGGCGGACATGGATGGGGTCTCGGCCGGTGAAATGGAAAATCTGCAATGATCATTGCGAGTCAGCGTGGCGCGAGGCCTTCAACGCCGTCATTCCGGGGCGATGCGAAGCATCGAACCCGGAATCTCGAGATTCCCCGGTGCAATTGCGCACCTGAGGGCTGGTGCTTGCGCACCATCCCGGAATGACGGTGTTTGTGTCAGCCGATCAGCTCGGGAACGTACAGCTGTTCTCTTCCTTGGTCGCGGCGATCACTTCCAGGTCTTCGTTGGCGGCCGGCACCGCCGGGCTGGAAGCGAAGATGTCCCACTGGTTCTTGATCTTGTCGGCGGGCAATGCCGTGACCGCGTACATTTCGTGCATCAATTGATGATCCGAAGCGCGGAAATAGCCTTCCCGTGTCTTCAGCACGTCGAACTTCGCACCCTTCTCGAAGTACTCGATGATCTTCGGCGATTCCGCCGATTTCAGGTCGTTGATGGCCTTGGCCACGATCTTGGTGGCGACGTAATCGCCCCAGGCCTGGTTTTCCGGCGGCTTCTTGTACTTATTGGTGAAGGCCGTCACGAACGCCTTGGAGCCGGGGGTGTCGAGCAGATGATGCCAGACCACCGGCCAGGTGCCGACGAAGTTGCCCTTGCCGGCCGCCCAGGCCAGCGCGGTGTCGAAGCCGAAGCCGCCGACCGGGAAGGTCAGGCCGAATTCCGCGTACTGCTTGAGGAAATTTGTGATCTGGTTGCCGGCGAGATTGATCACGACGAGGTCCGGCTTGGCTTCGCGGATCTTTAGCAGATAGGCGGAGAAGTCGGTAGCGTCGGTCGGCACCAGATCGTCGCCGGCGAAATTACCGCCATTGGCTTCCATGAAGCGCTTCGAGACCTTGAGCAGGTCATGGCCGAAGGCGTAGTCCGCTGTCAGCGAATACCACTTCTTGCCCTTGACCAGCCCGTCGCGCAGGAACGAGCGGCCGACGGTTTTGACGTACATCGAGTTCTGCGACTCGACGTGGAACATGTAGCGCTGGCAGTCCTTGCCGCGCAGCGCGTCGGAGTTGCCGCCGGTGTTGATGAACAGGGTTTTGGTGCGGGAAGCGACCTGCGCGATGGTCAGGCACGAGGCGGACGAGATTTCGCCGATGATGCAGGCGACCTTGTCGCGCTCGATCATGCGCTCGGCCTTGGTGGAAGCGGTCTGCGGGTTGACCGAGTCTTCCTTCAGCAGTTCGACCTTGCGGCCCATCATGCCGCCGGCGGCATTGATCTCTTCCACCGCGAGGTCGACCGCCATCACGGCATATTCGCCGAGCGGTCCGAGAAAGCCGGTGCGCGGCGTCAGATGGCCGATCTTGATGACGTCGGCGGTCTGCGCGCGAAGGATCGCCGGTGCGGAAACGCCCGATACCAGGGCGATGCCGCCGGCGGT
>JBBQUA010000210.1:0-9318 GCA_038212905.1 Hyphomicrobiales bacterium
GAAGCCGGGGCCGCCGCCGCCATGGCCCTGCTCGAACGCGGCATGGCCGAACCGGTCATAGGCGGCGCGCTTGTCGCCGTCTTTCAGGACTTCGTAGGCTTCGTTGATTTCCTTGAAGCGGACTTCGCTGGAGGCATCGCCCGGATTCTTGTCCGGATGCCATTTCATCGCCAGCTTGCGGAACGCCGCCTTGAGCCCGGACTCGTCCGCGCTTCGCTCGACTTCGAGAGTTTCGTAATAGCAGCGCTTGGTGGTCGACATCCGTCAAATCCGCCCGAAAATCTGTTCTTATTCCGAAGGTATGCTTCCCCGGAGGGAGAAATGCTTCCCCCAGAGAATGCAACCTCCGGCTTAAAGAAAAATGACCCCCATCCCTGGAGACGCAACCCGCGTGCTCTTCAGAATGAGGGTCATGGTCCCAGCCGTTTTTTAAGCAGACTTCTTGTTGTTCTTGTCGTCGTCGACCTCAGTGAACTCCGCGTCGACCACGTCGTCCTTGGCGGCATCCTTGGCCGCATCGCTTTCGGCCGCCTGCTTGTACATGGCTTCGCCGAGCTTCATCGAAGCCTGCGCCAGCGTGTTGGTCTTGGCGGTGATCGCCTCGGCGTCATCGCCCTTCAGCGCTTCCTTCAGATCGCTGACGGCGTCCTCAATGGCGCGGCGCTCGCTCTCCTCGACCTTGGAGCCGTGTTCGGCCAGGGCCTTCTCGGTGGAGTGCACCATGCTGTCGGCATGGTTCTTGGCGTCCACCCCGGCACGGCGCTTCTTGTCCTCGGCGGCATTGGCCTCGGCGTCCTTGACCATCTTCTGGATGTCGGCTTCGGACAGACCGCCCGATGCCTGGATCCGGATCTGCTGCTCCTTGCCGGTCGCCTTGTCCTTGGCCGATACGTTGACGATGCCGTTGGCGTCGATGTCGAAGGTGACCTCAATCTGCGGCATGCCGCGCGGCGACGGCGGAATCCCCATCAGGTCGAACTGGCCGAGCACCTTGTTGTCGGCGGCCATTTCGCGTTCGCCCTGGAACACGCGGATGGTGACGGCGTTCTGGTTGTCCTCGGCGGTCGAGAACACCTGGCTCTTCTTGGTCGGGATCGTGGTGTTGCGGTCGATGATGCGGGTGAACACGCCACCCAGCGTCTCGATGCCGAGCGACAGCGGGGTGACGTCGAGCAGCAGCACGTCCTTGACGTCGCCCTGCAGCACGCCGGCCTGGATCGCCGCACCGATGGCGACGACTTCGTCGGGGTTGACGCCCTTGTGCGGCTCCTTGCCGAACAACTGCTTCACCACTTCCTGGACCTTCGGCATGCGGGTCATGCCGCCGACCAGCACCACTTCGCCGATTTCACCGGCGGTGAGGCCGGCATCCTTCAGCGCCTTGCGGCAGGGCTCGATGGTCTTCTGGATGAGATCGTCGACCAGCGCCTCGAACTTGGCGCGCGTCAGCTTCATCGTCAGATGCTTCGGACCGGAGGCATCGGCGGTGATGAAGGGCAGGTTGATTTCGGTCTGGGTGGTCGACGACAATTCGATCTTGGCCTTTTCAGCGGCCTCTTTCAGGCGCTGCAAGGCAAGCTTGTCGTTGCGCAGGTTGATGCCCTGCTCCTTCTGGAATTCGTCGGCCAGATAGCTGACCAGCCGCATGTCGAAGTCTTCGCCGCCCAAAAACGTATCGCCGTTGGTCGACTTCACCTCGAACACGCCGTCGCCGATCTCGAGCACCGACACGTCGAAGGTGCCGCCGCCGAGGTCGTACACCGCGATGGTGCCGGTCTTGGTCTTGTCGAGGCCGTAGGCCAGCGCTGCCGCGGTCGGCTCGTTGATGATGCGCAGCACTTCAAGGCCGGCGATCTTGCCGGCGTCCTTGGTGGCCTGACGCTGCGCGTCGTTGAAATAGGCGGGAACGGTGATGACGGCCTGCTCGACCTTGGAGCCGAGATGGGCTTCCGCGGTCTCTTTCATCTTCTGCAGAATGAAAGCCGAGACCTGCGAGGGCGAATAGGACTTGGCATCGGCTTCGACCCAGGCGTCGCCGTTGGATGCCTTGACGATCTTGTAGGGGACGAGCTTCTTGTCCTTCTCGACCATCGGGTCGTCATAGCGGCGGCCGACGAGACGCTTGACCGCGAAGAAGGTCCGCTCGGGATTGGTCACCGCCTGACGCTTGGCGGGCTGTCCGACGAGGCGCTCGCCATCATCGCTGAAAGCGACGATCGACGGCGTCGTCCGCATGCCCTCGGCGTTCTCGATGACTTTCGCAGTCTTGCCATCCATTACGGCGACGCACGAATTCGTGGTGCCGAGATCGATCCCAATGACCTTTCCCATGATCTTCATTTCCTTGTTGCTGCGGCAGGTTGGCTGGGCCCTGACGGCACACCAATCCAAACCCCCAAACGATCAATTACTCGCGATATTGCGACGATGAGCCTCATATAGGAGGGGGGGTGGGGCCTGCAAGGACCGGGCGCAACCTTAGCCCATGAAAAGCCTGAGCTTTGGAAGATAGTGTCCCCCCTTCAGGGCAGGCTGGCCGAACTGGGTTGTGCGGCCGGACCAGCCGCCCGGCCACAGGGGGGCCTGGGCGAAAACCCGATTTCAGCCGCTGGCCGGGAACGGAATCGCGGCCCTCCCTGTTGCCGGACCGTCAAAACCGCTAAAAGCGGGACACAAGAGGCCCGGCAAAGGGTCGCACCGGCCGACCATTGAACGGCCTCAATGCAAACCCAGTAGACCTTTCATGATGTTCATCCGACCGATCTTCGCGATTGCCCTGCTGATATCAGCCATAGGCCCGGCGCTTGCCGCGGACCCGGTTTTTCCGCCGGGCATCAGGGTCGGCATCACGCCGCTGGTCGGCCTCAACCGCGCTAAAACCTTCGTCGGATTCGAGACCGACGATCAGGGCGTCAAGGTGTTGATGGCGGAGCTTCCGGCCGACGCCTATGCCGAGGTCATGAACGCCTTCAAGAACAATCCGGCAGGCGCCGGCGGCGTCAAGCCGGAGAGCATCGAGACCACCGCCGGCCTCGCCTACTACACCATCGAAACCGGCAAGGATGGCCCGACCACCGTGCGGCGCTATTCGATGATCCTGCCGGGCGGCGCCTTCTCGGGCTATATCGCCGTGCAGGTTCCGGAAAACGCCACCAAAATCTATACCGATGACGCAGTGCGGCAGATGTTTGCCTCGGCGACCGTCCGCAAGGAGGTGCCGGTCGAGGAGCAGCTTGCCCAGATGCCCTTCAAGGTCAGCGAATTGAGCGGTTTCAAGAATGTCCGCACGCTGGCGGTTGGCGGGGCCATCGTCATCGCCGACAGCGACGAGACCAAGGGGTTCGAGGCCGCCCCCTTCATGGTGGTCGGCATTGTCGGGTCGACGCCGACCCAGCCAGAGGATCGCGGCCGTTTTGCCCAGCAGGCCGCGACCACTATTCCCGGCGTGCGCGAGGCCAGGATCACGATGTCGGAGCCGCAGCGCATCGACGGCATGCCGGGCTATGAAACCCGCATCGACGCGGTGAGCGGCAAGGACAACACCCCCGTCACCGTGGTGCAGTGGCTGCGCTTCGGCGCCGGGAGTTCGTTGCGCATCATCGGCAGCGCGCCGCGCGAGGAATGGACCAAGGCATTTCCGCGCTTCCGCGCCGTCCGCGACGGCATCCAGCCGCGCTGAAGGCTGCACGATCTGCCGAAGATTCGTGCGCTTGTTGCGGCCTAAACCTGCTTTACGCTTTTCACGCGAGATGATTTGCTGGCGACAGGCGTATCTTACAGGGAGATGCAGCATGTTGAACCGACGGCAAATTCTAACGAGCCTGGGCACGGCGGCGATCGCCACCGTCTCTGCAAACAGACTCTGGGCGGCGGCCTCGATCAAGCCCGATGAGGCTTCCGCGCTGCTGGTGATCGATGTCCAGAACTGCTTCCTGCCGGGCGGCAGCCTCGCCGTCAAAGAGGGCGATCAGGTCGTTCCCGTCATCAATCGCCTCGCCAAGGGTTTTGCCAATGTGGTGCTGACGCAGGACTGGCACACGCCCGGCCATGTTTCGTTCGCAACCAGCCATGGCGGTAAGAAGCCGTTCGAGACCGTCGATCTCAAATACGGCAAGCAGGTGCTGTGGCCCGATCACTGCGTGCAGGGCACCGAAGGTGCGGCACTGTCGAAGGAGCTCTCTATTCCGCAGGCTGCGCTGATCGTCCGCAAGGGCTTCCACAAGGAAGTCGACAGCTACTCCGCCTTCACCGAGGCCGACGGCGACACCACGACCGGGCTCGCCGCTTACCTGAAAGCGCGCAAGATCGAGCGCCTGTTCCTGGCCGGACTGGCCACCGATTTCTGCGTCGCGTGGAGCGCACTGGACGCGCGGAAAGCTAGTTTCGAAACCTATGTGATCGAGGACGCCTGCCGCGGCATCGACACCCAGGGCTCACTGACCAAAGCCTGGGCTGATATGACCAAGGCTGGCGTCAAGCGCATTCAATCCGGCGATATCGCGGTCTAGAAAGCAACATGTCGGATATCGGCGCCCCGGTCGCGTTCGAGATGGTCCGTCGCGCGCCGTCGCAACGGACCTCTGGTCTGATCTCGGGAATGACCGGCTACCGCGAGACAACGCGTGGCCGGTTTTCCCAGCGCGAGGCCGCACCGTTGGCGCTGCCGTTGATCATCAGTTTTGGAACGCCGTTCACGATCGCACTCGGCCGTAAACCCGATGCGGCCGACCGCCAACGCAGCTTTGCGGCGGGACTGTATGCCGGCGCTGTGTACATCGAGTCCGACGGTGGCGCCGAATGCGTGCAGGTGGATTTCACGCCGCTCGGCGCCTTCAGGTTTTTCGGCGGCGCTGTCGTCGACCTCGCCGCGCGCATGATCGGCATCGACGACGTGCTCGGCAACGACGGCACGCGTCTGCGCGAGCGCCTCGGCGCTACAAATGGCTGGCAGCGCCGCTTCGATATCGTCGAGAATTTTGTCGCGGATCGCGCCAATCATTTGCCGTCGCCGGAGCTCGAATTCGCCTATCGCCAACTGGCCCGCAGCGGCGGCAGCATCCGGATCGGCACCCTGGCGGAGGAGATCGGCTGGAGCCGCAAACATCTGGTCGATCGCTTTCGTTGCCAGTTCGGTCTCCGCCCCAAATCGCTGGCGCGGATGATGCGCTTCCATCGCGCCTGCGGCCTGGCACGAACCGGAAAATCGTCCGGCTGGGCCGGGATCGCAGCGGACAGCGGTTTTTCGGATCAGGCGCATCTGGTTCGCGAATTCGTTTCGCTCGCCGGCGAGCCGCCGACAGCCTGGGCGCGGCGCCTGGCGCTGACTGACAGCCGGCTGACCCGCCCGCAAGTCGCTGTTACCGATGGGTAACAAATCTTCAAGCCACCGGCATCGGGCTTGCCGCATCCTCGCGTGGACAGCCACTCGAACAGGAGTTTTCCGTGACCGACAAAAGCAACATCGAGGCGCCACGCCTATACCCCACGCTGCGCTGCAAGGATGCCGAGGCGATGATGCGCTGGTTGAAGGACGTCATCGGCTTCACTGAATACGTCGTTTACCGCAGCGACGACGGCGTAGTGCATCATGCCGAACTCGCCTACGGGTCTTCCATCCTGATGCTGGGCCAGAGCCGCGACGACGAATATGGCCGGCTGGTCGGCGACATCGGCGGCCGCCGCACCGATTCACTCTATGTCGCCGTCACCGATCCGGACGCACTGCATGCCAAGGCCAGGGCCGCCGGCGCCAAAATCGAGATGGAGCTGCACAACACCGACTACGGCAGCCGCGATTTCGCCTGCCGCGATCTCGAAGGCAATCTCTGGAGTTTTGGCACTTACTGGCCGAAGGTGAACGAGAAGCCTCTGGCGGGGTAGATTGATCCGAGGGTGCCCCATGGTTCGAGACGCGTGGCGTTGCTGCGCGCCTCACTGCCTCATGCGACGAGCCGTACGGGCAGCTGCGCCAGCGCGCGGATGCCGAGGCGCTTGTGCCATACGATCTTCGACGCCTTCGTAGCGAGACGGATGTCTGGAAAGCGTGCGAGGATGCGCTCAAACGCGATCGCGGCCTCCGCCCGGGCGAGTTGGAAGCCGAGACAGAAATGCACGCCTGTACCGAACGACAAATGCGGGTTCGGGTGGCGCGTGATGTCGAAACGGTGAGGCTGCTCGAACCGGGCAGGATCGCAGTTTGCCGCCGCGAGGAACCCGGCGAACATCTCGCCGCGGCGGAATTGCCGTCCCTGCCAGACCACATCGCGGGTGGCGAAGCGAGGCTTGGTCATCTGCACCGGCGATACGTAACGCAGGCATTCCTCGACGCAGGTCGGCATCAGGTCCGGATCGCTGCGCAGCCGACGCAGTTGATCCTCCTGCGACAGCAAGGCGAAGAGCCCGCCTGAAATCAGGTGGGTCGTGGTTTCCTGCCCGGCTCCGAACAGCAGGAAAATCATCGATACCAGTTCGTCTTCGCTGAGCGTCTGTCCATCTGCTTCAGCGTCGCGCAGCGCGGCGATCAGTCCGTCAGGCAGTGCTCCGCCTTCCGGCCGCGAGACCCGTCGAAGATAGCGGACGACACTGATCACGCCGGGGATGGCCCGGATCACCGCGCCGATATTGGCGGTGTCCTTCAAGCCGCCCAGCCAGTTCTTGAATCGATCGTGATCCCCTTCCGGCAGGCCGAGCATCGCGCAGATGACTGAAAGCGGCAGGCCCCGGCAGAACTCGGCCATGAGATCGGCCTCTGTCCTTCCCTTCAGCCTGTCGAGAAGCCGATCGGCGATTTCCGCGATCATCGGTTTCATGGCCGCGATCGTGCGGCGCTGGAACGCCTGATCGACGAGGCCGCGCAGGCGGCGGTGCTCGGGATCGTCGTGGCCGAGCATGTTCAGCGCCAGAACACCGATCGTTCTCGGTAGAAACCTCAGGATTCGCGCCTGTGTCCTGCTTCCTGCGTTGGCGGGGTCGCGCGCGAAGGTCTCATGATCCTTCAACAAGGTTGCACAGGCGTCATGCGTGACGGCGAGCCATGTGCGCCCGACGATCGGCAGCTTGATCTGAACAGCCGGGCCTTCGGCTCGCATGCGGTCAAGCGTGGGGAAGGGATTTGCGTGAAACCCCGGCGAAAGGATGTCGAAATCGCGCGTCTCAACCACGGCCTCACTCCAGCGCGGGGGGCTTCATGGCGGCTGTTGCACTATTCCGGCCTGTGTCTCGTTACCCTTCAATGACCGGAACGCCACCGCCACACGCCGCCCCGGGACACCAGGTTCTCACCCAGCCGCCTTCGCGCCGCCCTTGGAGACCGCGACCAGCGCCGGGCGCAGCACGCGCTCGCCGATCATGTAGCCGGCCTGCACGACCTGCACCACGGTTCCCGCCGGCACCGAGAGGTCGGGGACCTCGTACATCGCCTGCTGGAAATTCGGATCGAACTTCTCGCCAGCCGGGTCGAATTTCTTGACGCCGTTTTTCTCCAGCGTGTTGAGCAGCGAACGCTCGGTCAGCTCGACGCCTTCGATCAGCGACTTCAGGCCGGGATCGGCATTGGCCTTGGCCTCGTCCGGAACCGCATCGAGCGCGCGCTGCAGATTATCGGCGATATCAAGCACGTCGCGCGCGAAGCCGGTGATGCCATAGACCCGCGCGTCGGCGACTTCCTTCGCGGTGCGCTTGCGCAGGTTTTCCATTTCCGCCAGCGTGCGCAGCATCTTGTCGCGGGTTTCGGCGAGTTCCCTGGTCAGGGCTTCAACCGAGCCTTCCTCGGGATCGTCAGGCATGATGTACGGCTTGGAAACCACGGGCTCGGCGGCCTTCGCCGGATCGGCCGGAATGTCCTTCTGCCAGTTCGGATCAGTCATGACTTGCCTTCTCGAAAAATCGCTGGAACCAGGTCAATGGGGGATCTGCTGGCCCGGATATCGGGCTTTGGGCGGGGAAAATCAAGCTCAACAACCCGATTTGGGCCAGATCAGCCGCCCAGCATCCGGCTGACGATGCGCGCGGCATAGTCCACCGTCGGGATCACCCTGGCATAGTTGAGCCGTGTCGGCCCGATCACGCCGAGAACGCCGACGATGTGCCCCGCGGCATCGCTGTAGGGCGCGATGATGGTGGACGAGCCGGACAGCGAAAACAGCTTGTTCTCCGAGCCGATGAAGATCCGCACCCCTTCGGCGCGTTCGGCGCGTCCCAGCAGATCGATTACGCCGCGCTTGGTCTCGAGATCGTCGAACAGCGATTTCACCCGCTCCAGATCCTCCAGCGCGTGAAGATCCTCCAGCAGATTGGCGTGACCGCGCACGATCAGCTGGCGGTCGTCGCTGGTGCCGCCGGACCAGCTCGCGATCCCGGCCGATATTACCTTCTGCGTCAGCTGATCGAGTTCGGTTCGGCTTTCCGTCAGCGCGGTTTCCAGCTCCAGCCGCGCCTCGGCCAGCGTCCGCCCCCGGATCCGCGCATTGAGGAAATTGCTGGCTTCGGTCAGCGCCGAGGAGGGAACGCCCGGCGGCAGCACCAGCACGCGGTTCTCGACCTGGCCGTCCTCGCCGACCAGCACCACCAGCGCCCGCTCCGGCTCCAGCCGCACGAATTCGATGTGTTTCAGCCGCGAATTGGATTTGGCGGTCAGCACCACGGCGGCGGCCCGGGTCAGGCCGGACAGCCGGGTCAGGGCCTCGCCCAGCGCCGCCTCGACCGATTGCGCCTTGCCGACGGAGGCGAGCTGGTTCTGGATCGACTCGCGCTCCGGCTCGGTAAGATCGCCGACCTGCATCAGGGCGTCGACGAAAAACCGCAGGCCGAGTTCGGTCGGCAGCCGGCCGGCCGAGGTATGCGGCGCGTAGATCAGGCCGAGTTGCTCGAGATCCGACATCACATTGCGCACCGAGGCCGGCGACAGCGGCATGGCGATCAGGCGCGAAATGTTGCGGGAACCGACAGGTTCGCCGGTAGCGAGATAACTTTCGACGATTTGACGAAAAATATCCCGCGAACGCTCATTGAGCTGGGCAAGCCCGGCATGCGGAGCTATCAGGCCGATCGGATCGTGGTGGGCCACAGGATACTCCTTAAACTCAGCCCAATCTGTCTATCACAGAGGCCGGTGACAAGCAGGTATTAGTCCCCATGCGGCGGGTGTGGGCGACCTAAGGGCCTTGCCGCTGCCGCTTGCCCCTCCTACAAGCACCGCGAACCTGTCTTTGCTGGATTTTTGGAGGATTTCTCATGCGGCCAAGCCGCCGTGCGCCCGATGAACTGCGCGCCGTGTCGCTGGAACGGGGCGTGGTCAAATACGCCGAAGGTTCCTGCATG
>JBBQUA010000211.1:0-9274 GCA_038212905.1 Hyphomicrobiales bacterium
GACGATGTCGATCGACGACATGATCATGCCCGGCGTGCAGTACCCGCACTGCAGGCCGTGATTGTCGCGGAAGGCGGCCTGCATCGGATGCAGCTCGTCGCCCTTCGAGATGCCCTCGATGGTGGTGACATTGGCGCCTGCGGCCTGTCCCACCAGCAAGGTACATGATTTGACCGCCTTGCCGTCGATGTGCACGACGCAGGCGCCGCACTGGCTGGTGTCGCAGCCGACATGGGTGCCGGTCAGGTTCAGGGTCTCGCGCAAGAGATGGACGAGGAGGGTCCGGTCCTCGACATCAGCCGACACAGCCTTGCCGTTCACCGTCAATTTGATGGTAGACACGCGTGGTACCTCCCGATGATTTTTAGTTCTTCTAATTAGAAGCAAGCGGCCGGAACTTTGCAACTAGGATTTTGGTCGCGACGGTCATTGTGATGTCGTGTTCGTCAATGCGGCGCGCGCTTCACCCCCTCTCCGGGGGGAGGGTGAAGGGCGATGCCCATGCATAATTGTGCCTTTCTCCCAAAAGCCCGATGGTCTATCTGGCCTTAAAGAAACCCAAGGGAGCCTCGCGTGATCGACAAACAGGTCAAAACCACCGCCGACGCCGTGGCCGGGGTCCGCGATGGGTCGACGGTGCTGGTGGCCGGGTTCGGCGCCGTCGGCGTTCCCGATATCCTGCTCGACGCCCTGCACGAACAGGGCGCCCGGGAGTTGACCATCGTCGCCAACAATTCCGGCAATGGCGATTACGGCCTAGCCCGGCTGATCAGTTCCGGCCGTGTGGCCAAGGTGATCTGCTCGTTTCCGCGGTCCGGCGACTACAGCGCCTTCCTCAACGCCTACCGGGCGAAAAGTCTCGAGCTGGAATTGCTGCCGCAGGGCACCATTTCCGAGCGCATGCGCTGCCACGCCGCCGGCCTCGGCGGGTTTTTCTCGCCTGTTTCGGCAGGAACCAAGCTCGGTGAAGGCAAGGAAACCCGCGAAATCGACGGTCGGCTGCACGTATTTGAAAAGCCGCTGAAGGGCGACGTCGCATTGATAAAGGCCAACAAGGCCGACCGCTGGGGCAATCTCAGCTACATCAAGTCGGCGCGGAATTTCAATCCGGTCATGGCGATGGCCGCCGATCTGACCGTGGTCGAGGTCGACCAGATGGTCGAGCTTGGCGAGATGAATCCGGAAACCGTCGTCACCCCCAGTATTTTCGTCGACCGCGTGGTCGTTGTCGGAGGCAAGGCATGATTCCCGAAACCATGGAGCCCCTGAACCGGGAACAAATGGCCTGGCGCGCCGCGCAGGATCTGTGCGAAGGCGATTACGTCAATCTCGGCATCGGCATCCCGACGCTGGCGGCGAGCTTTGTTCCGCCGGGGCGCGAAGTGATCTTCCACAGCGAAAACGGCATTCTGGGCATGGGCCCGAAGCCTGCGCCAGGCAAGGAAGACCCCTATATGGTCGATGCCGGCAAGAACCTGACGACCTTGGTCGCCGGCGGCTGCTTCGTCCATCATGCCGACGCCTTCCTGATGATCCGCGGCGGCCATCTCGATGTCAGCCTGCTCGGCGCCTTCGAGGTGTCCGCATCAGGCGATCTGGCCAACTGGACCACCGAAGATCCGGCGTTCCCGCCCGGCGTCGGCGGCGCGATGGATCTGGCGGTCGGCGCCAGGGCGATCCGGGTCATCATGGAGCACACCAGCAAGAAGGGTGAGCCGCGCATCCTGAAAGCCTGCACCTATCCGCTGACGGCGGCGGGGTGCGTGAAGCGCATCTACACCAATCTCGCGGTCATCGACGTGACGCCGCAGGGCCTCGTCGTGCTGGAAATGATTCCGGGCATGACGCTCGAGAAGTTGCAGGCGCTGACCGAACCCAGGCTGCAGCTCGCCCCTGACTGGAAGGTTTTGGCCCCGCCGGCAGCCCCAAAAGCCCGCGCGGCGTAAGAGCGATATCCCGTAGCGCTCGATCCGGGCTACGGGATCGGCATATTTACCGACGCTTATCCTTAATTTACCGCCCCTTATCCATTCTGGCCTATTTTTCGGCAGGTGATCGGGAGTACACGCTCCCGGTTCCGCTGGTTTGGAAAGACGACGGGGGGTTGCGGTGGGAATGTCTGAGCGTGCCGGATCGACATCGAACTCGTCAAAACTCCCGACCTTGCGGCTTCGCGCCAAGATCATTCTCGGTTTTGCCGTCACGCTCGCCATTTCGGCCGCCAGCATGGGCATTGCCTATCTCGGCTTCGAGCGGGTCGCGGAAGGAGTGTCGTCTTACCGGAACAGCGTCTCGGAGGCCGATCTGGCGCGCAACATCGATCGCGAGCTGATCTCGTACCGGTCGCTGGCGCGCTACTTCGTGGTGACCGGCAAGGAAGACGACGGCAAGGCGGCGCTGGCCGCCGAGGCCGGCTTGAAGGACGCCATCGACCAGTCGATGAAGGGCACGACCAATCCGGCACGCCGCGATCAGGTCGCTCGGCTGGACAAGGAATTCCAGAACTTCAGCAAGATCTTTGCCGGAGTTCTCAGGATCAAGCAGGAAAGCGCGCAACTGACGCAGAACCAACTGACCCGGAACGGCAATTTGCTGCGCTACAAGCTCGACGATCTTCCCAGCAACGCCGACGATTCGGAACAGCAAACGATCCAGTTCGGCGCCAAGATCGTAACCGATCAATTCCAGGCGGTGACGGCGCTCGCCAACACCTTCGTCGTCAATTCCGACCAGCCGACCGCGGCCAGCGCATTGGCGCGGCTTAAATTCGTCGATAATTCGCTCGGCGCGATACTGTCGAGTAACGAAAAGATCGTCGAAGGCGTCAAGGAAGCTGCCGCGCTGCTCGGCGAATACAAGCAGGCTCTGAACAAGCTGATCGAGAATTCGAAATCGATCGGCGAACAAACAGCCAGGATGGCCGAGTCGGCGACGGCGATCATGCAAGGCGCGGGCGTCTTGAAGGCGGATCTGGTGTCCGATCAGCAGCGACTCGAATCCGGAACCACCGCGCTGATCGGCGAGACCGAGCGCCTGATTCTGATGCTGGCGGCCGGCGGCTTCCTGCTCGGCGGGGTGTGGGCGTTGTTGCTGGGCCGGGGAATTTCCAGCCCGATGACGGCGATGTGCAAGGCGATGCGCGAACTTGCCGGCGGCAATTTCGATGTCGTGCTGCCTGGTCTGGGGCGCAAGGATGAACTCGGCGAGATGGCGGGCGCGGTGGAGGAATTCAAGCTGCAGGCCATCGCCAAGGCCGAACGCGATGCCGCGACCCATGATGCGCAGAACAAGGCGGCCAGCGCGGCCCGCCGCACCGAACTCATTCGTTTTGCCGACGATTTTGAGGCCGCCGTGGGCGCCATCGTCTCGAACGTTTCGGCCTCGGCGGTGCAACTCGAAACCGCCGCCGGGACGCTGACGCGCACCGCCGAAACCACCCAGAGCCTGTCCAGCCAGGTCGCCGGCGCATCGGAAGAAGCTTCCAGCAATATGCAATCGGTCGCCACCGCGACGGAAGAGCTTTCCGCCTCCGTTGACGAGATCGGAAGACGGGTGCGCGAATCCAACAAGATCGCCGACGCGGCGGTGACCCAGGCGCAGCAAACCGACGGCCGCATCGGCAAATTGTCACGCGCGGCCCAGGAGATCGGCGACGTGGTCAAGCTGATCACGGCGATCGCCGAGCAGACCAATCTGCTGGCGCTGAACGCGACCATCGAGGCCGCCCGCGCCGGCGACGCCGGCCGCGGCTTCGCCGTGGTCGCCTCCGAAGTCAAATCGCTTGCCAGCCAGACCGCCAAGGCGACCGACGAAATTTCGTCGCACATCCTGGGCATGCAGGGCGCCACCCAGGAATCGGTTGCCGCCATCAAGGAAATCGGCGGCACCATCGGCCAGATATCGGACATCGCCGCATCGATCGCCAGCGCCGTGGAGCAGCAAAGCTCTGCCACGCAGGAAATCTCGCGCAGCGTTCAGAACGTCGCGCAGGGCACCCAGCAAGCGACCGCTGACATCATGCAGGTCAATCGCGGCGCCACCGAAACCGGCTCCGCTTCCGAGGAGGTGCTGAACTCGGCCCGGACCCTGTCGAGCGAAAGCACGCGGCTGCGCGAAGAGCTCGACCGCTTCATGGCGAACATCCGCGCGGCGTAGTGCGCGCCTGCACTCGCGCCCACATCGCCGCCAATTCGATCCGGGCCCCTGCCGCACTGCGGGAACCCGACCCCTCCCGGGACGTTGGTTAAGGGTGGCAGGTACGACGATCGTCGCACTTCAAGCAGAATAACCTTGGAAATCACCGTTTCCGAGGTGTTTTCGCATTGGTCCGCTTTAATGGATTTGCAACTGACAGCGCGCAATTCAGCATCGCATCCCGATGCGTCCACTTGTGCGCCAGCGTCAGGGAGCCAAGATCGCGTCATCGAAACCGATATTCCCTCCCGTCTCGACGGTCTGCGCTGGGGCGGCTTTCACACCCGCGTGGTGCTGGCGCTCGGCATCACCTGGATCCTGGACGGGCTGGAGGTCACGCTGGCCGGCGCGCTGTCGGGGGCGTTGAAGGAGAGCCCGAAGCTTCGTTTCAGCAATTTCGATGTCGGTTTCGCCAACAGCGCCTATCTCGCCGGCGCCGTGATCGGCGCCGTCGGATTCGGCTGGCTGACGGACCGGATCGGGCGCAAGAAACTGTTCTTCATCACGTTGGCGCTCTATCTCGTGGCCACCGCGGCAACGGCGTTTTCATGGAACCTGGCGAGCTACACTTTATTCCGGTTTCTCACCGGCGCCGGCATCGGCGGCGAATATACCGCGATCAATTCGACGATCCAGGAGCTGGTGCCGGCGCGCTACCGCGGCTGGACCGACCTCGTCATCAACGGCAGCTTCTGGATTGGTGCCGCGATGGGTGCGGTCGCCGCCATCGTGCTGCTCGATCCGGCCTTTATCGGGCCCGATCTCGGCTGGCGGCTGGCCTATTTCAGCGGCGCGGTGCTTGGCCTTGTGGTGTTCGTGATGCGGCTGTGGATTCCGGAAAGCCCGCGCTGGCTGATGATCCATGGCCGTCCCGACGAGGCGCATGCGATCGTCGCCGACATCGAACGTTCGGTGACTGGAGTCACGCAAGACCAGACGCAAAAGGCCTGGCCAAAAATCAGGCTGCGGATGCGCAGTCACACCCCGCTGCGCGAGGTGGCCCACACGCTGCTCACGCTCTATCGCACGCGCTCACTGGTGGGTCTCACGCTGATGACGGCGCAGGCGTTTTTCTACAACGCGATCTTCTTCACCTTCGCGCTGGTGCTGACCGACTTCTTCGGGATCGCGTCCAGCCATGTCGGCTGGTACATCCTGCCGTTCGCGCTCGGCAACTTCCTCGGGCCGCTGCTGCTCGGCCGCCTGTTCGACACGCTGGGCCGCCGCGTCATGATTGCGTTCACCTATGGTGTCTCCGGCGTCCTGCTGGCGCTGTCAGGCTATCTGTTTTCGATCGGCGTGCTGAGCGCGCAGACCCAGACCATCGCGTGGATGGTGATTTTCTTCTTTGCCTCGCCCGCCGCCAGTGCGGCGTATCTCACCGTCAGTGAAACCTTTCCGCTGGAGGTCCGGGCGCTGGCAATTGCGCTGTTCTACGCGATCGGAACCGGCGTTGGCGGCGTTGCCGGCCCCATGCTGTTTGGGGCGCTGATCGACACCGGATCGCGCGACAGTGTTTTCGCAGGCTATCTGCTGGGATCGGGGTTGATGATTGCGGCCGCCGCGATCGGCTGGCGCTACGGCATAGCTGCCGAGCGCCGGCCCCTGGAATCAGTTGCACGGCCGCTTGCCTTTGTGGAGTAGAATGAAATGAATGACGATTTGATGGATCAGGACTTGATCGAGACGCCTATGCAGAAACATACATCTGACGACGAAGGCCCGAAGGAAACCGCTCCGGTGCCGCGCTCGCTCATTCCGCATCTCAGCGAAACCGCGATCCTGCTCGACATCGACGGAACCTTGCTCGATCTGGCGCCGACGCCGCGCGAAGTCTGGGTGCCGCCCGGTCTGGCGAAGACGCTCGAGCGTCTGCATCAGCGGACCGGCGGCGCGATGGCGCTGGTCAGCGGACGTTCGCTCAACGATATCGATCTGATCTTTGCGCCCAGGCAATTTCCGGCGGTCGGCGGCCATGGTGCGGAGATGCGGGTCTCGATCGAATCCGAATCTGTCGCTACCCATGCGCCGCCGCTGGACAAGGAATTGAAGCTTCGGCTCGCCGCCATCGCCAAGCTGAGTCCGGGAATCCTGCTGGAGGACAAGGGCTACTCGCTGGCGCTGCATTACCGCCTGGCGCCGCATGCGGAGAAGGCGATCTATGATGCCGTGTCGCTGATCCGGGCCGATCTGCCTGACGCGCCGATCGAAGTGCTGCCGGGAAAATGCGTCTGCGAAATCAAGCATTCCGGTTTCACCAAGGCGACCGGCGTGCTGGAATTGATGAATCACGAACCGTTCAAGGGCCGCCGTCCGTTCTTCATGGGTGACGATGTCACCGACGAGTCCGTCTTTGCGATCATGCCTGATCTCAATGGCCTCGCATTTTCCGTCGGCAGGCGTGCGCAGGGCGTGGCCGGCCATTTCGATGAGCCGGAAGATGTCAGGCAGTGGCTCGCGCATCTGCTCGACGATGAAACCGCCGTCACGGAAAGGCAATAAAGGCTACTGCGTGACAAGTTCTGCGCCGGAACCTGGTGTCCTGGAATCTTTTGATCAAACAGACACCGCAGCCTTGCGGCGCGACGCAGGATGATTCGCGCTCAATGGACTCATTCAGTACGGTTTTTCCGCGCATCGAAGATTTCTGATGCGAGTTTTGCGGCTGTGGTCTGGGTTCCATCATGCTCGCCCGAATTTGGTTTCAATTCGTTGAAAGGGTGACCGGGAACCATATTGATGAACAGCTGTTAACTCACGAGAGCACCAACAGGAGGGGACCCTGTGAACCTCGTCGTCGTTTCAAATCGTGTATCGCGGGGCAAGGCCAGCGAACCCATGACGGGGGGACTGGCGGCGGCATTGTTGCCTGTGGTGGAGAAATCCGGCGCGATTTGGGTGGGTTCCTCAGGCCGCGTCCGCGATGGCGCGCAGAAGGAACCGTTTGCCGAAATTGAAGCCTTGGGCGCGGGTGCGCTGGCCATGCTGGACCTGCCCGCCGCGCATTACGGCGGGTATTATGAAGGTTTCGCCAATTCGGTGTTGTGGCCGGCGCTGCATTCCCGCACCGACCTGATCCGCGCCTCGCAGGACGATTATCTCAGCTATCGCGAAGTCAACGCCTTCATGGCGCGCGCGCTGTTGCGGTTTCAGAAGCCGGACACCGCGTTCTGGATTCAGGATTATCACTTTCTGGCTCTGGGCGCGGAATTGCGCGATCTCGGCGTCACCCAACCTCTCGGCTTTTTCCTGCATACGCCGTGGCCCGCGCGCGCCGTCATCGGCGGCGTCCCGCATCATCGTGAACTGGTCGAGGCGATGCTGGCGTATGATCTGATCGGATTCCAGACCGAAGACGATTGCGAAAATTTCCTGTCCTATGTCCGCTCGGATCTCGGTCTCGCCGCCAAGGGTGGCGTGGTCATTTCAAGCCACGGCAGCTCGCGCGTTGCGGTCTTTCCGATCGGCATCGATCCGGAGAAATTCGCCCAGCAGGCCGCCAAGGCGGTGATGCATCCGGACGTGTCGCGGCTGCGGCGAAGCCTGAACGGCGAGAAGCTGGCGATCGGCGTCGACCGGCTGGATTATTCCAAGGGGCTGCTCAACCGCATCAACGCGTTCGACCGGATGTGGACCTTGCAGCCGGGGCTCGCGCGCACCGCCTCGCTGCTGCAAATCGCCACGCCATCGCGCGGCGCCATCGAAGCCTATGGCAATCTGCAGACCGAACTCGCCAAGCTGGTCAGCGACGTCAACGGCCGGCATGGCGAAGTCGACTGGACCCCGATCCGTTACCTCAACAAGGGTTTTAGCCAGACCGTGCTGGCGGGTCTCTATCGGACCGCCCAGGTCGGCGTCGTCACGCCACTGAATGACGGCATGAATCTCGTGGCCAAGGAGTATGTCGCGGCGCAAAACCCGGCCGATCCCGGCGTGCTGGTGCTGTCGAAATTTGCCGGTGCCGCGAACGAACTCGACACCGCGCTGTTGGTCAATCCGCACGATATCGACGGCATGGCGCGAGCCATCGCCACCGCGCTGTCGATGCCGTTGACCGAGCGGCGCCTGCGCTGGGAAGCGATGATGAAGAAGCTTCGCGCCAGCACGATCCAGCAGTGGTTCGCCGATTTCGTCGACGCGCTGCAGGAAACCCAGCAGGAAACTCATGTCGAGAAGCATGCCGGCGAACCGCTGATCGCGGAGCCGGTATTATGGCCGCCGCGCCCGGCCAATCTCAACGCGCGGTATCATTAATCCAATCCACGTCATTCCGGGGCGCGAGCAAAGCGAGTGAACCCGGAATCTCGAGATTGATGCTTTAGTAACAATACGACACACCATCGAGCACGGCGCAGCGCGCCTTGTTGGGCGCGCTCGGATTTTCCATCGGCACCACGCCCTTGCCCTTGCCGACGAAAACGCCCGGGCCCACGACGACCGATGACTTGTTGCCGATGATGATGCTGGGATGCGGTGAGGTCAGGCTCGAGTGCGTGCCGTCGGCCCAGATGATCGCATCGCCGGTGAGAACGCCGCGGCGGCCGTCTTCGCAGGCGACATCGAGGCCCTGGCGGGTGCAGGCCTGCGCCAGCGCGGGCCCGGCATCAAATACCGCGCTCGCGGACATCAAAATCGAGAATATCAGCGCCCGGTAAGTCGCCATGCCGCGCTCCGTTGGTTGAATCGTCACGATGATCCGTCGTCGCCTGTAACCGGTTTTCGGTTCACAGTCTCCATACAGCCGCCGGCCGGCATCGGCGTCCCCGTCTAATTACCCATGTTAATCAATTAGTTATGGAAATATTACCGGCCGCTTCCGCAGTCCCTTGCAAAAGTCGCCGGGCCCCTTCAAGACAGGCCATCCGGAGAGATGGCCGAGTGGCTTAAGGCGCACGCTTGGAAAGCGTGTGTGCGGGAAACCGTACCGTGGGTTCGAATCCCACTCTCTCCGCCATTCGGATGATTAAGTGTCTGTTTATAAAATGTATAATCCATAAGCGGGGGTGGCCCCAAGACAGCAGCCCAGGTCGGCTGACGCTTCCGCCGACAGTGGATTTTGAACATGCGATCCGGTTTGCGA
>JBBQUA010000212.1:0-9258 GCA_038212905.1 Hyphomicrobiales bacterium
GAGGTAGTTAACGACCGCAACGGCCAAGTCGATCGCCGGGACGAACCCGAGAATACCGAGCAGCAGCAGCCATCTCCACTCCAGACCACCCGATGCGACGACAGACAACGGGATGGCCAGCAGGCCGGCTGCGATCACCGCACCGGAGCTGACATAGCCGCCGATTCCCAGTGCGCGATAGGCCAGTCGCGGCCAGCCCAGCGGAGACGGTCTGAATCCGATCGCAGCTTCGAACCCGGCTCGCCCGCCCGCGATCAAGTAGTAACCGGGATCTGTCAGGCGGACGTTGCCGTCATCGGTACTCGCCTCGATCGCGCGCCTCGCCGTCTCCACTGCCGCGTGGGCAATCTCCAATTCGCTGAGTTTACAGCCGCGAGCGAGGTGTTCGACTGCGTTGCGATAAAGATTGCGCGACGGGAAATCCATGTGCTCGAAGGCGCTGCCGGCCTTGAAGACGTCATCGACCAGGCTGACGCGCTCGAACAGCTCCGTCCAATCGACGTCGGTGATGAGGCGCATGCTGGTGATGATGTTGCGCACTGTGACGCTGCCGGCGACCTGCCTCTGGTGCTCGCCACGGACGACGGCTTCGGCAGTCGTTCCCTGCCGGGCCAGTTGCTTGTCGAGCCACTCCAACGCCGGCGCAATGCCGGGATCCTGATCGCGCAACCGATGGACCAACTGCATGAGAAAACTGTCTGGGAACGTTGTCTGGGGATGTGGCGGAAGCACGGCCTCGGCCGGTTCGACGACGCGGCCGCCGGTCCCCAGCAACCGGTCCGCCACGACGTCCGCGGCGCCGCGCCCGGCCCGGCTGTCGACGACACGCTCGGCGATCCGCCTGAGGTTCTCGACGAGCACGATGCGCAGGGTGGTCGCCACCGCCCACAGTTCGCCAATGCTCAGCGGCTGCACTTCCTGGTAGGCGCGCAGGTAGCGGCGCAGCACCTCCGGGTCGAAGAGGCTGTCAGTATGGGCCACATATGCCCAGGCCACGCCGAGCACGCGCGGATACCCCACGAAGGGTCCGCTGGCGAGCTTGGGCAGCTGCCGATAGTAGCCGGGCGGTAGATCGACCCGGACCTCGCGGATCTGCTTTTCCACCACATGAAAATTGTCGATCAGCCACTCGGCCGTGGGGGTGATGGCCGCCCCCGCATCGACAGCCTCGGCGACGTCGCGGTAGCCGGCCAGAAGCACAGCCTCATTATCGGCAAGCCTCGCCGTTAATGAGGGGCCCTTCACGTGGTCGGGCATCACGGCTTGCGCGGTGGCAAGGCTGCGCGCGTGTTCTTCAAGCCGCTCGACACTAAACAGCTCGGCGCGGATGGGAGCTCCATCGTCCCACGGCGGGGACGGTCCACGTGCCCCCAGCCATCGCTGAAACCGCAAGCTCAGCGCACTCTTGAGGGTTGGCCTGCGCCGGCCTGAAAAGTCATCGATCTCGACAAGCATGGTCTTGCGGCCCCTTCAACGTGGGCCTGGCCGCTGGCCACGCCAGCGTCACACACTCACAGCATCCTTCGGGAGCGCCTCAAGCCGCGGCGGATCTTGTGTCCGTGGTTTTCGTAAGCGGCTCGCTCGGGACGGCGTCCTCAACAACTACTTCCGCGCACTCGCCATGGCAGCGGATGGCGCGGGCCAAACAGTTCGCCTCGCGGATCGCCAAATCTCTCGACCAGAAGGGCGTCATCATGCGCCCATCCATCCGGATGGCCCAGCCGTGCTGCTCTTTGACAACCTTAAATGTGATCATCGCATGTCACCGCAAATGGGTTGCAAGGAATTCCGTACTTTGCTGCATCACTATGCGCTGGACGATCGGAACCGCAGATGGCAATGCATTCAACAACACGGAGGATCGGCGGTATTGATCTAGATCAAACGTTCTCCGGCTGCTCCGGTTCCTGAGGTGAAAGAAAAGAATTTGCCCTGACGCGGCCAAACCGTTCCGCCTCGTCCGCCCGTATGGGCTGCGCATTTACGTGGTAAGTAGAAAGCACCAATTGCGAAATCTCGCCATCGCTGTTCGGCAACGAAGGCGGCAGGGTCATCGACTTCCTTGCGGCTCAGTGACATGTCGGCATTTTCGGATGCGGCTCGAGCAGGAAAACCGCGAGCTTCTCAGCATTAAAATCCCCTCTCTGGGCGATCGATGCGAATGACGGGCTATGATCAATTTCCACACGCTGAGCACTTAATATAACGCCAAAAGAAGCCCCTCGAGCCAAAGCACGTCTGGTCAATTCGAGTTCGCCTGGAAATCGCAGGATTAAGGCGCGATCTTGCAATCTTTAACCTCGCAATCGACAGCAAGCTTCGAGCTTGCGACCCGGTCAAACTGCGCTTAGACGACATTTGCTCAGGAGTAAAAGTGCGCCATCGAGCAACGATTGTCCAAAAGAAGACTAGTCAACCAGTCCAATTCGAGATCACGGAGCAGTCGAGGAATTCCGTTGAAGCCTGGCTGCCAATGCTCCGAGCTACCGGTTCGCGATTTCTCTTTCCAAGTCGACTTCATGCAAGTCCTCAGATATCCACCCGCCAATATGCCCGACTCGTGCATCGCTGGGTCGAAAGCATAGGCTTGGAGACGGTCTTGTACGGCACGCACTCGATGCGGCGCACGAAGGCTGCCCAGATTTACCGCAAAACCGGCAACCTGCGCGCTGTGCAGCTCCTCCTCGGCCACACGAAGCTGGAAAGCACTGTTCGATACCTCGGCATTGAGGTAGATGACGCTCTAAATATAGCCGAACAGATTGAGCTTTAACCATCTACCACCGGAATCATGCCGGTGGTCACTTCCGCGCCAATAGCGGCAGTTCCTCAAACTCGGCATGCGACCTTGAGCAGACGTCTGTCGCCGTGCGTGAAGCTCGACCGGTTTCAGGGAATCCTTCGCAGGTTTGCTCCAGATCAACGCTTTCTCCGCGCAGCCGATTATTCGCATATTGGGAGGGGTCGGAATGAGCAAGACGGCGGAAATTCGATCGATCGTCAGAGTGCTTCTCGTGTCCTGCGTCACCGAATCAGTGATGTTCTGCACGCCGGCCTCCGCGCAGGATATGCAGGCCTATTGCGCAACGGTCGGCAACGATGACCGTGTGCAACCGGTTCCTGATGCCCTGCTGCCGAATGCGCGGCGGATGTTCGATGTTCCGCCTGACATGGCCGCCTCCCATGTCAAGGCGACCACCTCGGTTCGTTGCATGAACGGCGCGGTCTGGCTCTGCAATTTCGGAGCGAACTTGATCTGCGGGAAGGCCGACGTCAGCCGCAAATCACCTGGAGCGGATAGGTTCTGTAAACAGGACCCTGACTCGATCGGTGTACCGATGAGTGCGACCGGCCACGCCACCGTCTACGACTGGAAATGCGTTGGCCGGGAAGCGCGCATCATCGGGCAAATCGTGCAGATCGATGGTCGTGGTTTCATTGCGGAGAACTGGAAGCAGCTCGAATGAAATACGGCCGCATCGGAGCATATAACCGCTTCTCCGCCTCATGGGTCACGTCGCCACACGAACCAGGAAAACGCATGCTCGCCTTTGCCGCATTGCTTCTCGCTCTCCTGATCGGCTGTCCTTCATCGGCCGAGGCAGCGGAACCGCCTACCCCCTCGCGCAGGCTCTGTGACCTCCAGAAAATCAAGCAAACTAATGCCTGGGTCGACTGTCTGCAAAACGCCCTCGACAAATCCGAAACCGGCCTCACCGCACTGGTGAGCAAGATCGCCGCCGCGATGCAGACAAATGACATGTTGGAGGAACCAAAGCGCGCCGAGAACAGGAAGCTATTCGAGGCGACGCAGACGAAGTGGCTGCAGCTGCGCGACGACGACTGCAAATCCTTCGCTGCCAACCACGCGGGGCTGGGTTTCGGCGCCGCGCAATTTCGCCTCGTTTGTCTGCTGGATGAAACCGCCTCACGAGAACAGACATTGAAGCAACGCTATCGCGATGATCTGAAATAGGGCGAAGTTGGGTCCATCACCTTTGACCCCGTTGGACTGCCCTGCCCCTCCATCGACAACGCCCTAGACGAGTACTCGCCGCCAGATCTTCCACTTCAAATCGGCGGAAACGCAGATGTATTCCTGCCAAGGCAGCGGACCTGCGCGGCGTCATGCCGCGCCTGAAGCCGACAAGCGTCTTCGTCTCTATGGCATACAGCCGCCTTCAAGATGGAAATTCCAGCCGGCCGCAGCCGTCGCCTGCTCCAGCACGTTGCGCACTTGTCCGTAGTTCAGCGAACCGCCGCCGCCGACCGAGACATCGGTGCGATTCTCGTTACGCTTCCAGCCGCTGATGGTCGTGGTGTCGACCGTCAGCGTTGGGGGTGGAATGCCCCAGCTGCGCTCGACTGCGGCCTCGCGAAAATGAACCGTTCGATCGGCTTCCGTCAGGCGACACGACATCCGATAGGTGACCTTGCGACCGCCGAACCACCACTTCGCCCCAATCGATTCAACCTCTCCGCTGCATCCCTGCTGCTCTTCGTCCTCGCGGACGGCAAGGCCCAAGCCTCCGGCCTTCTTCTCCAGATCGTCAAGCAGCTCGCGCCTGGCAAGAACTTCCGGCATCTGACGTTACCTCTATAAACCCACGCCTTAGTCAACAACCTGGGGGTCCCGGCCCGTTGATCAGGATCAAGGCCGGCCGCTCTCTCTCGTCTAGCGTTATGCCATGCAAGACAGTCATCCTCGGCGGCACAAGGCAACGATTCGCTTCCGGAAATTGTCGGCAATTCTGGCTGGACTTGCGGTGGCGGTCGCCCCGCCCAGCTTGGCGTGTGCCGCAGCGGCGTCCACGGTTCGAATAGCTGAAGAGACGCATCGATCCCCGGATCTGGCAGGCAGGACGCAACTGGCGCAAGCCGGCGCGGCGCGCGACGTCGTCATGCTACCGAACAAGCCACCGCAGCGGTCGGGCGAAAGGGAGCCGTCGTCGCAGGCGCTGATCGAGACCTGGCTCGGCGGTTATGGCTGGAACAATGACAAGCGTTTCGATCTCGAACGCTACGAGATCGTGAACCGCCGCGTGGTGTGGGCCGAATTCGGCCGGGCGCTGCTGCAGTTCCGGGTGTTGCCGGTCGATGGCGACGCGATGGCGTTGGCGGCAAAACGCTGCCCCGGCCGCAATCGGCCGATCGAGATGCAGATCTATTTCCAGTGGAGCCCGGAAAACAAGTTGTGGACTGCGCTCGCGAACCGCGGCGATCCCGGTTTCGAGCCGTGCTCGAACGACGAATTGTGGAGCAGCGAGCAGCAGGAACTGATCGTCAATCCGCCGCCGCTGCCGGCGCCGCCCGGGATCGCGCGCGACGATGTCGTCACCCCGCCGCCCGGCTCGCCGGAGCGCAAGGCGATCACGGATGGTTTGCGCCCGATCTTCGAAAAGGCATTCGGCAAGCCGGTCGAGTTTCGGGTCAGCAGCCTGCGCGTCGCCGCCGGTTTTGCCTGGGTGGTCGTCCATCCGCAGCGACCGAACGGTGTCCCCGTCGGCAAGGCGGAATGGGACAAGGCCGTCGGACCCTGCGATCGGGATCGGGCCAATGCTGTCGCGCAATTCTGGATGCGCAAACGCAGCGACGGCTGGCGCGTGGGCTGGGGCAACGGTTTCTGCGCCAGCGACTCCATCGTCGAACTCGGCTATTTGATCGGCGCGCCGCCGCAACTCGTCGACCTCGATAAATGGCCGGGGCCTGATTTCATGCCGGTCGACGATCCCCAGTATTTCGAACTGTGGAAGCCGTGAACGGATTCACGTCGCAACGGCCGGCTTAGCTGAACCCGATACCTTGACCTAGAGCAAGGCGCTGAATGGGTCGCGGCCTAGTGTCTTCCCTGTCAATTCGGGGGGATCTGCGCGTGGCATTTTCGATTTCGTCTGGGTGGCTGCGCTGGCTGCTCATGCCCGTAGCGGGTTTGGTTGTTGCGTTCGTGCTTCTGGTCGTCGATCCCTCCGGCGCATTGCTGTTCCGCGTCGTCGGGCTGATCGGCATGGCGCTGTTCGCGCTGTCGATCGTCACGATGCTGCTCACCTTCCGCAAGGCACGAAAACTGTCCCCGTGGTCGCTGACGATCGGTGCGGTCGTCAGCGTGCTCTGCACCTGGACCTTCTTTGCGCTGGCAGGCACGCCGCTGTCGATCGCAGTGATCATGCTCGCTGTTGCAGCCGGCGCGATGGTCGGGATCGGCTGGTCGTTGACCAACCTGCTGTTCGTCGAGGGCGAAGCGATACGGGCGCGCGGCAACATCTGGTTTCTGGCGGTGTGGGCGCTATCCCTGATGATGACGCAGGCCGCGACGCTGGCGGGCAGGCAAACACCCTATGCGGTGGCGCTGGTTTCGTTTCTCGGCATGGGCCTCGCCGTGGGCAACAGCCTGGGATTGCTGGCGCGATATGCCCGCGCCCGGCGGTTGTTGCGGGACGCTGTTTCAGTCCCGGGAGAACGACGATGAGTGCCTTCTGCACGCGATGTGGCGCACCGCTGCCTGCCGATCAGAAATTCTGCAGCCAGTGCGGCGCAGCCGTCGGTTCGAACCCGCCGGCAACCGCTGCGGCGACGAAGCAGGCGGCCCAAGCGACGCCTTCCGCTCCGCCGGCCTCGGGTTACGGCAAGCGGCGGGCGATCCTTGCGGCGGGTTTCGTGGCTGGCGGTGCTGCGCTCGCAGCGGCGCTGATCCTGGTCGGGCCACAGTCCCCGCCATCGCCACCGAAGTCTTCGACCGCCGCTGCGCCACCCAAGGTCGCGCCGCCCGCGACCCCGACTGCCAGCGTAGCCGCTCCACCGTCGGGATCCGCTACGGCAGCGATCAAGGCGAATCGGTGGGAAAGCTATACCAACACCCGCTACGGCGTGACGATCGACTACCCGGCCGACCTGTTTGCGATCCAGCCGCCGCCGCCGCCCGACAATGCCGGGCGCGAGTTCGCCACGGCCGCCGCCGGCGCCCGCTTTCATGTCCGCAGCCATGCCAATGCCATGGATTTCTCGATCGAGGAATTGCAGGCCGAGGACGTACTCGACATCGGCGATGCAGCGGCCATCAAACAGAACGGCGGGGACTGGTACCAGGTCATCGCCACCAAAGAGGCCGAGACGATTTTGCGCCGGGTGCTGCTGAGCGAAGGCGGGGCGATGATTCATCGGCTCGAGATCGCCTATCCGAAAACTTCTGTCGCGGCGTTCGAGCCGATCGTCGCGCGAATGATCAAGAGCTTCCGCGTCGATCCCGCTATTCCCGAGCGGGCTGCCGATGCGGCCAGCTCGCCGGTTCCGCCTCAAGCCGGGAAGTCCGCAACGACGCCGCCGGAGGCGAAACAGCCCGGGGCGAAACAGCCGGAGGCAAGCAAGCCAGCGTGGCAGCGTTTCGATTCCATCGCGCTAGGCATGCGGATTCCCGGCTACAGCGGCAAGGCCGGCGTATCGGCAGAGGTTCCGGCGAACTGGACAAAGTCCGACATGCCCGAACCGAACGTGATCGAGTATCAGGGGCAAGAAGCAGCTGGCGACGATGTCCTCCATGTCACCTTCCGCGCCGAGCGCCGCCGCGCCAAGGCGACGGTGGCGAGCGAGGCGAAGATCATCAAGACCCGGCTGTCCGGAGGTGCCGACAACTACCGCCTGCTCAGCGAGCGCACCACGCAGATTGCGTTGCGGCCGGCTATCGTGTTCTCGATGCAGTTTGCCGGTTCGGATTCGCCCGATCTGCTGCGCGAGGATGTCGCCATCATCGAAGCCGGCGAGGTCTTCTACTTCGTCACCTTCGGCGCGCCGCAACCGCGCTACGCCGCCAGCAGCAACGTCTTCACCCATCTGATCGAGACCATCGGCTTCGCGGAGTGAGCGCGATCGGCATCAGAAATATCTCGCCTCGGCTCCTGATAACCTTGGCGGCGCTGACGCTGGTTGGGCCGGCTCTTGCCGACAGAGAGAAGCTGTCGGATGCGTGGCCCGCGGGGAAATGGATTTTTTCGTTTTACCTTCCCGACTCTTACCTGCCCAATGGATTCTATTACGACCCGGACGGACGCCACTTCATCTTCAAGACCGTCGATCCCGGTTGCAACGAGGCGCATTGCCGGCGCTATTTCATTGGGCCGCACGCCCACTGTGCGAACTACAGCCTCTCCGCCAAGCCCGGCGAGCCAACCTCGCCGGTAGGTTACGGGGTCAATGTCACTTTCGCTCCGCGCAGCATAGGCGACGGCATTCAGGGTTACTGGAACCTGGGTTACCTGTCCGACAGCTCCTTGCAGAGCACTTTTGTCTTCAAGATCGGATCCTGCGTGATGGGCCTCTCCGCCCACGCCGACGAGGCGAGCCCCAAGCGGGGCAATCGCAGATTTCCCCGTCCCAGCGAAGACGAGGTGCTGCAGACGTATCGGGAGTTTCGCGCTGCGTTTGGCCGGTACATCACCGATCGCGGCTGGACCAATCTCGAAACATCGAAGACGAAACCCGATTTTGACCCCAAGACTCCGCCGCCAGGCGACGAGAACAACGACCAGGTGCAGCCACCGTCCGACACGGTGACCGCGCTGGAGCCGCCAGGTCCCGCGGACCAAACGCAGTCCGAACTCACGCCCGCCGAGATCGCGACGGTGTCGGCGCTTGCCGGCGGCACGGCACTGCTCGGCTCGCTATTGATGCTGGGCGCCACCGGCGTGCGACGCGAGGAAGCAATCGCGGCGATCCGCGATCTGCTGCGCGGACATCTGCCGGAAGATCCGTTCGAGGCGTGGAAGCGCAAATACGAGGCGCTGGGCTGGAAGTACCGCGAGAAGAACGGGGTTGCGACCTTCGATCCCGTCGACGGCGCGCACAACGAAGGCGGCGAGATCTATTCGGCGGAGCGCGGCGGTTTTGTGCGGCCCGAAGCCGAGGCGCCGGTCGTTCCGCCGCCGCTGCCGCGCGACGGCGACGTCAACGAGCGCGGCGAGGTGTGGAGCGACTACTCGCATGGCTTCGTCGGCCGCAACACTTTTGAGCAGGACAAGGCGAGTCAGGCCTGGCTCGCCGAAAAGGCGAAGTCAGATCTCGCCGACATGCAGAGGCCCGACGCCGACGTCGCCGAACTGCAGCGCAAGATCGCCGCGACCCGCCGCGAGGGCGCGGAGATGCGTACCTATTTCAAGGCGCGCGACGATCTGCTGGGCGCGCTTGGCGACCAGCGTGGCCGCGAGGACGTCGATGCCATGCTGGACCAGTCCCGCTCCGGCCTGTTCGACGAGCTCAGCAACCGCCTGC
>JBBQUA010000213.1:0-9251 GCA_038212905.1 Hyphomicrobiales bacterium
CCACTCTCTCCGCCATTCGGATGATTAAGTGTCTGTTTATAAAATGTATAATCCATAAGCGGGGGTGGCCCCAAGACAGCAGCCCAGGTCGGCTGACGCTTCCGCCGACAGTGGATTTTGAACATGCGATCCGGTTTGCGATGAAGGTCCGGCCGCTCTTACTGCTGGGCGATGGCCGCTTTGCCGTCGAAGCTCTCGAAATAGCGGAAGCTATCGGCGGTTTTTCTCCGCTTGGTTTCGTCAACAGCCTGACCCGGCCGAATCCCGGCGCGACCCTGGAAGGGCTTCCGGTTTTCTGGGTTGACGACGTTCCGTTCGGTCCAGCCGAATGCGAAGTCGTGTGCGCCATCGTGACGACGCAGCGGCGTCCTTTCATCGACCTGATGCGGTCGCGGGGTTACCCGTTTGCCTCGCTGGTTCATCCATTTTCCAATGTGTCCCGGCGTGCACATGTCGGCTCGGGCTGCATCGTGAACGCGGGAGCGATTATCGGGTCGAACGCAGTTCTCGGGGATTATGCGCTGGTCAACCGCGGCGCGCTGATTGGCCACGACGACCGGATCGGGAAATACTGCACCATCGGTCCCGGCGCCAACATTGCGGGGAATGTTGAAATCGGCGATAGCGCCTTCATCGCCCAAGGTGCTGTGATCCGCGAGCGACTGAAGATTGGCAGCGGCGCCGTTGTTGGCGCCGGGGCCGTCGTCCTGCAAGACGTGAACGCCAACGACATGGTTACCGGCGTCCCGGCCAAAATCACCCGATCGGTTGTGAACGGCCATTAGCTGCAGCTGCGGGCTGAACTCATCTCCATGCCCGGCTCAGCCGGTAAAGGGGCAGCATCGCATGCACAATGGTGCGGGCACCGGGCAATCCTCCCGCTCGCGCCAACGCGCGTCGGGAATGCCGATGATCATGCCGAACCGAATGACTGAACGTTCTGCGGGCCTCGCCCGGATCGTTGATGCGCAATTGCATGACACCATTCCACAACAATGCATCCAGCAACTGGCTGCGGAGAACGTCGTCAAGGTCGGCACTGAGCCATTTCGACAATATGCGGGTCCTGCTGCTGCACATTACCTTCCTGTGGCGCCAACTTCTGGACATCGATTCCCGATGCACGCGATGTCGGACAAGCATCGCTGGCAAGAAGACGAAACGGAAGCGGAAGCTCAGCCGCAGCCACATGTCGAAATCTTCGTAGAAGAGACTCTCATCATAACCGCCGACAGCCTCAATGGCTTTCTTGCGGATCATCACGCAGGGCGCCGGCAAATCGTTCTTCAGCAGAAGTCGCGCAAATATTTCGCCTTGCGGAGGTTCCGCGCCGTTCAATGTGGATGCGAGATAGGATCGGCCACATGGCTTGCCGTCGACATCAACGAGCGGCATGTCGCTATAAACCGCACAAACGTCATCCGGTTGAGATAGAAAGCACTGCAACTGGCGTTCGATTCGATCGGTCTCGTAGGCATCGTCGCCTGAAAGCGAACACACGAATGTTCCTGAGGCGTGCGCCAGGGCCGTATTGCGGTTGGCACAAATGCCGCGATTGACCTGATTGCGGATAAACAGCGCGGGAAAACCGGTTCGATCCAGCCAGGCTGTAATAATTTCGGCGCAGCCGTCAGTTGACGCATCATCGGTGATAATGACCTCAAAACTGCGAGAGGTTTGGCGCCACAGGGAATCCAGTGCCTCTTCGACATAGCGGGCATGATTGAAGCTGGTAAGAAGCACGCTGACCAGAGGGACCGGTCCGGGGCCCGACCGCCAACCCCCGGATGTCTCACTCAAACCGCTCATTATTTTCCGCCCGGAACGGGAGTCTTGTTTTTCGCAATTGTGGTGGAGAATACAGTGCTTGCGGGAATCGACAAGGCTAACAGGATGCGCGTTTGCAACGCGGCGATGCCAGATCGCCCGAAAAATTTACAACGAGAATGCCAGCTCGTCCAGATTGCCGACGTGCAGGTCGTCATGGTGCAGACCATGGGCGGGCATCTGAAGGAGATAGTTGCCCGTTTCCAGCTTTTCTCCCTTATCTCCTGCCATGGAGTACCAGTCTTGAGCCCCTTAGCAGTTTTGCGGCACGGCGGTCGCACCGTTCTGATCGCTGCCGCAGTTACGATCGCGCCAAGGGGGAGGGCCACCGCAAGGCTGCCGATTTGTTCTGTGAGTGTGTTTCGGCGAGCGAGGGATGGCGCTAGCGGCGGGGTTGAGCGTAAGCCCCGCATTCTGCTAAGAATTGCGGACCGACTCCTCAGGGCCCCCGATCAGTGAACCAATCCCCCAATCTCGCCGAACTCGACAAGCTCAAGACGCGCATTCAGGCGTTGCGCGCAAAGACCATCGATAATGGCTGCACCGAAGAGGAGGCGCTATCGGCCGCCGCCAAGGTCGCCGAGATGCTCGATCGCTACGACCTGTCGCTGACCGACATCGATATTCGCAAAGCGCCCTGCGAGCGCCGCGAATATGAGACCTACCGCAAGAAGCGAATCCCGCTCGACGACTGCATCGGCGCCATTGCCAATTTCTGCGACTGCCGGGTCTGGCGCGAGAAGCATCCGACGGGCGAGAGCCGCTATGTCTTCTTCGGCCTTCGCTCGGATATCGAAGTCGCGCACTACCTTGCCGAATTGATCGACGCCGCGGTCCGCTCCGAGCTCGGCCGCTACAAGACCACCTCAGGCTATGGCCGGTTCCGGCACAATCAGCGGCATCTGGCCAACACCTCGTTTGCGCTGGGAATGGTCGCGTCCATCGCGGAGAAGCTGACGGCGATGAAGGCCGGCCGCGATCAGGTGAATCAAAGCACCGGGCGTGGGCTCGTTGTCCTCAAGGCTTCGATCGTCGATGACGAATTCGGCAGGCTCGGCTTGAATTTACGGGCGGCGCGCAGCACCGGCCGCACGGTCTCCATGACGGCCTATGAAGCCAGAGGCGTTGCCGGTTCGTCGTTGGCCATCAATCCCGCGATCGGAGAGCCGTAGCCCGCATGGGCGCGGCGACAGGCGGGATCGGCGGCGCAACGAAGCCCCGGACGTCGTTTCGCTCTTGTGGGCCAGGCTGGCTCTGTGTTTGATGTGCAGATGAGCAATCAGCATGACCTGAAGTCGTGCGGTGCTCACTGCTTGCTGCGGCGTGATCTCGCGAACGAGCGCACGTCCGCGGCGATGCGGCATGATAACAAAACAGGGATTTGGGGAGGACACCGTCGTGCTCAATCGGCTTTTCAGGCTCGCGCTTACCGGCTTTTGCACCTTGCTTGCCGTGCTTTCGACGCAGGTCCACGCGCAATCCAGCTCGAAGACCGTGACGCTGGTGGTCCCCTATGCTGCCGGCGGCGGCACGGATACCGTCGCGCGGCTGATCGGCGAGCGGATGTCGGCCACGCTCGGCCAGACCATCATCATCGAGAACGTGGTCGGCGGCGGCAGCACGCTGGCCAATGACCGTGTTGCCCGATCGACACCTGACGGTTCCACCATCCTGATCAATCACGTCGCGCTGCTTGCGGCCCCCAGCCTGTTCAACAACCTGCGCTACGATACAAAAACCGCGTTCGAGCCAGTCGGTCTCGTCAACAATTCGCCGATGGTGCTGGTCGGCCGCAAGTCGATTCCCGGCGCGGGACCGAAGGATTATGTCGCCTGGATCAAGGCGCAGGGCGACAAGGCGAACTTCGCGCATGGTGGTGTCGGAACCAACAGCCATTTGTGCGCCGTGATGATGGGCAATGTGCTCGGCTTCAAGCCGACGGTGGTGGCTTATCGCGGGTCAGGTCCGGCCATCGGCGACCTGCTGGCGGGGCAGATCGATCTGCTGTGGGACCAGGTGACCAACGCGCTGCCGCAGATTCAGGCCGGAACTCTGCACGGCATTGCCATCACGTCGTCAAAACGGCTCGAGCAGCTGAAGGATGTTCCGACCACCGCCGAACTCGGCATGCCCGAGGTCAGCTACACGATGTGGCACGGGCTCTATGTGGCGAAGGGCACGCCGAAGGAGACCATCGGGACGCTGAATGCGGCGCTGCGCAAGGCGTTGTCAGATCCGGTCCTGCTGGAAAAGCTGACGCAGCTCGGAACCCTTCCATTCCCCGAAGCCGAGTTGACGCCTGAGGCGCATGCGCGGCTGTTCGCCTCCGACCTGCCACGGGTGGCGAAGCTGGTCGAAAGCTCGGGAATCATGGCGAGCGCCGCGAAGTAAGGCTGTCGGGCGCTGCCGAAACGGCAGTGCTGAGGTGCCGCTGGGGTTGACCCCAGCATGCACCCGAAGCGCATGTGACCTGAGGTGTATTGACTCTGCGGTGGCCACCGTCAAAGTTGTGCTGGCGTCGAGTTACACTAGGGTGGGGGCCGCCATGCAGCGTGCATTTCTGGCTGCTTTGAGTCTTTTGCGGGCAATTTCGAATGCCCAGGCTCGCGGGCCTTACGGTTCCATCAACGTCGGCAACTGGCACGGTGGGGCCTATACCGAAAAATAAGAGTGACGAGGCGGCCGACCGCCTTCTCACACCATCGGCACCCGCCGTGCCGCCACCGCTGCCGGCGAGATGACGTCGATATCGATCGGCACCCTCCAGCGTTCGGTCAAGCGTATCTGCGGTGGCGTATTGCTGGCCGGCGCGCCACCGATGACAAAACCTTCGAAGCCACCGCTCATCACCTCGTTGCATTTCTGCACATAGACCGGGAAGCCGCCGATATAGGGCATGAACACCCGGGGACGGCCAGGGATGTTGGTGCCGACATACCAGGAGCTGCAGGTCGAGCGCAGCGAGACCGTCGACACCTCGGTGACGTGCTCGACCCAGGCGTCCTCGTCCGCAAGGACCGGCTCGATGGTGGCCGCGCCGACGTCGCGCAGGTGGGCCATACAGTCCGCCATCCAGTCGACATGCTGCTCGATCGCCTGGATCATGCTGGCCAGCACCGAGGGACTGCCGGGACCGGTGATCGTGAACAGGTTGGGGAAACCCGCCGAAGCAATCCCGAGATAGGCCCGCGGGCCCGCCCGCCATTTCTCGGCCAGAGTCAGGCCATCGCGGCCAGTGATCACGATCTTGTCGAACGATCCGGTCATGGCGGCAAAGCCGGTGGCGCAGACCACCGCGTCCAGCGGATAGGCGACGCCATCGACCTCGATGCCATCGGCGGTGAAGCGCTCGATCGGTGTCCGGGAGACGTCGACCAGTTTGACGTGCGGCAGGTTGTAGGTCTCGAAATACGCGGTGTCGACGCAAAGCCGCTTGCAGCCCAACACATTTTTTGGACACAGCAAGTCGGCGGTGGCCGGGTCCTTTACCGCTTCGCGGATCTTGCGGCGGGTGAAATCGGCGATGGTGTCGTTGGCGGCTTTCTCGAACAGGAGGTCGCCGAAGGCGCCGAGGAACGGCAGGCCGCCGCGTTCCCAGGCTTCCTCGTAAAGTCGCTCGCGCTCTTCGGGGCCTGTCTCCAGCGCGGGCTTCATGTTGAAGGGAAAATAGAATCCGGTCGGGCGTCCGCGCGCTTTGGCCCGCAGTTCTGGATAACCGGCCTTGGCCGTCTGCAGATACTCCGGCGTAAGATGTTCGTTGCGGGCCGGCACCGACCACGTCGCGGTGCGCTGGAACACGGTGAGGCTTGAGGCCTGTTGCGCGATGATCGGGATCGACTGGATCGCCGAGGAGCCGGTGCCGATCACGCCGACACGCTGGCCCCTGAAGTCGACACCCTCGTGCGGCCATTCGCCGGTGTGGTAGATCGGTCCGCGGAAATCCGCCATGCCCGGGAATGCCGGCCGGTTCGGCGCCGACAGGCAGCCCACCGCCATGATGCAGAATTTTGCCAAAAGCTTGTCACCGCGATCGGTCTCGATGCGCCAGCATTTTTCGTTCTCATCAAACGTCGCCGCGGTGACGCGGGTGTCGAACACGATGTCGCGGCGCAGGTCGAAACGGTCGGCGACATGGTTGGCATAGGACAGGATTTCAGGCTGCGGGGAATATTTCTCCGACCAGTTCCACTCCTGATCGAGATCTTCCGAGAAGGAGAACGAATATTGCATGCTCTCGACGTCGCAGCGTGCGCCCGGATACCGGTTCCAGTACCAGGTGCCGCCGACGCCGCTGCCGGCCTCGAACACCCGCGCCGAAAAGCCGAGCCCGCGCAGCCGATGCAGCATGTACATCCCGGCAAAACCCGCGCCGACGATGACGGCGTCGAAAACAGCTTCCGCGTCGCGTGGGCGAGCTTGTCGAGCCTGAGCTGTCGTATCCACCGTCATGATGCGTGTCGTCTCCCTGCCGGTCGCTTGTTGCGACCTTGCGAAGCGCTACCCCAGCATTCTCCGGAGGCTTTTTCAATTCGTCGTTTTCGGAGGCCTCCCATGCGGCGGCGGACACGGCGGCGCGTTGCCGAAGCGGCGAGCGGAACCTATGCTGGCGCAAATTCCTGTCCGGGGGACATCATGATCACACCGCTCGATCCCATCATTGCCGCGATCATTCCAAAACTGCCGCTGCGCGACCCCGAGACGATGACACCGCAAAGCGCCCGCGATGCGCTCCGCGCGCTCGCCGCCGCGCGCGCCGAGGTGCCGCCGCCGCCGGTCGCGAGTGCCGCCGATACAGTGGTGAAGGGTCCGGCCGGGCCACTCGCCGCGCGGGTCTACCGTGTGTCGGATGCGAAATCACCGACCGTGGTATTTTTCCACGGCGGCGGCTGGGTCGCCGGCGATCTCGAAACCCATGACCGCCAGGCACGGCTGCTCGCGATCGAGACCGGCGCCGTGGTGGTGTCGGTCGATTACCGACGCCCGCCGGAAACGCGCTTTCCGGGCGCGTTTGACGACGCCTTCGCCGCCGTGCGCGACGTGTTCGCGCGCATTGCCGAGTTCGGCGACGACAGCGCGCGCGTCGGTGTGGCCGGCGACAGCGCCGGCGGCAATCTGGCCGCGGCGGTGGCGATTGCCTGCCGCGATGCCGGGATCAAGCTCGCCGCGCAATTGCTGGCCTATCCCGTCATCGATATTGTCGGAGGCTTCGCGGATGCCACAGAGAACGCGCGCTTTCCCTCCCGCACGGAAAATGCCGAAGGCTATTTCCTGTCGCGCGCGGTGATGGAATGGTTCTGCGGCCATTATCTTGACGACGCCAGCCATGGCGCGGACTGGCGCGCTTCGCCGCTACGCGCGAAGAGTCATGCCGGACTTGCGCCGGCGGTAGTCACGACCGCGTGGTTCGATCCCCTGCGCGACGAGGGCAAGGCCTATGCCGATGCGCTGGCCGCCGCCAGCGTCACCACGAAGTATTATGGTGGGCCCGGACTGATCCACGGCTATTTCGGTCTCGGCGATGCGTCGGAAACCGCGCGCGGCGAAGCGCAACGCGCTCGCGCCGATTTCAAGGCCATGCTGGAACGGGGCGCGTAGCGGACGGCGACGGCAAGCCGCCGTCCGCGAGAGCCTGAGCTACGCAATCGTCTTCAGATAGAGACTCGGATCGAAATATTTGCTGGCGGGCGTGGCATCCTTGATGCCGGCATTGGCCATGAAGAAGTCGGTGGTCTGCTGCAGCCATTTGGTGACGGTGCCGTCCGAATAGTACTTTTTCCATTCGCTCGACGTGAACATCTTCTGGCCCTTGAAGGACTCGTTGATGTCGGCCAGCGGCGTCTGGCTGTAGTGGCCCTTCTGCAGCTTTTCCATCGCCTCCGCGGGGTTGGCGACGATGTAGTCATTGGCCTCGGCCCAGCCCTTGATCAGCTTGCCGAGCGTCTCCTTGTTCGGCTCGTAGTAATCATTGGCGGCGGCCCAGCCGCCGATGATGGCGGCCTGCGGATAATAGGCCGAGGCGTCGGCGAGTTTCACGGCGCCCGGCACCTTGTCGCGCACAGTGACATTGAACGGCACCCAAAGCGCCACCGCCGGCACCGCGCCCGAGATGAACGCGGTCACGGCGGCCGGCATGGTCTGGTTGACGAGTTCCACTTCCTTGGGATCGATGTTGTTGGCGCGCAGCGCCTTGTCGAGGAACACGTGAGCGGTGGTGCCGGTCGCGGTGGCGATGCGCTTGCCCTTCAGATCCGCGAACGACTTGATGCCCTGATCGGAGCGCACCCAGAGCTGGGCGGTCGCCACTTCGATGTCGTTGATCAGGAATACCTTGCCCTGGCCGCGCGCCGGGAAGTTCGACAGCACCGCACCCGTCGCCAGCACGTCGAGGCTGCCGCCGATCAGAGCCTGAAAGATCTCGAGGCCGGTGTTGAACTGGCGCAGTTCCAGATTGAGGCCCTGCTTGTCGAAGGTGCCACGGTCCATTCCGGTCCAGATCTGCCCATCGACGGCGACCGTATGCAGATAGCCGACCCGGACCTTGGTCTTGGCCTGGGCGATGGCCGGCGCTGAAGCCGCAAAGCTACCGAGTGCTGCGCCTGCCGTCGTGGTCAGGAATTGTCGTCGATCCATGATGGTCTCCTCCCTGTTGCTTTTATGATTATTCCGAAAAAGAAGCCGGCCGCAGCTGCGCCTGCTGCGCACGGTATTCGCTCATCACCAGTTCCCGGATGTGGCTTCGCAATTCGCCGAATTCCGGTCGCTCCTGCAGCGATTCATCGCGCGGGTAGGGGAAGGGCACCTCGATGATCTCCTTGATCCGCGCCGGCCGCGCCGTCACCACCACGATGCGCGAGGCGAGGTAGATCGCCTCTTCCACCGAGTGCGTGATCAGCATGACCGTCTTGCTCTCGGTGGCGAGCACCTGGAGCAGAAGATTCTGCATGTTGGCCCGGGTCTGGGCGTCGAGCGCGCCGAACGGCTCGTCCATCAGCAAAAACTGCGGCTTGACGGCATAGGCGCGCGCGATGGCAAGACGCTGCCGCATCCCGCCGGACAAATGCTTCGGATAGGAACTGGCGAAATCCGACAAGCCCATCAGGGCGAGATAATGTTCGCAAATCTGGTCGCGTTCCGCGACGGGCACGTGATTAGCCCTGAGCCTGAGGCCGAACGCGATGTTGTCCTTGACCGTCAGCCAGGGGAAAACCCCGTACTCCTGAAAGATCACGCCGCGTTCGGGGCCCGGGCCCGTAACGGGATGGCCGTCGAACAGCACCTTGCCGGAGGTCGGCTTCTGAAAGCCGGCCAGCATGCTCATCATCGTGGTCTTGCCGCAGCCCGAGGGGCCGATCACCGCGATGAAGTCGCCGTCGTTGATGTCATAGCTGACGTCGTCGACCACCCGGAGCTTGCCCTTCGGCGTG
>JBBQUA010000214.1:0-9245 GCA_038212905.1 Hyphomicrobiales bacterium
TTCGGCTGCGGCACGCCGAATGCCACCGACGCCGGCATGGAAACGGGGATCAAGGGCAGCGGCATGGCGGAAGCCAAGAAGGCGCTGGCCGAGTCCGGTTATGACGGCACCCCCGTCGTGATCATGGCGCCAACCGACGTATCGACGCTGAAGGCGCAGCCGATCGTGGCGGCGCAGCTGCTGCGCGAAGCCGGCTTCAAGGTCGACGTGCAGGCCACCGACTGGCAGACCGTGGTGACCCGCCGCGCCAGCCAGAAGCCGATCAAGGAAGGCGGCTGGAACATGTTCTTCACCAACTGGGTCGGCGCCGACGTGGCCAATCCCGTCGCCAACGTCTCGATCGGTGGCCGCGGCACCAAGGGCGGCTGGTTCGGCTGGGCGGAAGACGCCAAGGTCGAGCAGCTGCGCGATGCCTATGCGCGGGCGTCGACCCCCGAAGAGCAGAAGAAGATCGCCGCCGACCTGCAGAAGCACGCCTATGAGCAGGTGATCTACATCCCGCTTGGGCAGTACCTGACGCCCAGCGCCTGGAGCACCAAGCTCACAGGCGTGCTCGACGGCCCGGCGACGCCGGTGTTCTGGAATATCGAGAAGAAGTAGGGGCGGGGGGCGACTTCACCCGCTGGCTCGAAACGACGTTATGCCCGGCCAAAAGCGCGAAGCGCGGCTTCGTGTAGATGTGCCGGGCATTCACGTTTGGTGCGTGCCGAAAGTTTCCGACGCTGGTGCCGAGGATCCTCGCCAGCCCGCCGATACCGCCGCGTGTGGCGTGCCGGCTGCCGGCCTGGTTGGTCGTCCGTGAACGTGAACGAGAGAGTTCGGAAGGAGCGCTGGATTTTGGCTCGGGCGTTTGCCTCCAGATTTTTGTCGAAACTGTCCCGGCGGCTGGGCATTCGCCCGTCCGGGCGCCGCGCGCTTTCGCTGCTGGAACTGCACGTCAGCCACGCCTGCAACCTGACCTGCGAAAGCTGCTCGCACTATTCCAATCATGGTCACCGCGGAAATCTCGATCCGGCGCTGGCGGATCGCTGGATGGCGGCGTGGAGCAGCCGCGTCGACGTCAGGGAATTCAACCTGCTCGGCGGCGAGCCGACCATTCATCCCCGGCTTTCCGAATTCGTGTTGCTGGTTCGACGGCACTGGCCGGCGGCGCATATTCGCATCGTCACCAACGGTTTCTTCCTGCACCGACACCCCGGCCTGCCGGCGGCGCTCGCGGCGGCCGGCAACGCCGATCTCTCGTTGTCGGTGCATTACGACGGCGACGGCTATGCCGCGCGGCTGCGCCCCGTCTTCGACCTGCTGGCGGACTGGAAGCGCGAGCACGGAACGATCGCCCTTGTTCGGCAGTCGCATGAGCAGTGGACGCGCCGGTACCGTGGCTTCGGCGCGGAGATGCTGCCGTTCGAGGATGGACGGCCGCGGCAAAGCTGGAAGGTCTGCCCGGCCAGGCACTGCAAACAGCTTTACGAAGGAAAGCTCTGGAAATGTGGTCCGCTGGCGTATCTCGGCTTGCAGAAGGACAAGTACGATTTGTCCGGGAAATGGGATCCCTACCTGCAGTACCGGCCGCTCGATGCGGCCTGCTCGGACCGGGAGCTCGATGAATTCCTCACGTTGGAGGACGAGCCGGTATGTTCGATGTGTTCCGCCGAACCTCGGTATTTCAGGCTTCCCAGTCCGCTGCGGAACGAAGCGCGGGCTGCCGATTTGGGGCTTGCCCCGGTGAGGGGAACCGGGCCGGGCGCCTCAGGGACGGTGGAGGGCTGAGCTGATCCCTCGACGGCCGCGGACGAACAGCCGCTCGGCGACGAACGCCGCGGCCACGCAGAGGCCCGCGGGATGCCATGTCATGGCGTAGCCGAAATGGCGTGCCGCCGCGGCGAATTCACGCTTCCTCGCCAGCGCGACCGAAGACAATGCCCACTGTCCCGCCGTGATCAGGCGGAGCCTCCGGCGAAGCGCAGGATCGGCTTCGGCGGCGAACCGGGCATAGGCTTCGTGCAGTACGCCATTGCCGATGGCCGCGTCCACGGTTTGGCCATCCTGCTCCCATATCGAAATCACCGCGCCGAACTCGTCGTCGGCAAGCTCGCGTCCGAGGTAAGCGGCCAGCATCCGTCGCGAGATCGCATGGTAATTGCGCCGCTGTTCTTCCCTGCGCGTAACGCTGGTCTGTCGCCGGTGCAGGCGGCACTTCAAACCGACGAACGGCAGAATCGCGGCGCGCCCGCGTGCCAGCAGCCGGGTCCAGAATTCATAGTCCACCGAGGCTTCGATGTCCTCGCAAAAGCCGCCGAGTTCCCGCGCGGCGTCGCGCCGGAACATGCCCTGGCTGCCGGCGCCAAGCATCGGATTGGTGAAATTCAAAAGATAGGGGAACAGCGCGGAAGGGTTTTCGACGATGCGCCTGCCTTCCCATCCTCCCCTGTGATCGATCAGGGTGTAGTTGGCGGATACCAACACGACATCGGGTTCGCGATCGAGCAATTCGACCTGGCGGCGCAACCGCGCTCCGACGCAGATATCGTCGGCGTCCTGCCGGCCGATATATTCTCCGCGCGCCAGCGCAAGTCCATGGTTGAGCGCCCGTGCAATTCCGCCTCTCGACAGGAGGTGAGCGATCGCGATCCGCGGATCGCGGTCCGCCCATCGCTGCAGGATCTGCCGGGTGCCGTCGGTCGAGCCGTCGTCGACGATGAGGTATTCGTAATCCGTGTAGTCCTGGGCGAGAACGCTGGCGATGGCTTCGTCGAGATAGCGCTCGCCGTTGTGCACCACCGTCAGCATGGTGAGCCTGGGATGGCGCATCGTATTCGCGTGCATTCGGAAGCCCGTCATCCGATCTGGTTCAGGCGATATCGAAGCCACAATTTTGCGGTCGAGACAACGGTGCAGCGACCTGGTCCGCCACCGAATGTGTCAGGCGAGGCAATAACCCGTGCTTCGCCCGCCGCCTTCGTCTTTCCGCGGGATGCCCGGTTCTATTTTCTGTATCTTTGGTTGACCAAAGCATGGTTCCTCCTTCCGTGGGTTGAAGGAGCAAAGGCCCACGAGCGGACCGGGCTCGTTGGATCGGCGCGCGTGTTATCTGTGCAGAACTCGGAGCGGCTCATTCATCCAGCGCAGCAGGACAGCATCTTCACGTCCTTGTTGAACGTCTGTGCCGCGAGCTTCAAGCCTTCGACCGTCGTGAGATAGGGGAAGATGGTCGCGCCCAGGTCCTCGACTGTCATGCCGAACTTTATCGCCATCACTGCCGTCTGGATGCTGTCGGCGCCTTCAGGGGCGAGTATGTGGGCACCAAGCAGCTTCCGGCTCTTGCCGTCGGCGACGAGCTTGATGAGTCCGCGTGTATCACGCGCGGCCAGCGCCCGAGGCACATTGTCGAGCGAGAGTACGGATGTTGCCACTGCGTGGCCGGCAGCTTTGGCGGCTGCCTCTGTCAACCCGACGCTGGCCACCTGCGGATCGGTGAACACCACTTCGGGCATGGCGCTGTTGTCGTAGACGAGTTTGTCACTGTTGAGCGCGTTCTTGGCTGCGAGCTTAGCGCCGTAGGCGGCCATGTAGACGAACTGGTCGCGCCCGGTCACGTCGCCGGCCGCGTAGGTCCCCGCGCGTGACGTGCGCATGCGATCGTCGACCACGATGGCTCCGGATTTGGTCTGGCGCACGCCCGCCTCTGCCAGTCCAAGCTGTTCGACGTTGGGGCTGCGGCCCGTTGCGACGAGGATCTTCTCGGCCGCGAGGACCTCGGGTCGATCTCCCTTTCGGACCGACAACTCGATGCCTTCATCCGTCTTCCGAAAGCGCTCATAAGCGACGCCGGCCTGAACGGTGATCCCCTCCTGCACGAAGTAGGCCGCAAGCGCCTCACTGATTTCCGGTTCCGCTGCCGGCAAGAGACGGCTCCGGCACACGATCGTCACCTTGACGCCGGCCCGGGCGAAGACCTGTGCCAACTCCGCACCCACGAACCCACCGCCGACCACGATCAGGCTCTTTGGCAACTCCTTGAGTTCGAGGGCCGTGGTGCTGGTCAGATAATCGATACTCTCGATGCCGGAGATCGCTGGGACGCCGGGACGCGTTCCCGTAGCGATGATCACCTTCGGCGCGCGAACGACCGATCCATTCACCGCGACGCCGCCATCGGCAAGCCGTGCCGCCCCGTTGAGATAGACGATGTTGTCGTAGGCAGGCAACAGGTCCTCATACTTCGCTTTTCGGAGACCCGCCACGAGCGCATTCTTCTGGTCAACGAGCGCTGCCCAGTCCGTCAGGTCGCCGCTCGCACGGATGCCGTCGAAGCGGGATGCCGCGCCAGCCTGGTGCACGCTCTCCATGGCGCGGATCAGCGCCTTGGATGGAACACAGCCGACGTTGACGCAGGCGCCGCCGATCAGCCCGTGCCCGATCAGGGCCACACGCTTCCCCTCCTCGGCGGCGGTGATCGCGGCTGAAAACCCCGCAGAGCCCGCGCCGATCACGGCTAGGTCGAAATCGTTGCGGTCAGAACCGGGAACAGTGCAGCAGTCATGTGCCTTGACGAGTTGGTGCATGGTGAAATCCATTATGCGCGTTCATCCGTGTGATTTGTCATGAGGTAAGTCAGCGCGGGACGCGATGAGGGTCAAGATCTGGCCACAGCCGGGGCCGCACCCGTCAAATCTGGCCGTGCGAGTTGATGACAACTCGGGAACACCGATTCAAACCATCGAGCCGATGTCCGAGGCGTAACTTGGATAGGCAAAGATAATTCCCTTGATCTTGTTGGCTGTCAGGCCCGCACCCATCGCCATTGCGAACAGGTTGATTTGTTCCTCGGCGCCTGGACCAATCAGATGAGCGCCAAGAATCAAGCCGGTCGTTTGTTCAACGAGAACCTTGTAACCGGTCCATCTCGCGCCGACCCGCAATGAGGAATACCAGTCCGACGTCTTTTCGAAATGCGTTTCGAACTTCAGGCCCTTTTCCTGCGCGGCCGCCTCGGACAGGCCAACTGTCGCGACCGGCGGCAGCGTGAAAACAACGCTTGGAATCGGGGGGTATGAAACGGTGCGCTCATCCTTCCCGGCCAGGAGGTTCTTGCCCGCGACACGACCTTCGTATGCCGAGACAGGGGTCAGGTTGAGGCCGCTGTCGGCGCAGTCTCCAGCGGCGAAAATATTGGGATTGGTGGTGCGCATACTCGGGCTGACCTTGATGCCGCGCGGACCCGTTTCCACACCGGCGGCGGACAGGTTGAGTTGGTCGATATTCGGCACCCGTCCCGTGGCGTGGACCACCAAATCGCAGGTCACGACCTTGATTTCGGACAGCGTCTCAAAAGAGACTGCTAATTCCTGACCGAGCCTTTCAACCTTCAAAACCCTGGTTTCAGTCTGCAGATCGATGCCTAAATCGATGGTGGCCTCGACAACCATTGCGACAAGATCGGGGTCGAAATTGCCAAGCGGCCGCTTCATCATTTCCAGAACCGTTACCTCGCGGGCTCCGGCGCGTTTCGCTATATGCGAAAATTCCATGGCGATGAACCCGCCGCCGACAAAGACTATTCGGCCAGGCTTTTTCGGCAGTTCCAGAAATTCAGTGCTGGTGGTCAGTAAATCTTCGCCGGGAATGTTAAGTGTCATCGGGCGCGCGCCCGTGGCGATGTGGAAATGCTTCGCACTAAAACTCTCACCATTCAATTCGATAGTATCAGTGCTCGTGAACCTCGCATCGCCGTGCAGTGTTGTGACCCCGATCTTTTTGAGTCCCGCTTCGATGCGCGGCGGCATATTGTCGGTGAATGTGCGCTTGAAGGAAACCATATCGTGCCAGTTGACCGACGTTTGGGCCTCCAGGCCCTTGCCTTTCATGCTGTGTGCCCAGTCCACGCCTTGGGTTACGGCGATCAGCATTTTCTTCGGGTCGCAGCCGCGCAGGGCGCAGGTTCCGCCGTACGGTAGGCTGTCGATGCTGGCGACTTTCCAACCCGCCGCCGCCGCCCTCCGAGCAACACCATTGCCACCGGTTCCGGCGCCGATCACGATCAGATCATAGCCTTTGTTGTTGCCGATGCAGCAGTCGCTCATATCAATTTACCCGGGTTGTCCGTGTTGGAGGTATCTGTGGCACAACAATCGACCGTACCCTGTCGCCGTCTGTAGAAGCCGTAGCCGACCAGCTCAACACTGAGCGCGAAGATAGGCAGCAGCACATAGTCGAGATAACCCGTAAGCGCGGACAAACCGAGTGCGCCGAACGCAATGACAAGTACCGGCGTTGCGCAGCATATGGTTGCCACGACGGCACCGATCGCACCCGTCTTTAAGAGCGTGGTGTCGTTCATTGCGTTACGGCTGCCGAAGGCGCTGCCGCAAGTTTGGCGGGATACCCGGCTTTCGTCGTCGCGCCGATCAAGGCGTCTGCGGTCGTCTTCCTGTCGTCGAAACTCACGGTTGCCGATTTCCTCTGGAACGATACGGCCACGTTGGTCACGCCGGGAATCGCGGTGAGCGACTGCTTGACGATGTAAGGACAGCTCGCGCAGGTCATATTTGCAACAGCGAGGGTCACGGTTTGCTCCCCGGCGAGAGCCGTACCCGCGCTGAACAGGCCTGTCCCGAGGGCCAATGCCGCAATGAAGTGTTTCATAGATGTGTCTCCTTCTGTTGTTTATCCCAGCAGCAGCGGCGCGACGTAATCGAAAGCGAGCGCAGCGATCACCAGCACGGTTGCGATCCAGAGGCTCGACTTGACGAGTCTGTTTGGAATGGGGCGGGCGCAGGAGCCATCGGCACAGGACTGCTTCGGGCGCACGTACACGAGGTAGTACCCGTAGCCGAGGAGTGCGATCGTGGCAGCCGCGAAGTAAGGCTTGTACGGTGCGAGCGCCGTGAAGTTTGAGATCCATGCGCCCGAGATGCCGAGGCTGAACAGCACCAATGGCAGGATGCAGCAGGACGATGCGGCAAGTGCCCCAAGGATGCCGCCGGCGGCGATCCACCGCGCCCAACCCTGCTGGCTGCCCGCTTGCTCAGGCGCTGAATCGGTTACGCGTCTATCGGTGCCTAGCGCCATCTTCCTCAATCTTTCTTGCCTTTACCCCACCAGTATGCAATCTGTAGTCACTACAGCTACAAGCGAAAAATTATCACTGAGGATCAAGTTGTTGCGAGCCGACCATTTCCCGATAGGAGCACTGTCCGCCGCGACCGGCGTCAACATCGAGACCATTCGGTATTACGAAAAGATCGGCCTTATTCCGGCCCCGCCGCGCACCGACGGGCGACAGCGTGTCTATGACGTCAGCCACCTCAAGCGGCTGACCTTCATCCGGCGCGGCCGTGAGCTTGGCTTCTCACTTGATCAGGTTCGAGAATTGCTAGGCCTCGTGCGCGGTCACGACCTCACCTGCGCGAACGTCAAGGCGATGACGGACTCTCACGTCACTGACATTCGCCGCAAGGTCAGGGATCTAAGGAAGCTTGAGCGGGTTTTGACCGAGCTTGCCGCCAAGTGTGCTGGCGACGCGGTGCCGGACTGCCCGATCCTGGACGCACTGTCGAAAGGCTCCTGACTATGCCGACATGCCGCGCAGCCCATTGCTGCAGGATCTGCCGGGTGCCGTCGGTCGAGCCGTCGTCGACGATGAGGTATTCGTAATCCGTGTAGTCCTGGGCGAGAACGCTGGCGATGGCCTCGTCGAGATAGCCCTCGCCGTTGTGTACCATTGGGGCAACCGTGGTGCGGGCGGTGGGAGTCGAACCCACACGACGTTGCCATCGAGGGATTTTAAGTCCCTTGCGTCTACCAGTTTCGCCACGCCCGCTTAGTCCACGAGATCAGATACTTAGCGCGTTTCCTTGGGCCTTGGAAATGGGGTAGGCTGCAAGGCGCGGCGCCACGCCCTGCTTAAGGCAGCGCGCGGGCCAAAGCAAAGGCGAAGCAAAGCCTCAATCCCGACATGGCAGCCTGCTTTAGGCAATCTCAACCTTGTCCGTTTACGAAAAGCCGCATGATTGCTCAAACGCGCCACCAACCATCCTTGTCGCTCGTCGCCGCCGCGGCGGTGCTGCTGGTGGCCGCAGGCCTCGGCGGTTGCGCCGGCATGAGCGACGGCATGAGTACGGCGTTCGCCGATCCGGCCAAATACGAGCTCTACGAGTGCAAGCAGCTCGAGAACGAGCGCAAGTCGTTGGCGGCCCGGACCGCGGAATTGCAGGGCCTGATGGCGAAGGCCGAGACCGGGGCAGGCGGCGCCGTGGTGGCCGAACTGGCCTATCGCAACGAATACATCGCGGTGCGCGGGCAGGCCACATTCGCCGAGGAAGCCTGGCATAAAAACCGGTGCCAGAACGCGGCACCCGTCGCCGCCGCACCGGTGCCGCCGGTGATCGCGCCGGCGCCGGACGCCAGGGGCGCGCGGGCGGCGAAGCGCTGAGAGCTGTTGATTTGCCCGGTCGGGTCGATGCCCGGCGCAAATTTCTTCAGGGCACAAGCCGATGCGAAAACCACAAATTTGTTGAACTGATTCAACAAATCCCACCCGACGGGCAAATCACTTCTGTTTATCAGAAGTAACGTCAAGCCTCTCACGAAAAAATATTTCTGTTTTTCAGAAATTGAATTCAGGCTATATCCATAGCCATCCCGTCCTACTCAGAGGGGCGTTGCGCAAGGTCACCAATGCGGGGTGGGGATGCGGTGGACGCGGATGGAGCTCCTGACCAGGGCGCCGGAGGCGGACGGCGAAATCGTGTGGTTCTGACACCCCCGACGTCGGTGTCAAGCTTGCGGTCAGTCCCGCAAGTGACGGTGGCAATAGAGCAGGGCTCACCGGGGAGATCACGTATAAGCCGTAAACCATTGCGCGGGGAGTGCCGGGTGATTCCGGTGTGACCTGACTAACGCGTGTGCCTGCTACCCACTACCATTGCACACGTGGCTATCGGGCGCATCGGGCGCTCGGCCTCCCCGCGCCCTCTGATTGGAGGGCAACGAAATTTCTGGCAAAGCTCGGGTGTATCAGCCGCGAGATCGCGAAGGTGTGTTTGTCACACCCACAATTGTCATCGTCCGGCTTGACCGGACGACCCAGCATTCCAGAGGCGGTAATACCAAGTCTCGCTGATCAGAACCCGTGCGCCCATTGGCGCAGTCCGATGGACATGATCTTCCAGGGGCGGTCGACAAGGGTATTCCAAGCGTAGCAGCAGTGATCGACGATATCGTCGTAGGATTTGAAGACGCGG
>JBBQUA010000215.1:0-9192 GCA_038212905.1 Hyphomicrobiales bacterium
GCCGGTGCGCAGGCCCTTGTGCCAGCCGTTCAGCATCGGGCCGCCCGACAGCACGATCGCCGGCATGTTGACGGTGGCCGCCGCCATCAGGCAGGCGGGGGTGGTCTTGTCGCAGCCGGTGGTCAGCACCACGCCGTCGAGGGGATAGCCGAACAGCAGTTCGACCAGCCCGAGATAGGCAAGGTTGCGGTCCAGCGCGGCGGTCGGGCGCTTGCCGGTTTCCTGGATCGGATGCACCGGAAATTCCATGGCGATGCCGCCGGCGGCGCGGATACCTTCCCGGACCCGGTGCGCCAGTTCCAGATGATGGCGGTTGCACGGCGACAAATCATTGCCGGTCTGCGCGATGCCGATGATCGGCTTGCCGGATTGCAGCTCGTGCCGGGTCAGGCCGTAATTGAGATAGCGCTCGAGATAGAGCGCGGTCATCCCCGGATTATGCGGGTTGTTGAACCATTCGCTGGAGCGAAGTTTGCGCCTGGTGACGCCGGTAAGCGGCTTGTTCATTGTTGTTTCCCCGCATTCTATTTCTTGGCATTTCTTGTCGCGTGAGCCTAACGCGCGAAATGCTTGTTCTGCAAATCCGGCTGGTCCCGGTTGCTGGTCTGGCGACTTAGTATTAGCCTCGCGCAAAAGGTAGCGCTACCATTTTTTGCGACGATGATTTGATCGGTGTCGTCAGGCGTCAGGGCCGCCGCGGCGACGAGCTCTGCCGGACCATGAGCTGGAAACCGAGATCGACGACCGGTTCCGGTGGGTGATTACCTTCGATCGCCGCCAACACCATGGTGACGGCGCTGCGGCCCATTTCGTAGCGGTTGGTTCGAACACTGGTCAAAGGAGGGACGGCGGAAGCCATGAACTCCAGATCGTTAAAGCCGATAATCGCCATATCCTCGGGCACGGACAAATGCCGGCGCTGGCATTCAAAGAGAACGCCGAGCGCGAGGTCGTCATTGCCGCAGGAGACCGCGTCGATGTCGGGGGCTCTCGACAACAGGTCGGCGAACAGCGTTCCGCCCAGGGTGATGGAGGTGGGTACCGAGGTCGTCATGATCAGGCGTGGATCGAACAGCGAGGCGGCCTTCATGGCTTCGCGGTAGCCCCCGAACCGCCGCTGCATCCGCGGATCCATTTGCGCGCCGACAAATCCGATTCGTTGAAACCCTTGGGTTACAAGGTGCGAAACTGCTGCAAATTCGGCATCCTGATGCGAAAACCCGACCATCATGTCGACCGGATCGGGTCCGATTTCCATGATTTGCGCGATCGGGCAATTCATCGCCTCCATCACCGCGCGGGATTCCGCGGTCTGATCGATGCCGGTCACGATCAATCCGGCCGGCTTCTGGGCCTGGAACAGGCGCAGCAGCTGCTCCTCCTGCAGGATCGAGTAGCGCGTGTTGGCGAGCTGGATGCTGTAACGGCTGCCCTCCGAGGCATCGTAGATGCCGCGCAGCACGTCGGAGAAAACGTTATTGGTCAGCGAGGGAATGAGGACGCCGATTACCTCGGTGCGTTGCGACGCCAGCGCCCGCGCCGCCAGGTTCGGCACATAGCCCAGTTCCTTCGCCGCACTCGCCACCCGTTCACGCTTGCTCGGCGACAGCGCTTCCGGATTTCGAAAAAACCGCGACGCGGTGATGGGGCTGACCCCCGCCAATTTGGCGACTTCCGTGAGCCGGATTTCGCCAGACTTCGCTCGTTTCCGTTCCATGCTGCGGTCATATCACAACAATTCCGGCAGTTGAACAAACATTGACAGCGCTACCAACGGATTGCTAATGCTTGTCGGATTGCGGACAATGCAAAATCAAGTTCAACTTGCGCGAAGCGGGTTGAGAGACAGAGCAGCGACGGTGTTCGCCGTACGGTGCCGAAATACACGGAGGGAAGTAGATGTCGTCGGTGCAGATTAGCGACGTGCGCAAGTCGTTTGGTGGCTTTGAGGTCCTGCACGGCGTGTCGATTCTGATCGAGGATGGCGCCTTCGTGGTGCTGGTCGGTCCCTCCGGCTGTGGTAAATCGACCTTGCTGCGGATGCTCGCGGGACTCGAGAACATCACCTCCGGCACGATTTCGATCGGCGACAAGGTCGTCAACAATGTGCAGCCCAAAGAGCGTGACATCGCGATGGTGTTCCAGAATTATGCGCTCTATCCGCATATGACGGTCGCCGACAATATGGGATTTTCGCTGAAGCTGCGCGGCGCCAGCGCGGTAGAAATTTCCACCGGCGTCGGGCGCGCGGCCGAGATTCTGGCACTGACGCCGTTGCTCGATCGCTATCCCCGGCAATTGTCCGGTGGCCAGCGCCAGCGCGTCGCGATGGGACGCGCCATCGTGCGCGATCCCCAGGTCTTTCTGTTCGACGAGCCCCTGTCCAACCTCGACGCCAAGCTGCGGGTGGCGATGCGCACCGAGATCAAGGAACTGCATCAGCGGCTGAAGACCACGACCGTCTACGTCACGCACGACCAGATCGAAGCCATGACCATGGCCGACAAGATCGTGGTGATGCATGAGGGCATCGTCGAGCAGATGGGCACGCCGCTCGAACTCTACGACAAGCCGGACAACCAGTTCGTGGCCGGCTTCATCGGCTCGCCGGCGATGAATTTCCTCAAGGGCAAGGTTAAGTCGAACGGCACCGCCGGGTTCGAGGGGCCGAACGGCGTGAAACTTCCGCTGGCCTCGGCGCCCGCCAATTCCGAAGGCAAGCCGGCGGTATACGGCATCCGGCCCGAGCATTTCACCATCGCCGACGATGGCGCGGAGGCGGAGATCGTGGTGGTCGAGCCGACCGGCTCGGAAACCCAGGTGTTCGCCAAGCTCGGCGGCGAGCAGGTGGTCGCCGTGTTCCGCGAGCGCCATCAATTCAATCCGGGCGAGAAGATCCGGTTGAAGCCGGATCCGGCGCTCGTGCATCTGTTCGACGAGACCACCGGGAAGCGACTGAACTAAAAATATAATCTAAATCCAAAAGGGAGGATCGACTATGCATGACTTTACCCGCCGTACCCTGCTTCAGGGCGGCACCGCGCTAGCGGCAACCGGCGCATTGACCGGGCCGGCTCTGCTCGATTTTGCCAAGGCCTGGGCGCAGGCAGCACCCTGGAAAGCGGAGAAGGGCGCCAAGCTCACCGTGATGCGCTGGAAGCGCTTCGTGCCGGCCGAGGATGCGGCGTTCAACGACATGGTCGCTGCCTTCAAGGCCGCCACCGGCACCGAGATGAACGTGTTCAGCGAATCCTTCGAGGACGTGCAGCCGAAGGCTTCCGTCGCCGCCAACACCGGCTCGGGACTCGATCTGGCCTGGGGTCTGCACACGCTGCCGCAGCTGTTCCCGACCAAAGTGCTGAAGATGAACGACGTCGCCGACTATCTCGGCAAGAAATACGGCGGATGGACCGATGCGGCCGCTGCAACCTGCAAGAAAGGCAACGACTGGCTCGGCATTCCGGTCGCGACGATCGGCGGTTACATGACCTACCGCAAGTCGGCGATGGAAAAGGCCGGCTTCAAGGAATTTCCGAAGGACTTCCCGGGCTTCCTCGAAATGTGCAAGGCGCTCAAGAAGAACAACACGCCGGCCGGCTTCGCGCTGGGTCATGCGTCGGGCGACGCCAACGGCTGGCTGCACTGGATCCTGTGGGGCCACGGCGCCTATACGGTCGACAAGAACGACAAGGTCATCATCAACTCGCCGGAAACCGTGAAGGCGCTGGAATACTGCAAGGCGCTTTCGGACACCTTCATTCCCGGCACCGCTTCGTGGAATGATGGCTCCAACAACAAGGCCTACCTGGCCGGCGATCTCTACTGCACCGCCAATGGCATCTCGATCTATGTGGCGGCAAAGGACGATCCGACCAAGAAGGAACTCACCGAGGACACCTATCACGCGTATTATCCGGTCGGCCCGATTGGAAAGCCGACCGAACTGCAACTCGCAGTTCCGATCCTGGCGTTCAACTTCACCAAATACCCGAACGCGGCGAAGGCCTTCATCGCCTTCATGCTGGAGAAGGAAAACTACGAGAAGTGGCTGTCCGGCGCGCGCGGTTATCTGACCCACACGCTGAACGCCTATGACTCCGCGCCGGTGTGGACCGCCGACCCGAAGAACCAGGTGTTCAGCCAGGCCAGCAAGCGCGCGCTGCCGGCTTCCGGCATCGGCACGCCCGGCGAGAAGGCGGCGACGGCGATCGCCGACTTCCTGGTGGTCGACATGTTCGCCAACTTCTGCACCGGACGCGAGGACGCCAAGGGCGCGATCGCGATGACGGAGCGGCAGTTGAAGCGCATCTATCGCTAAGCCAAACGAGGCGAGCCGCAAGCGATTGCGGCTCGCCTCATCCATCACCGATACGGAAGTAGCGCCGCCCATGATCTTGCGGGATTTCGCCAATGGCTGACATTGCACTGCAACCCCGGGCTGCCCGGCCGCCGATTCGCGACGCCACCGCGTGGGACCAGATCAGGACCAATCGCAACTGGCTCGGCTTCTGGTTCATGATGCCGGCGATGGCGTTCCTGATTTTTTTCCTCGCCTATCCGCTCGGCCTCGGCATCTGGATTTCGTTCACCGACGCCAAGATCGGACGGGCCGGCGAGTTCATCGGCTTCGAGAATTACGAATGGCTGTGGGGCGACAGCATTTTCTGGCTGTCGGTGTTCAACACGCTGCTCTACACCTCGATCGCCAGCGCCATCAAATTCGCGGTCGGTCTTTATCTTGCGCTGCTGCTGAACGAGAACATGCCGTTCAAGGCGATGTTGCGCGCGCTGGTGTTGATCCCGTTCATCGTGCCGACGGTGTTGTCGGCGCTGGCGTTCTGGTGGATCTTCGATGCGCAATTCTCGATCATCTCCTGGTCGCTCAAGCAGATGGGATTTATCACCGAGAACATCAATTTTCTCGGCGACGTCACCTGGGCGCGGATCTGCGTCATCTTCGCCAATATCTGGCGCGGCGTTCCCTTCGTCGCGATCACGCTGCTGGCCGGCCTGCAGACCGTGCAGCCGTCGCTCTACGAGGCCGCGACGCTGGACGGCGCGTCGAAGTGGGAGATGTTCCGCTTCATCACCTATCCGCTGCTGACGCCGATCATCGCGGTCGTGATGACGTTCTCGGTGTTGTTCACCTTTACCGACTTCCAGCTGATCTGGGCGATGACGCGCGGTGGGCCGGTCAATGCCACCCATCTGATGGCGACGCTGTCGTATCAGCGCGCGATCATCGCGGGGCAGCTCGGTGAGGGCGCGGCGATCTCCAGCGCGATGATCCCGTTCCTGCTGGCGGCCATCATGATCTCCTGGTTCGGGCTGCAGCGCCGCAAGTGGCAGCAGGGTGAAAACAATGACTAATATTCCGACCTTGCCGGTTGACGTGAAGGGCGTGCTCACGAGCACGGCCCGGACGGTCGCGAAGGACGATCACAGCGAGGGTATGAGCTATCTGCAGTCGGTGCCGCGCCGGCTGGTGACGCTCTATCTGCCGCTGGCGATCATCGTGTTCGTCCTGCTGTTTCCGTTCTACTGGATGGGATTGACGGCGATCAAGCCGGACGACCAGCTGCTCGATCTCGACAAGTTCAATCCGTTCTGGACCTGGAATCCGACCTTCAAGCACATCCACAAGCTATTGTTCGAAAGCTACTATCCGTGGTGGCTCTGGAACACGATGTATGTGGCGGTCGGCGCCACCGTGCTGTCGATCATAGCCAGCGTGCTCGCGGCCTATGCCATCGTGCGGCTGCGCTATCGCGGCGCGCAATGGGTCGGCGGGCTGATCTTCCTGTCCTATCTGGTGCCGCCGTCGATCCTGTTCATTCCGCTCGCCACCGTCGTGTTCCAATACGGCCTGTTCGACTCGCCGATGGCGCTGATCCTGACCTATCCGACCATCCTCATTCCGTTCTCGACCTGGCTCTTGATGGGTTATTTCAAGACCATCCCGTACGAACTGGAGGAATGCGCGCTGATCGACGGCGCCAGCCGCTGGCAGATCATGACCAAGATCGTGCTGCCGCTGGCGATTCCCGGCCTGATCTCGGCGTTCATCTTCTGCTTCACGTTGTGCTGGAACGAGTTCATCTACGCGCTCACCTTCCTGCAATCGACATCGAACAAGACGGTGCCGGTCGCCATCGTCAACGAGTTCGTCGACGGCGACGTCTATCGCTGGGGGTCGCTGATGGCCGGCGCGCTGGCGGGTTCGCTGCCGCTGGTCATCCTTTACGCGTTCTTTGTCGAGCACTATGTGTCGGCGATGACCGGAGCCGTAAAGGAATAAGCCTGCAGGCCCGCATCTGAGTTCCAATAATAAGAAGGAGTTGGGTCTTGCACATTCTGGTTCTGGGCGCCGCCGGCATGGTTGGCCGCAAGCTGACCGAGCGGCTGCTGCGCGACGGCCGTCTCGGCAAGCGCGACATCACGCGCTTGACGCTGCAGGACGTCGTCGCGCCGGCAAAACCCGCGAATGCGGGTTTTCCGGTTGATATCGTCACCTGCGACTTCGCCGTGCCCGGCGCCGCCGAACCGCTGGTGGCGGACCGGCCCGACGTCATATTTCACCTCGCGGCGATCGTTTCCGGCGAGGCCGAACTTGATTTCGACAAGGGCTACCGCATCAACCTCGACGGCAGCCGGATGCTGTTCGACGCTGTCAGGCTGATCGGCGATGGCTACAAGCCGCGCATCGTCTTCACCTCGTCGATCGCCGTGTTCGGTGCGCCATTCCCGGACGCCATCGGCGACGAGTTCTTCCACACCCCGCTGTTGAGCTACGGCACCCAGAAGGCGATCGGCGAATTGCTGCTGGCGGATTACTCGCGCCGCGGTTTTATGGACGGCATCGGCATCCGGCTGCCGACCGTTTGCATTCGCCCCGGCCTGCCCAACAAGGCGGCCTCGGGATTCTTCTCCAACATCCTGCGCGAGCCGCTGGCCGGCAAGGAAGCGGTATTGCCAGTGTCCGAGGACGTCCGTCACTGGCATGCCTCGCCGCGCTCGACCGTGGGTTTCCTGCTGCACGCTGCGACCATGGACAGCGCCACGGCGGGCGCACGCCGTAACCTCACCATGCCCGGCCTGTCGGCCACCGTCGGCGAACAGATCGCGGCGCTGAAGCGGGTGGCCGGCGACAAGGTCGTGGCGCGGATCAAGCGCGAGCCCGATCCGTTCATCATGGGCATCGTCGCCGGCTGGCCGCGCAACTTCGATGCTCAGCGGGCCCGCCAGCTCGGCTTCACCACCGCCGAACAGACGTTCGATGACATCATCAAAATTCACATCGACGACGAACTCGGCGGAAAGTTCGTCGCCTGAGTCTGCATTCTTCGTCATTGCGAGCGCAGCGAAGCAATCCATTCTTTCTTTGACTTGGTGAGATGGATTGCATCGCTGCGCTCGCAATGACGGCTTAAAGACCGACCATGACCAAAGTTGCCTGCATCGGCGAATGCATGATCGAGTTGAAGCAGGCCGACGACGGCCTGTTTTCGCGCGGCTATGGCGGCGATACCCTGAACACCTCGGTCTACCTTGCTCGGCTCGGCGTCGGCGTCGACTACATCACCGCACTTGGTGACGACCCCATGAGCGACGAGATGGTGGTGGGTTGGGCCACGGAGGGGATCGGCACCGGCCGGGTTGCGCGGCTGAAAGGCAAATTGCCCGGCATCTACATGATCCAGACCGACGCATCAGGCGATCGCCGGTTCTTCCACTGGCGTGAGAGCGCCGCCGCGCGCAGCCTTATGGATCTGCCGGAAACGGACGATATCCTGGACTCGCTCGCGACTTATGACGTCATCTACCTCTCGGCGATCACGCTGTCGATTTACAGCCCGGAAGGGCGGACGAAGTTGATTGGCGCACTCGGTAGCGCCCGAAAGCAGGGCGCCCGCATCGTCTTTGACACCAACTTCCGGGCCCGTGGCTGGCCCGATCCCGACGCCGCGCGTACCGTCTTTGGCGAAGCCTTTGCGGTCTCCGATATCGTGCTGGCTTCGCCCGAGGATTTGCTGCCGCTCTATCCCGACGAAAGCGACGAACAGCTGATGGCGCGGATTCCCTGCAACGAAGTGGTGCTGAAACTTCCGAGCCCCGGCAGCATCGTGCGGTTCATGGGAGTGTCGCATGAGGTAAGGCCGGAACCCATCACACAGCGTGTCGTCGATACCACGGCGGCAGGGGACAGTTTCTCGGCTGCCTACATCGCCGCACGGTGCGCAGGCGCGGAGCCTGTCGAAGCCGCGCATGCCGGTCACCGCCTTGGCGGCGTCGTGGTGTGCTATCCCGGTGCCATCATTCCGCGCTCGGCCATGCCGGCAAATATATTGCCTGGGCCGACGTCGTCTCGTAAGGCTTCACCATGACGACGAAACAGGAAAAACTCACGGCGCTGTTGCGCTCCGGCTGCGTCATCCCGGTGTTGACCATCGAGCGGCTCGAGGATGCGGTGCCGTTGGCGCGGGCACTGGTCGCAGGCGGCGTGCGCGTGCTGGAAGTCACCTTGCGTACGCCGGTGGCGATTCCGGCGGCGAAAGCCATCATGGCCGAGGTGCCGGAGGCCGTGGTCGGGATCGGCACCATCCTGAATCCGGCGGATCTGGCGCGGGCGGAGGCTATCGGCGCGCGTTTCGGCATCAGTCCCGGCGTCACCCCGGAATTGCTCAAGGCCGCTGCCGCGAGCGCCTTGCCATTCGCGCCGGGGATCGCGACCGCGTCCGAATTGATGCTGGCGCTGGCGCATGGCTTTGGCCTGGTCAAATTGTTCCCGGCCGAGCAGGCCGGCGGTATCAAGGCACTTCGCGCCCTGGCGGGGCCGTTTCCGGACATGCGGTTCTGTCCGACCGGCGGCATCGGCGAGGCCAATGCGGCGGCGTGGCTGGCCGAGCCGAATGTGGTCGCGGTCGGCGGTTCCTGGCTGTGCCCGGCCGCCTATATCCGCACCGGCAACTGGGCCGGCATAACCGCCATGTGCGATCGGGCCATGAAATCGCTGAAACCGGCGTGAAGTATCCCGGCCGATAGGCTACAAATCCTCCGAGCAAGACAGGGAGAACGACCATGACAGCCAGCATCGTCGGATGGGCGCACACGCCGTTCGGCAAATTCGATACCGAGACCGTCGAGAGCCTCGTGGTGAAGGTCGCCGTCGATGCGCTGGCCGACGCCGGCATT
>JBBQUA010000216.1:0-9154 GCA_038212905.1 Hyphomicrobiales bacterium
GTGGTGGAACCGCGCCGCGAGTTCATCCAGGATAACTCGCTTCTCGCCAATGTGGATGTGTGAGCAGCAAGCCCATGATCCGGAAAAGTGGGAACCGGTTTTCCGAACAGATCATGCTCGAACAGGGAGATGAGATCATGAACCGATCCCATCGGATCATGATCTGATGGCCCCGCTTCAATACATCGTTGAGGGCGGTCACCGGCTGTCCGGCACCATCGAGCCCTCAGGCAACAAGAACGCCGCTTTGCCGATCATCGCAGCGGCGCTGCTCACCGAGCATCCGGTTACCCTCGAAAACGTGCCTCGGATTCGCGACACCGAAACGCTGGTCGAACTGATCCGCTCGGTCGGCGCGTCCGCCGAATGGAAGGCGCGCAATACGCTCGCCATCCACGCCAAGAACATTCGTGCCGCCGACCTCGACCCGGTGCTATGCGCGCGGATCCGCGCCTCGATCCTGCTGGCGGGCCCGCTATTGGCCCGCTGCGGCGGGGTGATGCTGCCGCCGCCCGGCGGCGACGTCATCGGCCGGCGCCGTCTCGACACCCATTGTCTCGCCTTCGAGCAGCTCGGCGCCACCGTCACCGCCACCGACCGGCTGGAGTTCCGCGCCAGCCGTCTGAGCGGCGCCGACGTGTTCCTCGACGAACCCAGCGTGACGGCGACGGAAAACGCGCTGACCGCCGCCGTGGCCGCGCACGGCACCACCTATTTGCGCAACGTCGCCTCCGAACCGCATGTGCAGGACCTCGCGCATTTCCTGGTCGCGCTCGGCGCCCGCATCGAGGGCATCGGCACCAACACCATCATCGTGCACGGACCGGCGACGCTCGGCTCGGCGAGCTATACGATCCAGCCCGATCACATCGAGGTGGGCTCGCTGATCGGGCTTGCCGCGGTGACCCGTTCGCCGCTGCGCATCGCACGGGCCGGCGTCGGGCATCTGCGTTCGATCCGGATGGGGTTCGAGCGGCTCGGCATCGTCTGCGAGGTCGAAGGCGACGACCTCATCGTGCCGGCTAACCAGACGCTCAAGATCCAGGACGATTTCGGCGGCCATGTGCCAAAACTCGAGGATCAGCCGTGGCCGGCGTTCCCGGCGGACCTGATGTCGATCGCCATCGTTACCGCGACCCAGTGCGACGGCGTCATCCTGATGTTCGAGAAGATGTTCGAATCGCGGATGTTCTTCGTCGACAAGTTGATTGCGATGGGCGGGCGCATCGTGCTGTGCGATCCGCACCGCGCCATCGTCGCCGGGCCGAGCCGGCTGCGCGGCGCGGAGATGACCTCGCCCGACATCCGCGCCGGCATGGCGATGCTGCTGGCTGCCGTCTGCGCCAAGGGCGTCAGCACCATCAACAATGCCGACCAGATCGAGCGCGGCTATGAACGCATCGACGAGCGCCTCAACGCGCTGGGCGCGAAAATCACCCGCGTGCCGGAGCGCGCGCAGGACACGTAAGCCAGCGACTGCGACCCTGTCGCCACCATTTCGTCGCGGCGGCCGTGCTAGTCAGGCCCCATGACTTCCCTGGATAAGACAACCCTTGATAAAATCGAGGATGCCCCGGCCGGCGCCGTACCGTCCGGCCATCACCTCGTCGTCGAGCTGACCGAGACGCTCAAGCTGGCGGTGCCGATCGCGCTGACGCAGCTCGGGCAGATCGCGATGATGGCGACCGATCTGGCGCTGGTCGGGCGGCTCGGCGACGGCGCCGTGGCCGCCGCGGCGCTGGCGAGTTCGGTATTCTTCATCACGTTTACCTTCGGCATGGGGCTGGTGTCCGCGGTGGCCCCGCTGGCGGCGCAGGCATTTGGCGCGCGCAACCCACGAATGGTGCGGCGTTCGCTGCGCGTCGGGCTGTGGGCCGCGCTGATGATTTCGCTGCCTATGATCCTGCCGCCGCTGTACGGCGAGCAGATCCTGTTGACGCTGGGTCAGGCTCCGGCCACCGCGCGGCTGGCGCAGCAATATCTGCTGGGCCTGGCGTGGGGTATAGCGCCGGCGCTGTGGTTTCTCGCTATCCGCGGCTTCATGGGCGCAGTCAACCGGCCGGAGCCGGGGTTGTGGATCACGCTGGTGGCGATCCCGGCCAACGCCGTGCTGGTCTATCTGCTGATCCACGGCGAATGGGGATTGCCGCGACTGGAACTGTTCGGCGCCGGTCTCGCCACCACGGTCATCAATTTCGGTATGTTCCTGGCGGCGCTGTGGTTTGCGCATCACCGCCGGCCGTTCCGGAAATATCACGTGCTGGGCCGGATCTGGCGCATCGACTGGTTGCTGATGCGGCGGCTGATCGTAATCGGCGGGCCGATCTCGATCTCCTTCCTGCTGGAATACGGCCTGTTTTCCGCAGCGGCCCTGCTGATGGGTCTGATCAGCACCACCGCGCTGGCGGCGCATCAGATCGCGCTGCAGGTCACCGCCATCCTGTTCATGGTGCCGTTCGGCATCGGCATCGCGGCCACCGTGCGGGTCGGGCATGCCGTCGGCCGCAACGATGTGGCTGGTGTCAGGCGGGCGGGCTTCGTCGCCACGCTGCTCGGAATGGCACTGGTCACCGCACTGACGCTGATCGTGATCCTCGCCCGGTTTGCGATCGCGCGGTTCTTCTTCGGCGAGGCGGTGGAGAGCGGAGGCTTCGTCATCGAACTCACGGCGACGCTGCTGATGGTCGGCGCCACGTTCTTTGTCGCCGACGGCATCCAGACGGTCGCCGCCGGCGCCTTGCGCGGCATGAACGACACGCGGATACCGCTGTTGTTTGCCGCGATCAGCTACTGGCTGATCGGATTTCCCGCCGCCTGGGGTCTGGCGTTCTGGACCGGATGGGGCGCGGTCGGGGTCTGGATCGGGCTGTCCTGCGGCACCGCTGTTTATGCCGTGCTGCTGGTGTTGCGCTTCCGGCTGCTGGCAAACCGGCTGGAACAGGTGCGATAAGGGGTAACCATGAAAATCCGCGAGATCAAACCCACCGTCGATGCCGATGCGCTGCTGGCAGGCGCGCAATTCGCCGATGCCTTCGGCCTCGAGCTCGATGGCCGCACGCTCGATGCGCGGCAGGCCGCGGAGCGGATGATCGGCCGCGCGCCGCGATGGATCGACGCGCTGCTGACCCTGCGCAATATCCTGGTCGCGCCGTTCGGCCTGAAAACATCGGGCGCCAGCGCCTCGTCGTCCCGGGACATGATCGGGATATTCCCGGTCATCAGCCAGACGCCGGACCGCCTCGTCGCCGGCTTCAACGACAGCCATCTGGATTTCCGTGTCGTGGTCGATGTCGCAACCCATGGCGCCGGCCAGCACGTTACCGCGACCACCCTGGTCAAGACCCACAACTGGCTCGGGCGAACTTATCTTGCGATCATCCTGCCGTTTCACCGGCTGGTCGTTCGCGCCATGCTGGCGCAAGTTGCGGCCTGAACGGCGCGGCATCCCTTGCATCGCTACCATTCCCTCGGCCCGCATGGACGCGTCGCCGCGAGCATGCTTTGCTTTGGCGGACCAGTGAGTGACCGAGCCCTGCCATGATATTATCAGTCGATCTGTTCTTCTCGTTCCGCAGTCCCTACAGCTATCTCGCGCTGCCGAAGACGCGGAAGATGGTCGCCGACTACGACGTGACGGTGAACCTGCGCCCGGTCTATCCGCTGGCGGTGCGCGTTCCCGGATTCTTCAAGCGCGCCAACCCGCAATTCGCACGCTATGTGGTGCTGGATTCCAGCCGGGTCGCCAAATACGAAAACATCCCGTTCCGGTTTCCCCGTCCCGACCCGATCGTGCAGGACATGGCGACGCTGGATGTCGCCGAGAACCAGCCTTACATCCACCGCCTGACCCGTCTCGGCGCCGCGGCCCAGCTCGATGGCCGCTCGCTGGAATTTACCGCAGCGATCAGCCAGGTACTGTGGGACGGTACGGTCAAAGGATGGAACGAGGGCGATCACCTGGCCAACGCCGCCGCGGCCGCCGGCTTCGATCTGGCCGTGATGGATGCCGCCATAACAGCCGATCCCGACCGCTACGAGCGGGTGATATCGGGCAATGAACAGGACCACGCCGCCTCCGGCCACTGGGGCGTGCCGACTTTCACGTTCGAGAACGAGCCGTTCTTCGGCCAGGACCGCATCGACCTCCTGATCTGGTGGATGCAAAGCAAGGGCCTGACCCGCCGCGGCTGATCGACGGCAAGGGCTGGCCGTCACTGAGCCGAACCGGCCAGGCCCTGCTGCAATTTCGCCAGCGGAAAATCCCGAAATGGCAACTCGGTTTCCAATTCGAGCATCGAGGCCTGCTGTGTGACGTAAGTGAACGGCTCTTCCGGTTTGCAGGCGTCGCGCAACACGAACCAGTCGGGATTCGGCGGCGTGGGACGGACCCGATAGAGCCGCGCGGCGTCGCGCGAGCAGCCGATCAGCATTTTGGACCCATCTGCCACAATAGTCGGCATCGGGTCGACCTTGAGCTTGGGCGACAGGTTGCGCAGCAACATCAGGGCAATGATGACCGGCTTGGCAAGTTCGCCCAGCGCATCGATCGGAATCGCCTTCTGTGCGCCATTTTGCAACGAAACCATGATGCGGCCCAACGACGGATCATAGGACAGCGACAGGAATCCGATCTTTTGCACGGCGCCGGACGGCGCCTCCTGACTCAGAATGGCAGCTTCGACGGTCTCGCCGGAGCGGCGCAGCCAAACGCCCCTGTGGAGGTCGATCGTTGCCTTCTTGTGGATCGTCTGCTCCCATCCGACTCCCTCCAGCAAACTGAACTCAAAGAAGACGTTGGCAAGCGAGACGTCGCCGACGGGACTCTTGGCGCCGAACTTGTATTCGGGACAGCGATCCGGCAGGTCGCTCCACAGCACCCCATGATGCCACTGGTCCGAATCCCCGGGCGCATGGGGGAACATCATCGGCGCCTCGAGGCATATGATCGTGGGGGCCGACTTCGTGGCGCCAGGTTTGCTCCGCAGTTCCGGCTCAAGACGATGCACGAGCGGGGGCTGAATCGCCACGTCGTGAAAATGGACTTCCTCCAGATAGCGTCGATTGCCGCGATCATAATATACCACCACCGGAATGGATCGTTGCAGCGTCGGCGGCGACGACTGGCCCGAATAAGTCATGGGTACGCTGAGGAATCGCGCGAACCACTCGTCCTGCGCGGGCGAGGGATAGATATCGGACACGCGGCGGTCGGGGGCCGCGGTGCCGGTCATCGGCCGACGAACCCACAGCGGGCTTCCCTTGACCAGAAGCTTCCGAACATCGAACGGCGAGTGGTCGTCGTTGCGGCAGTAAATCAGGCATCCCGATTGCGCCTGCATTCTCGGACTTGACGCAAACATCTCGGGCGCTTTGGCCAGATCGATGACCTGACCTGCCTTGGCCAAGCCGTCACCATCCCACAGCGGCAGGTCGAGAACGTAGATACAGCCCCCTTTCTTGTCCTCCCACGGCTCGTAGCTCACCAGATCCGCCGAGGTCTCATGATCGAGGGTTGGATCGGGTGGTCCATCGGGTCCGATCGTGCCGGTGGCCTTGATGACCCTGCTCTTGTTGAGGGCGAACCAGAGCGCGATATCGATCGAATAACTTACATCGAGAAAATCGGAGCCCGGACCGTATTGCTGGGCCAGCGCGTTGAACCAGACGCCATGGGCCTGCAGATCTTCCGACGTCATCTCGACGACGTTTTCACGCTGGTTTTCTCGCTGCAACAGTCTGTAATACATATGATACGAATATACTCCCCAGATCGACATCAATCGCGGCGCCCGGCGCAATCCGCTCGGATCCAATCTTGGATAGTCCATGGTCTGGCCGCGAAACACGCGCACTGTTTCCTTCCGCGGTGTCGGCAGGGCCGCTATCGCAGCCAGCAATTCGGCGTAGTCTGAAATGGTTTTGGGCATCTCACCCTCATGTAGCTGCTCACCCATAGATAGTATGTTCGGATAGTGCTTCCCTTGCTAAGATCTGACAAGATGATTTGTCACCGAACTGACTGGCCCGACCCACGCCGCCTCCGGCCACTGGGGCGTGCCGACTTTCACGTTCGAGAACGAGCCGTTCTTCGGCCAGGACCGCATCGACCTTCTGATCTGGCGCATGGAAAGCAAAGGCCTGACCAGCCGCGGCTGACGCGAGGAGTACTGCCATGTGAGGGAACCAAGAGTCTCTCCGGCGGTTACCGTGGGTGATATCCAACGACACTCTTTCCGATAGCGACGACCGCAAAGCGGCTTTGGCGCGTGCTTTCGATCTGGTCTGGGAACGATTCCTGGAGGTCGAGGGAGATGAGGCCGATACTGCTGAAAATCGAAGTCGGCTCGCTGCGCAGATCGTCGCATTGGCGAGTTCCGGGGAAATCGAACAGCACGAACTGGTTGACGCCGGATTGATCCATCTCCGCGTGCTGGCCGAAGCCGTCCGCCTCGGCGTGCGCCACAGACAGGAAGCGACTTTCGCGGCATCCGTCCACCCGGAAGCGCAAGGCGGCCATGCGTTTATGCCTGAAACCATCGCGGCAATGACGACCGCCCTCCATCTCTGCCTTGACGAATTACCGTTCCGGATCCCCTCGGATGCCCTGAAACTGCTGTCGAGCAGCATTCTCGAGGAAGCTTCGCGCGGCGAGCGCGATTCCGAGCGGCTGCGCCTTCACGCACTAGATGCGCTGAAGGCCCGACAATAGCAGCGACTTTCGGATCATCCCGGCTTGAACAGTCGGTATCATGCGAATAGTTTGCCGGTCCGGGTCCAAGGAACAAATAATATGGCCAACGAAACCGCAACCCTCGCCGCCTACGTCGCCAACCTGAAATTCGAGGATATTCCGCACGAGGTGCTGGAGCGCGCCAAGGTGTTGACGCTGGATTTTCTCGGCAGCGCCATCCGAGCGCGGCGCGACGCCGAATCCACGCCGTCGCTGCTCAAGATGCTTGAAGCTCTGGCGCTCGACGGCAAGGGCGAATCCACTGTGTTCGGCGATGCCAAGACCTGGACGCCGGCGGTGGCGGCGTTGCTCAACGGCGCGCTCGGCCATTCGCTCGATTTCGACGACACCCATGCGGATTCCTCGCTGCATGCGAGTGCGCCGGTGGTTCCGGCGGCGTTCGCGATCGGCGAGATGGTCGGCGCGTCCGGCCGCGACGTGCTCACCGCGATCGTCGCCGGCTATGAAGTGTGCTGCCGGCTCGGCAACGCGCTCGATCCGACCTCGCATTACGCGCGCGGCTTTCACCCCACCGCGACCGCCGGCACCTATGGTGCGGCGGCCGCCGCCGCAAAGCTGTTCGGATTGTCGCAAGCACAGATCATCGCGGCGTTCGGCGTCTCCGGCAGCCAGGCCGCGGGCTCGCTCCAGTTCCTCGTCAACGGCGCCTGGAACAAGCGCTACCAGGTCGGCGCCGCCGCGATGAACGGCGTGATCGCGGCCACCCTGGCGCGCAATGATTTTATCGGCTCATCCGAATCGGTCGAGGGCAAGCACGGCCTGCTGGTCGGCTACAGCGACAATGCCCATCCCGACAAGGCGGTCGCCGGCCTCGGCGAGATCTACGAGACCATGAAGATCGGCGTCAAACCCTATCCGAGCTGCCGCTACACCCACGCCGCCCTCGATGCGCTGATCGCGATGCGCCGGGAGCACAATCTGACGCCGGACCAGATCCGGCGGGTCGAGATCGGCCTGCACCGCAACGGCATCACGCTGACCGGCGACGCCGCCACCAAGCGGCATCCGACCTCCATCGTCGGCGGCCAGTTCTCGATGTTTTTCACGGGCGCCGTCGCGCTCGATCAGGGACGGTTCGGCTGGGACGACTATGAGCGGCTCGGCGACGCCGCGGTCGATGCGCTGGCGGACAAGTTCGATGTGGTGCAGGACGACCGTCTGGAAATCGGGCGCACCCATCCGTTCGGCGCGCGGGTCTCGATCACCACCGAGGATGGCGTGCATGAGCGGCTCTATGCCGACCCCTCCGGCGAGCCCGGATCATTCCCCGACGCGCAGGCGATGCAGCAGAAGTTTCTGACGCTGGCCCGTCCCGTGCTGAACGGCCGCGCCGACCAGTTCGCCGACGCCATCCTGTCGCTGGAGAAATTCGATCGGGTCGCCAAGGCCACGCAGCTCGGCCGGCAATAGCTCCGGGCCGACGCGACGCGCCGTAGCCGCCACCCGACTTCAGGCAGCAAGGGCGGCGCGGATCATCTTGGCGAGATCCGACTTGCGATAGGGCTTGGCGAGCAGCAGCACGCCGGCGTCGAGATGGCCGTGATGGATGATGGCCTCGTTCGAATAGCCTGACGTGAACAACACCTTCAGCGAGGCCCTTCGCTGAAGTGCGGCGTCCGCCAGTTGGCGGCCGTTCATCGGGCCCGGCATGATCATGTCGGTGAACAGCAGATCGATTTTTTCTGGGCCCTCGATAACGGCCATGGCTTCATTCGCATTGACCGCCGCCAGCGTAGCATAGCCCAGGCTCTGAATTTGGCCGATCACGAAGGTCCGCACCAGATTGTCGTCCTCCACGACCAGGATGGTCTCGTCGCCGCCCGTCATGCCCGGCTGGCTGGCCTGCTCGGCAGGCAAAGCGGCGTCCGTCGCCTGAGGCAGGTAAATCCTCACGGTCGTGCCGTGCCCCTCCTCGCTGTAGATCTTGATGTGTCCTTGCGACTGTTTGACAAAACCGTAGACCATGCTGAGGCCGAGGCCCGAGCCTTTATCTACATCCTTGGTGGTGAAGAAGGGTTCGAACACATGGTTCAGGATCGCGGCGGGAATGCCGTGCCCGGAATCGGTCACCGCGACCAGCACGTAATTCCCGGCCGTGACATCGCTGTTGGCGCTGACATATTCCTCGTCGAGGACGACGTTGCGGGTCTCGATGGTGAGCTTGCCGCCGTCCGGCATTGCGTCGCGGGCGTTGAGCGCCAGATTGAGGACCGCATTGGTGAGCTGGCTGGGATCGATCAGCGCGCGCGACGTGTCGCCGGCGAGCATCATGTGGACCTCGACGTGCTCGCCAAGCGTCGGCCGCAACAGATTGGCGGCCTGGATCACCAGCGCATTGACGTCGACCTCGCGCGGCTGCAGCGGCTGCTTGCGGGCGACGGCGAGCAGCCGCTGGGTCAGATC
>JBBQUA010000217.1:0-8964 GCA_038212905.1 Hyphomicrobiales bacterium
GGCCTGAAAGAGGGCGAGGCCATCATCCACCCCTGGATCAACAAGGCGCTGGAGAAGGCGCAGCAGAAGGTCGAGGCCCGCAACTTCGACATCCGCAAGAACCTGCTGAAGTTCGACAACGTCCAGAACGACCAGCGCAAGGTGATCTTCGAGCAGCGCGTCGAACTGATGAAGAGCGAGAGCGTGGCCGAAATGGTCGCGGACATGCGCCGCGACTTCGTCGACGATGTCGTCGCCAAGCATGTGCCCGAGCACGCCTATGCCGAGCAGTGGGATGTCGCCGGCCTCAAGGAAGAACTGAAGCGGGTGCTCGACATCGACCTGCCGGTCGACGAATGGGCCAGGGAAGAGGGCATCGCCGACGAGGAATTGCTGACCCGCATCGAGCAGCGCGTCGACGAGCACATGGCCGCGAAAGTGGCGCAGTGGGGCCCCGACGTGATGCGTTACGTCGAGAAGACCATCCTGCTGCAGACGCTGGATCATCTGTGGCGCGAGCATCTGGTGATGCTCGATCATCTGCGTCAGGTGATCGGCCTGCGCGGCTACGGCCAGCGCGATCCGCTGCAGGAATACAAATCGGAAGCCTTCGCCCTGTACGAGGCGATGACCGCGCATCTGCGCGAAGCGGTGACGGCGCAGCTGATGCGCGTCGAGATCGTGCCGCCGGACGAGCAGCCGCCTTTGCCGACCATGGAAGCACACAAGCTCGATCCCAATACCGGTGAAGACGAGATGGCGTTCGCCAACGCCTCGCTGGTGCCGACGGCCGCCGCCGACCGCGATCCGAAGAATCCGGCGACCTGGGGCAAGATCGGCCGCAACGAGGATTGCCCCTGCGGCTCCGGCAAGAAGTACAAGCACTGTCATGGCAAGTACGGTTAGGGAATAGTTTCAATAGGCCGCCTCCAGGTTGGCTGCCTATTGAAATGCTTCCGTCCGTGTGGCGCTTGCCGACTTCAGGGCACCACCGATGCAAGGCGTTAGCCTGAACGCCGGCAACCAATGGACATGCGGTGGCTTCAGCCGGGTTAGTTGATCGGCTTCAATATCAGTTCCTCGCCTTCGGCTTTAACAAAGCCATACTTGCCATAGGCATCCTGGCCTTCTGCCGACCGCAAGAAACCAAGGAATGCTTCGGCGGCCTGCTTATGCGGGGACTTCGCTATCATGCCGGCAACGTACGAGACCTCATTGCGCAGACTGTCTTCCGCAGGCAGGGCGACGGCGTCGACGTCCGCGCCATGTCGAAGCGCTTCAAGCACTTCCGTTCTCCAGACAATTCCGGCGTCTGACTGATCGGCTTTGATGCGGTCGGGTGTCTCGCGGTGGTGAACCGCCGTGAACCAGTTATTTTTGGTTGTCTCGCATGACACACACTCTTTGCCGTCGGATATTTGCTGCCATAGACCGTGTCGCTCCAGCACCTTCCGAGCATAGAACTGCATGATGCCTTCGTTGACCGGGTTCGGCATCGATGTCCGGACACCCTCCTTGCCGAGATCTTTAATGCCGGCAATCTTCCTGGGGTTGCCCTTGGCCACCATGATCTGCAGCTCATTGTGCATATAGATCATATAGCTATCCATCAGCCCGTTCTTCTTGAGCTCCTTGAGGTGTCCAAGATTCACGGATGCATAGATATCCGGCAATCCGCGATATTCTTTCCCTTCATGGATCCAGCCGCCGGCCTTGATGGCCTGAAGCAAAAGTCCGGGCGGCAACGTGATCAATCCAACACTGGTGCTGGCGTTGCTTTTTCGAAAGGCGGCAACGACGTCGTCCATGGCAAAAAACTGATTGCCAGCCAGCCAGAGCACCAGACCGGCGCTCGGCATGTTTTCCAACGCCTGGCTGCCCTTCACGATCTTGCCATCGGTCGAATAGAACTTCAGATCGTTATCCTTTTTCGGCGGAATCGACGGAGTGTTTACAGCCGTTTGCGCGACCGCGATCGCTGGATATGCGATATGGACTCCCAGCGCGAATGTTACCGCAACGGCGGCCAAAAGGCGTTTTGCGAGAATGTTTTTCATATCCGTCATTGTTTGTTCTTTCGTATGGCACAACACAGAACAAGAGATTTATGGCCGGACTTCAGTCATGCTGCTGAAGGTCGTTCGAATGCACGACACCGGCGAGTACCACTGATGCCTCTGGTAGAGGGGGATCGCACCCCGTTGTTTTTATAGTCGTGGGTCTTGCTGACCCGTCACTGACGGGCCGTGCCAACTTTTCAAGTCGAATTACACCATTTACGTTGTCGCACGTACAGACCAGCGGTACATCGCGTGGTAATATTTAGATATTGCTACATTAGAAGGTGGTGATATGCTGTTCATTTGATGATGGCATGATCGCGACATACTTGGTGCCGCAGCCGGGCCAAACGGCGATTTTTACCGAGTGCCGGCTTACTACCGATCTACCGCCAGTTGCAGGGCTGTTGCTGCAGTGCAAAGTTGCGCGCGGCACTTGAATGGACTTCACGCAGCTCGACCTTAAATCGAGCGCTTCATCACTACGGCAGGTCGGCCTTGGGCAGCGCCGGTGGTTCCGAATCAAATCCGAAGGCTGCGACAGCCTTTGTCCCGCGAGCGAGATGGGGGTGTTCTATGGCCGTTCGATCGATAGCGCCTATTCGCGTGCAGGAAAGCCTTGCTCCGCACTTGCCAATGCCCGTCGATACCGAACGGAACTGGTCGACGGCTGCACTTGCAATGGAAAAGACAAGGTTGGATTGGCCAAGATCAAAATCGAAGATGACGAGACTCTACGCCGAGGCGACATCGTTGTTACGGCCGACGGACTGCAAGTGATCCGCAAAGCGGTGCGCGGAGAACCGCATTTCGCGGAAGCGTCGACGTCGGTGCAGGCTCAATTCGCGCGGCCCGCCAGAGTCTCTTCAGTACGAATTGAATGATGGCAGGCGCACACGCTGCGCCTGCGCCCACCCGACCTCTGCGTGGTTGTTACCTTACCGCCGAGAAGCGGCTGTCGAACGAGTTCGCCGGCACGATCGGCTGTGAACCGGCGACCATGGGGGCGGGCGCTGATGTGTCCGACAGCGACGGCTTCAGCGGCGGCCTGACGTCGGCCGGTTTCGGCGCGGCAGCGACCTTCGGCACTGATGCTTCGGGGCGCGGCGGTTCGTGGCGCCGGGTCTCAACGACCCTCGGCTTGGCGGGGGCCGGGGCCGGCTTGGTGGCGGGCGCGGGCTTGGTGGTCGCAGTGGTTTCCGCTCCGCCGATGCCGACCTTGCGCGCCAGACCGGAGAAGAAGCCGTCGGATTTTTCGGGCGGCGTCGCCGCCGCTACACGGGTTGCCGGAGCTTGAGGCTGCGTAGCCAAGGAGGCCGCCAGCGGCTCTTCGGGCGATGACACGGATCCGCGCGGCGGATTGACATGGGCCGGAATGGTGCCGGGCGCGCGGGAAATGGCCGCCAGCGACAGCCCCTGGCCCTCGCCGCCTTCCGACAGGCCGGTCGAGGCCTCGGGCAGCTTGGCGGCAAACACCCGGTGCATGCCGCCGTCGATGCCGGTATTCATCCGCGCGACCGGCGTTCCCTTCGAAATCAGCTTGGCGGTCTCGACCTGATCCTGCTGCTGCTTTTCGCGGACGGCGTCGGCGACCTCCTCGGGGACCGCGTAAACCGGACATTTGGCCGAAGCATCGAACACCGGATCACGCTTGGCATCCGGCGCCTTGGCGGCGTCGAACACATATTTCCTCTCGCAGAAATCGACCTTCGGCTCCTGCCGCGTCACCTCGAAATGATCCCAGCCCTGCTTGATCATTTTCCAGAACGGCATGTTCGGGTTGTTGCGATGTTTCGCCATGTTGATGGGCGTCATCTTGAACGGATAGGCCTGCAGCTGGAACGCGCGCTGGCCGCCGAAGAAGGACTCCCGCCCCAGCGAATAGATTTCCGCGATCTGTTCGTCGGTCATGGCGTAGCAGCCGCGCGACGAGCAATCGCCATGCACCATCAACTGCGATCCGGTGCGTCCCAAGGCCTTGTCGAAGGCATTGGGATAGCCGGTATTGAACGACAGATAGAACGACGATTGCGGGTTCATCTGCGCCGGGCTGATGGAATAGAAGCCTTCCGGGGCCTGGCGGTCGCCTTCCCTGACCTTGGGTCCGAGGTCCCCCGACCAGCGGCAGATCGGATAGGTCTTCAGCAGCGCAAAGCGGCCGGAGCGATCCTGCTTCCAGACCTCGAGCTCGGCTTCCTGCTTGAAGATCCGGACCAGCATCGGCGACTGCGGGTCCATGTCCTTCGCCGTCATGTCGGCAACCAGTTTCGGCGAGACCGGCTGGTTGGCCTTGGCGTTATTCGCCAGCGAGATCTGGTCGCTGTTGCAGCCGGCCAGCAGCACACCGGCCGCGAGCGCGGCCGAGGTGATGAGCGCGCGAACCAGCGAGCGATAAATCAATGCGGAACTCCACACCCCAAGGACAATTCAAAGCGCAATTTTCGCACCGCAAACATGGCGTCCATGTCCTGAATCCATTGACTAAAATACTACCCTTTGGGTCCCCTGGTCGCAAGCCGACGACGGCCTCCCGGAGGGTTCCCCGTCAGGCATGGTCAACAGAGGTTAAATATCGATGTCCGGGCCTAATTGCGGCGGAAATGGCGGATTCCGAAAAAAGCCCGATTTTAACGATGGGGCCGCTTGGCGACCACCTTCCGTCGGAATCCAGCCTCAGGCCAGCTTGCGGCCGATATCGAGGAACTTCTGCCGGCGCTGCTGGCGAATCATGCCGGGGTCGAGGTTGCGCAAATCGTTGAGGGCCTGCTCGATGGCGTCGCCGGTGGTCGCAATCATGGCGGCGGGGTCGCGATGGGCGCCGCCGGCGGGTTCCTTCAAAATCGAGTCGATCACGCCGAAGCGCAGCATGTCCTGCGCCGTGATCTTCATGCTGGTCGCGGCTTCCTGCGCCTTGGTGCCGTCGCGCCACAGGATCGAGGACGCCGCCTCCGGCGAGATCACGCTGTAGATGGCGTGCTCGAACATCAGCACGCGGTTGGCGGTCGTGATCGCGATGGCGCCGCCCGACATGCCCTCGCCAGTGATGATCGCGACATTGGGGACCCCGAGTGCCAGGCAGGCATCGGTGGAACGCGCAATCGCCTCGGCCTGGCCGCGCTCCTCGGCGCCGATGCCGGGATAGGCGCCGGCGGAATCGACCAGCGACAACACGGGAATGCCGAACCGGTCGGCCATCTCCATCAGCCGGACCGCCTTGCGGTAGCCCTCGGGGCGCGCCATGCCGAAATTATGCTTGATGCGGGATTCGGTGGTGGCGCCCTTTTCCTGGCCGATCACGCAGATGCTCTCGCCGCGGAAGCGGCCGAACCCGCCCACCAGCGCTTCATCCTCGCCGAACTTGCGGTCGCCCGCGAGCGGGGTGAATTCGGTGATCAGCGCGTCGATGAAATCGGTCAGATGCGGGCGCTGATGGTGCCGCGCCACCAGCGTCTTCTGCCACGGCGTCAGGTTGGCATAGAGGTCGGTCAGCGCCTCGGCGGCCTTCTCCTCGATCCGCGAAATTTCCTCGCCGATGTCGCTGCCGGTGGCCGCCAGCGCGCGCAGTTCATCGACCTTGGAGTCGAGTTCGGCGACGGGCTTTTCGAAATCGAGATAGGTGCTGCGCATGTGATCCGGCATCCAGGCAATATAAGGACGAAGCGGCGTGGATGCGAAGCGGTTTCCGGGGCGTGGAGAAATCACGCAAATTCAATCGCTTAGCGTGCAGTCCGACGCAAATCGGGGCCCGTTTCGCTTTAAACGCGTTAAGGGTCGCGGGCGGGAGATGGCTGTTTCGGGGGAGAAGGCGCCGAAGTCAAGGCGGCAAAGTGCGACGCTACTTCTCCGCCAGCGGATGCAGGTCGCGCACCAGGCTCTTCAGCCGCTCTTCCACCACATGGGTGTAGATCTGCGTGGTCGAGATATCGGTATGGCCGAGCAGCGTCTGCACGATGCGCAGGTCGGCGCCGTTGTGCAGCAGATGGCTCGCAAACGCATGACGCAGCACATGCGGCGAGACCAGCCGCGGCGCGAGGCCTGCCGCCGCCGCGAGCTCCTTGAGGTCGCGGGCGAAGTGCTGCCGGGTCAGGTGCCCGCTCTCGCCGAATGACGGAAACAGCCATTTCGAGTTGGCGGCGTTTTTCTTCTTCTCGGTTTTCAGCGCATCCGTCGCGGCGAGATAATCCGCCATCGCCTGCCGCGACGCCTCGTTGAGCGGCACCAGCCGTTCCTTGTCACCCTTGCCGCGCACCACGATCATACGGGCATCGCGCTGCGCCGCCGAGCGCGGCAGCGCCACCAGTTCCGAGACCCGCAGGCCGGTGGCGTACAGCACCTCCAGCAGGCAATATAGTCGCAGCGCGCGAAGCCGCTGCGGCGCAGAGGTTTCCGGCGCTTGCGTGAGTTGCTTGGCGTGCGTCAGCATCCGGTCGACGTCCGATATCGACAGCACCTTGGGCAGGCCGCGGCCGCGCTTCGGGCCGGACAGGATGGCGGCGGGATCGTCGCTGCGGATCCGCTCGTTGAGCAGGAAGCGAAACAGATGCCGCAGCGCCGACAGCCGGCGCGCTACGCTGGACGACTTGAAGCCGCGTGTATCGAGGTCGGCGAGGTAGTCGCGCAGCGCCTCGGTTTCGACGTCGGCAAAGCCCCTGCCGCTGCCGGACAGGAACCCCTGGAAATCCGTCAAGTCGCCGCGGTAGGCATCCAGCGTATTGTCGCCGGCGCCCTGCTCGGCCGCGAGCATGTCGAGGAACAGATTGATCAGCTTGGCATCTGAGGTTTTGGAACGCATCCGCCCACCCTAGCGCCTATTTCTTGAGGAACCTGTCTGCCGGGATGGTGACGCTCATTTCCCGCGGTTTCGGATTGACGAAATTCGCCAGTGCGAAAACCACGCCATAGACGATTCCGCCGAGCACGGCGACGACCGTCAGAAAGCGGAACAGGCTGGGCATCAGGGAGCCTCAGGCGGCGAATTAACCATTGAAATCATCGGGGGGCCGACTACCAACATGTTCGTCCCTCCGTTGCAAGAGTCTCTGGCAACGGGATCGGAGGGGGTAGTATAGGTGGCGCGGAACGCGGCCATCCGCGGCGAAATGAGCAATTTGATGCCCGAGACAGCCCACCCTGCCGGCACCGGCGCATCCCAGGAGGCCGAAATCATTTCGGCGCTGGGAACGCGCTCGGTCGTGCTGGTCGGCATGATGGGGGCCGGAAAATCGACCATCGGACGGCGGCTGTCGGCGCGGCTGCATCTGCCGTTCCTCGACGCCGATACCGAGATCGAGGCGGCTGCCGGGATGTCGATCCCCGATATTTTCGAAACCCATGGCGAGCCGCATTTCCGCGATGGCGAGGCGAGGGTGATCGCGCGGCTGCTCGACGGCGGTCCCGCCGTGATCGCCACCGGCGGCGGCGCCTTCATGCGCGAGGAAACCCGCAACCGCATCGGCGACAAGGCGGTCTCGCTCTGGCTCAAGGCCGATGCCGAAATCATCATGAAACGCGTCAAGCGCCGCGCCGATCGCCCGCTGCTGCAGACCGCCGATCCGGCAGCGACGATCGGGCGCCTGATCGAGGAACGCGAACCGGTCTATCAGCGCGCCGATCTGACGATCTGGTCGCGCGACGTGCCGCACGAACGAATCGTCGACGAGTGCCTCGATGCCTTGCATGCGTGGTTGCGCGGCGACGGGTCCAGGCAGAGCTCCAGCGCATTGAGTGCCACACCATGACCGCGCCGCTGAAGCATTCCGACTCCGTCATCGTTGACGTCGCGCTTGGCGACCGCACCTATGACATCGTCATCGGCCGCGATGTGCTGCAATCCCTTGGAAGGCGCGTTGCCGCGTTGCGGCCGGGCGCCCGCACCGCCATCGTGACGGACCGCACGGTCGCCAAACACTGGCTGGCGCAAACCGAGGCCTCGCTGTCGGACGCCGGCATCGCCTCGTCGCGGATCGTCGTGGATGAGGGCGAAGGCTCGAAAACCTATGCCGGTCTCGCTGAGGTCTCGGAGGCGCTGATCGCGGCCAGGATCGAGCGCAACGATTTGGTGATCGCGCTGGGCGGCGGCGTGGTCGGCGATCTCGCCGGCTTCGCGGCGGCGATCCTGCGGCGCGGCGTCGATTTCGTGCAGGTGCCGACCTCGCTATTGGCGCAGGTCGATTCGTCCGTCGGCGGCAAGACCGGGATCAATTCGCCGCAGGGCAAAAATCTGCTCGGCGCGTTTCACCAGCCGGTGCTGGTGGTCGCCGACACCGCGGTGCTCGATACGCTGTCGCCACGCCAGTTCCGTTCCGGCTATGCCGAGGTCGCCAAATACGGCGTGCTCGGCGACGAAGCGTTCTTCGCCTGGCTGGAGGCCAATCATACCGATATTTTCAAGGGCGGCGCGGCGCGCGAGCATGCCATCGCCACCTCCTGCCGCGCCAAAGCCGCGATCGTGGCGCGCGACGAGCGCGAGAACGGCGAACGCGCGCTGCTCAATCTAGGCCATACGTTCGGGCACGCGCTGGAGGCCGCGACCGGCTTCTCGGACCGGCTGTTCCATGGCGAAGGCGTTGCCGTCGGCATGGTGCTGGCGGCGGAGTTTTCTGTCCGGCTCGGCATGATCCCGGAATCGGCGGCGGCGCGCGTCAAGCATCACCTTGCCGAAGTGGGTCTGCCAACCCATTTGCAGGACATCGCCGGATTTGCCCAGGAGGGTCTCGCCGATGCCGACGCGCTGATGGCGCTGATGGCGCAGGACAAGAAGGTCAAGCGCGGCCGCCTCACGTTCATCCTGCTCGAGGCGGTCGGACGCGCCGTGATTGCCAACGACGTCGAGCCTTCGCGGGTTCGCGAATTTCTGGCCGAAAGACTCGCGCGCAAATCTTGATTCTCCGCACTCTCTGCCGACCGTATCGAGCCTGACACCGGC
>JBBQUA010000218.1:0-8909 GCA_038212905.1 Hyphomicrobiales bacterium
TAAAATCCGTTGTTTCGCCGTTACCAGCGATAGTGCGAGAAGGCGCGGTTGGCTTCAGCCATCCGATGCACATCTTCCCGCTTCTTGACGGCGTTTCCCCTGCCATTCGATGCGTCGAGCAGCTCGGCCGAGAGCCGCTCCGTCATCGTCTTTTCATTGCGGTCGCGCGCAGCCGTGATGATCCACCTGATACCGAGCGCCTGGCGGCGCACGCTGCGGACTTCGACCGGCACCTGATAGGTGGCGCCGCCGACGCGGCGCGAACGAACTTCGATGGTCGGCATCACGTTTTCCAGGGCCTGCTCGAAAACCGGCAGCGGACCCTGCTTGGTCTTGGCTTCGATCATTTCGAGGGCACCATAGACGATGCTCTCGGCGGCAGACTTCTTGCCGTCGTACATGACCGAGTTCATGAACTTCGTGATGATAATGTTCCCGAACTTCGGATCCGGGTTCACTTCACGCTTTTCAGCAGAATGGCGACGAGACATCTATCTGTTCCCGATTATTTCGGACGCTTCGCGCCGTACTTCGAACGACGCTGCTTACGGTTCTTGACGCCCTGGGTATCGAGGACGCCGCGGAGAATATGATAACGCACGCCGGGCAAATCCTTGACGCGGCCGCCGCGGATCATCACCACCGAGTGCTCCTGAAGGTTATGGCCTTCACCCGGAATGTAGCCGATGACTTCGAAGCCGTTGGTCAGGCGCACCTTTGCGACCTTACGAAGCGCCGAGTTCGGCTTCTTCGGCGTCGTGGTGTAAACGCGCGTGCAGACGCCGCGCTTCTGCGGCGACTGCTGCAGCGCCGGCACCTTCTTGCGCGACTTCTGTACGACGCGCGGACTTGAGATCAGCTGGTTGATCGTCGGCATGTCAGCCTTCGCCCTTATCGTTCACGCGAAACCGTTATCGGCTCCGCAAATTCATTCGGGACATCAGTCCCATCCGATCGACTCACGCGGAAACGACCGCGCAAAGCGAAATCGCGCCAACTACTCATTGCTGAGCGGAAAGCGCTTCACGCCACAGAGGACCGCGGTCGTGATCGATCAGCTCGCGCTGTTCAATCGGCTACCGAGGTCATGCATCCGAAATTAATCTCGAGAGAACTTGCTCAAGAGAACCAAGATCGTCCTGGCAGTGCCTAGCTATCATCGACAGCGTTTGAGCGGCATTCGTCGAGGTTGGTGCCCGTCTCGATCCCGAGGGATGAAGAAGGGTGATCCGTTCCGACTCTGGCGTCGCTCACCGCCTGTCGTCAAGTGCGCGGGTTTTATCGACGGAGGTTGGCCAAGTCAAGGCGAAACGACAGCGAAAGAAACGCCTGCGGCATATGCATAACTGGCGTGTGCGTGAGTTTCAACCCACGCTGGAATCGCCGCCTGGGAAGACAGATGACAGCGAATCTCTGCGCATCCGCGTGACGGCCTCCTCCCCCGCCCCCGCGGACGGAGGCAGAATCAGCCGAACGCTAATATTACCCGGGTAAAATAAACGCTTGCTCTCACTGCGGCAATGCGATGCCCGGTTTCTTCGGCCGCGGCGTTGAGCGCCAGTGCCGAAACCGCTCACGCCATCCGCGCAAGCGCTGATAACCGAGCTGCCGGGCAGCTTCGATTCGGTAGCCGAGCGATTTTTCCGGGCCAATATCCAGCAGCAAATCGACCATCGATCGCCGCCCGGCCCACAATTGCCCCATGAAGCTTGCTTCCGCGGCGCAGGAATTGATCGCCACGATCCCAGATCCGGCGAACAGCTCGTCGGTGATCTTGTCGATCAACAGCGCGCCTGGCGAATACTTGCCGAAATTGACGTCAAATGCGGTTTTCCATGTGTAGGCGGTCGTGCCGCAATACATCAGCACCTGCGCGGAAATCGCCTCGCCGTTGACCCGCAGCAAAGCGACGGAGGCATTGCCATGTGCCGCCAGGTTCCTGAATAGCCGCCGGACGAAGGCGGCATCACGGGGATTGGAGAGCAGCGCAGTGCCGCGATCGCCCTTCCAGCTGGCCTTTTCAAGTGCCAGAAAGCTCTCAAAAGCCTGCAGGGCATCGTCCAGCGTCCGGGCGTTCACGATATCGACGGTGCCGAGCGCCGACAGCCTGTTCCAGTCCTGCCGCAACTTCTTGCGCGTGGAGCCGAACCGTTTGATGCCAAACCCCGGGCTCACGAAAGGCCGGGCGGTTTCCGAGAGCATCAAGGGCTCAATACCGCGGCTGGCCAGTTCCCGGCGCATCGCGGGATAGCTTGGACACTCCGCGTCGAGCGACGGCAGGCTGAGGACCTTCGGCAGCGACCGACTGGCTGCGATCGCCGCGAAGAACGCCGCGATCACGCCATCGACGCAGGCGAAATCGACGACAGGGCCGGACAGAAAGGCGTAGCTATAAGGCAGCGCTTCCAGCACCCTCGGCCAGAACGGCACGACCTTGCGCGATTGCAGCGCCCAGACCCCAACCAGCTTGCGTGGACCGTCGCCCTCCTCCCAGGCCAGCAGCATCTGGATGCGGGCGAAGCCGGTGTCTTCGGCCGCCATCAGCGCGGCGGGATTCATGAAGACGTTCGAGGAGGCACGCCGGACGAGATCGTCCCATAGCGGGCCGATGTCGGAGTTAGGTGAACCAATCGTTACCGAAATCATCGGACCAATGCTTTGAGCGGCCGCGTCGCGGCGGCGATCTTGTTCTTCTGACATTGCTTTTCGGTTAAGCGGCAGGGTCTGTCGGCAAGCGATCGGCTTTATCGGAGCTTTCCTTTCAGGCTTTATTTCCGCTTTGCGGCGCATGGATAGGAGGTTCGGCCCCGAGGCAAAGGTATGCGGTATACGGATGTTGCAATCGTCGGCGGCGGTCTCGCCGGCTCGACCGCCGCGGCGATGCTGGGACGCGCCGGCATTCCGGCGGTCCTGATCGACCCTCACACGTCTTATCCGCCCGAACTGCGCTGCGAAAAGCTGGGCGGCGAACAGCTCGATCTGCTGCGCAGGACCGGTCTTGCGGAGACGACCTTGCGTGCCGCCACGCTCGACGGCGAGGTGTGGGAAGCGCGCTATGGAATTGTGGTCGCCAGGAAGGCCAGCGACCAGCACGGGATCATGTACGACACACTGGTCAATACCATGCGCGGACAAATTCCGCGGGATGTCGCGACGATCCACGCCAAGGCCTCCCGCATTGCCAACAGCCCGGAACGGCAGAGGATCGAGCTATCGAGCGGCGAGGAAATCTCGGCGCGGCTGGTCGTCCTTGCCAACGGCCTCAACATCGGCCTTCGGCACACGCTCGGTATCAAGCGCCGTGTCATCAGCGAATGCCATTCGATCACGCTGGGCTTCGACCTCGAGCCGGTCGGCCGCGCGGCTTTCGGTTTCCCCGCACTGACCTATTGGCCACGCCGATCGAGCGCGCGCATGGCGTATTTGACGATATTTCCGGTCGGCGCCAGGATGCGCGCCAATCTGATGGTGTACCGCGACATGGCCGACCCGTGGTTCCCGCGGTTTAAGCAGGCGCCGGAAGCAACCATGTGCGCGCTGATGCCCGGTCTGCAGCGCATGATGGGCGAATTCAGAGTGACCGGGCCGGTCAAGATCAGGCCGGCCGATCTCTGCGTCACCGATGGCTATCTGCAGCCGGGGATCGTGCTGGCCGGCGACGCTTTCTCGACCTCCTGCCCCGCGGCAGGGACCGGCGCCACCAAGGTATTCACCGACGTCGAGCGATTGTGCAACGTCTACATTCCGCAATGGCTGGCGACCGAGGGCATGGACGCCCAGAAGCTTGCCGCGTTCTACGACGATCCGGAGAAGACAGCGTGCGAGGCGCGCTGCCTCGCCAAGGCCTATCACCTGCGTTCGCTGTCGATCGACGACGGCCTGTCCTGGCGCGCGCAGCGCGGGGTACGCTTTGTCGCCCGGTTGTCGAAGGGCGTCTTGAGATCGATAGGCAATCGGCTTTCCGCCGGATCAGTTCCGCAACATCCAGCCGCGCGACCGGATGCGCAGCCCCGTCACGGGAAAATCGCCTGAACCTGCTTTCGCGATTTCCGACTCAATCCTCGTCGTCGTCATCATCGTCATCATCGTCGCCGGCCTGATCGGCCGCGCTATGCGGCTTGTGGCCCTGGTCGTCCCACAACCTGCGATAGACGCCGTTGGCGGCGAGCAGTTTTTGGTGCGAACCGCGTTCGATCGCCCTGCCGCCCGATATCACGATGATCTCGTCCATCTCGACCACCGATGTCAGCCGGTGGGTCGAGAAGATCATGGTGCGGCCCTGGGCCAACTTCATCAGCGTCTTGTTGATGGCGGCTTCCGTGGTCTGGTCGAGCGCTGAGGTCGCCTCGTCGAGCAGCAGCACCGAGGGATCGCGGACGACCGCACGGGCGATTGCGATGCGCTGGCGTTGCCCGCCCGACAGCGTATCGCCGCGCTCGCCGACCTCCGTATCGTATTTCTCCGGCAGGCTCATGATGTAGCTGTGGATCTCGGCCTTCTTCGCCGCCTCCACGACCTCCTGGTCGGTCGCGCCTTCCTTGCCGAGCCGGATGTTTTCCCGGATCGACATGTTGAACAGCATGTTTTCCTGGAACACCACCGCCATGCTGCTACGCAGGGATTCGCGGGTCACCTTGCGGATATCGACGCCATCGATGGTCAGGCGCCCCTCATCCGGCACGTAGAGGCGAAGGATCAAGTTCAGCAGCGTGCTCTTGCCGGAGCCGCTGGGGCCAACGATCGCGATGGTCTTGCCGACATTGAGCTTGAGACTGAGATTGTCGAGCACCGGCGTCTCGGAGCCCTCGTACTTGAACGAGACGCGGTCGAAGGTGATGTCGTTGGTGATGCGCGGCAGGTCGGGGGCGCCGGCGCGATCGGCGCCACGGGTCGGCTCGTCCAGCAATTCCTGCATGTGACGCACCGCCGCCGCCGACTGGATCGACACCGGAATGAAATGCATCAAATGGGCAATGTTGTAGGACACCTCCCAGAATGCACTCTCGAACGTCACGAAGGTTCCGACCGTAATCTGCCCCTTGGTGGCAAGATAGGCGCCGATCGCGAGCACGACGAGGTGCAGCAACAACACCGAGATCGTGACCGAGCGCTCGACCATGGTCGAGAGAAACACCGCGGAAGCGGTCTTGTCGCGAACCTGGTTGTTGCGCAAACGGAACCAGCCGAAAGCGCGGCGCTGCAGGCTGAAAGCCTTGACCACCGCCTGCGCCGCGACGTTTTCCTGCACCATGCCGAGCAGCGACGATTCGTGGATCTTCTGCTCGTAATTCGCCTGCACCGCCTTCGGCGTCAGCAGCCGCGGGCCGATCAACGTGATCGGAAACACCAGCAGCGCCACCGCGGCGAGTTGCCAGTTCAGGAACAGCATCAGGATAATGCCGGCGATCAGCTCAAGGAACGGCAATGCCGCGCTGTTGGCAAAACTCTTGATCGAAGTCTCAAAGGCCGAAAGGTCGATGGAAAACCGCGAAAGAATCTCGCCGCGCTGGGTCCGCGCGAAATAACCCGACGGCAAATCCTGCACGTGACCGAACAGGCGCGATCGCACGTCGGCGATGAGAGATGCCGCGAGCTTGGCGTCCCATCGCTCATACCATATCGCGACGATCGAGGTGATGATGCCGGCTACCGCCAACACCCCGAGGATCGTGTAGAGCGCCTGGAAATCCTCCTCGCCGAGCGCATCGTCGATCAGGAATTTGAGGCTCAGCGGCATGATGACGTTGAACAGCGTCTCGACCACGACGCCGATGCTGACGAATGCCAGCATTTTCTTGTAGTTCTTCAGAAACGGCTGGACGAAGGCATAGATCGTCGCGAACGCGCCGGCGGCTTCCTGCGCGGTATAGACGACGAGATCCTCATCATCATCATCCTCGTCATCTATCTCGTCATGCTCGGTTGGCTTGGCCGGCTTGCCCGGCTTGTCGCCGACGGGGCGATGGGCCCCCCCGGCGTCCGCTGCCAGCTTTTCGGCAAGCTCCGGCGCAGCCGGATCGCCAGCGGCGGCAGGCTTCGGATCGTCCGATGAAGGAGGCTTGGGCGCCATTAAACCAACCGATGCTGCACGGCCGGCATGACCGCAAAATCGAGCGAGGCGGCCGAGCGAGTCATGGCCGCGATCCCATGCGATCCATATGCGTTCGGCGAAATAATTGGAAGGCCGGTAGTTCGCTTAATCGTCGGCTTCCACCTTGTCGAAGAACGAGTAACGCAGGCTGTCGGAGTCCGCATACCACTGGCCGGGACCCTTGTTGGCCGCCAGCGTCGCCGCCCAGAGCGCGTCCGTGACGTCGCGGCGGTGCATCGACAGGTCGAAACCGTTGCCGAAGAACAGCTCCGACCATTCCCACCAGGTGCCGAGCTTCTTGACGCCCCGCAGCAGGTCGTAGCGGTCGATCAGCGCCGGCGCCATGTCCGACGTCACGGAGCCAAACACCAGGCCGGTCTTCACCACGCGGTTCAGTTCACGAATCGCACGGGAAACCTGCTTTGCAGAGACATGGCACAGGCTGGTCTCGAACACGAAGTCGAATTCCGCGTCCTTGAACGGCATATCGACGATCGATCCGAGCTTGCAGAACTTCTTCAGTTCCTTCGGCGTGCGGGCGTGGATCGCACGGTTGTTCTCAATGCCCCAGGCATCGATCCCGCGCCCGCGCAGCGCTCCCACCAGCTCGCCGCTGGCGGAGCCGGCTACCAGCAGCTTGTAGCCTCTGGCCCTGTTCCAGACGATCTTGATGAGGTCGGTCAGGTAGGCCGGATCGGTGAACTGGTTCCAGACCTCGCTATAGGGCCCGAGCCCACGATAATTCTCGAAATATTCGCGGTCGATCTTGTCGGATGCCGGCGTGCTGCCGTCGCCGCGCGCGCGGCGCAACCGCATCATCTCCGTGACGATGATGTCGGTGGCGGCATCGGAGGAATCCAGCAGTCCGTTCAGCGTCGAGTCGAACAGGTAGTCGCCGACCACGACCAGGCCGGGATGCTGCTTCGGCTCGGGACGGTGATTGGTCATGACGTCGCGCGCCGGCATGCCGCCCGGCAGCGCATTCACCGACGACAGCCAGCGATGGATCTTGCCCTCCATCAGATGCGCGCGCGCGTCGCCGAGCGCTGATGGCAACGATTTCAACGCGGCGTCGATCAGTTCCTGATCGCTGAGATTGGCAAACGCCAGTGCGTCGGAACCGGCGATCAGCCAGTTCAGCACGCCGTGCTTGCCGACATCGTGACGGGCGCCTTCATTGTAGACGCAGCAGCCGCCGAATGCTTCCGACATGAACCATGCGCCCGGGATCTTTTCGCCCCAGAACGGCGTGTCGAACAGCAGCGACACCCGCAGGTAATGCGCGGGGCGGTCGAAATAGGCGACGTGCTTGACCATCGACTTGCGCAGCTGCTCGCCGTCCCAGCGCATGGTCGAGAGCCAGGAATGCGGCAGGCACATCAGCACCAGGTCGAAATCCCGGGTCTCCGGGCCCTTGCCGTTCATCATGTTGAGCTGGTAGCGCCCGGACTCGGTCTTGCCGACCTTGAGCACGCGGTGATTGAGCTGGATGTCGGCGCTGACCTCGGACCGCAGGCAGTCGATCAACTGCTCATTGCCGTTCTGGATCGAATACAGGCCGATGTAGCCGTCGACATCCATCACGAAGTTCTTCAGCGCATTGAGGCCATTGGTATTGTGGCTCTCGGTGGCCAGATCCGACCGCGACATCACCTTCAGGAAACGTTTTGCGATGGGATCGTCGACTTCCTTGTCGAGCAGCTCCTCGCAGGAGATGTAGGCCCAGGGGTGCTCGTTGTCATGCGCGCCGACGCCTTCGTAATATTCGACCGGCGAGATCAAATCCGAGCAGCGCTTGCGAAACGCCACGATCGCGTCGGCGGTCCTGGCGCCGTATTTGCGGCGCATCCCCGGCACGTCGTTCAGCAACTCGCCATCGAGCTGGACCTGCTCGGCATCCATCGGAATGGTCTGCAGGCCGAAATGCTGGATCAGTTCGCGCAGCGGATCCGGGCCGGTCATCGAGTAGTCGTAGATCTCGGCGACGCCGGCTTCGTACATCGCCGGGGCCGAATCGAACTTCCGCGTCAGAATCTTGCCGCCAACCCGGTCGGAAGCCTCATAGATGGTGATGCGGCAAAGCTCGCCGAGCTTCTTTTTCAGATACCAGGCGCTCATCAACCCGCCCGGGCCGCCGCCAACGATTGCAAGATCCAGCATATGGTTTTCCGTCGCCCAGGCGGGCCGCCCGCGGTTCGCGAAGCACCCGGTCTAACTCACCCTAGCTAAAGCGCTTTTGACACTGAAGGGAAGATGAACAAAGCGGTTTGCAGCGCGAGAATAGCGAAAAGCAGCAAAAAAGGCCGGCTTTCGCCGGCCTTTTTCATGACATTGTGAGTCCGGGAGACCTTATTCCGCCGGTTCCGCCGGCGGCAGCGCCAGCGGTTCGACTTCCGGAGCCGCGGGCACGATGGTGGCCTGCTTTTCGCGTTCGTCGAGGATCAGCTTGTCGCGTTTGACGGCGACTTCGCGGATCTTGGCCATCGAGGCGCCGGTGCCCGCCGGGATCAGCCGGCCGACAATGACGTTTTCCTTGAGCCCTTCCAGCGGGTCGACCTTGCCGTTGACGGCGGCTTCGGTGAGCACGCGGGTGGTCTCCTGGAACGACGCCGCCGAGAAGAACGAGCGGGTCTGCAGGCTCGCCTTGGTGATGCCGAGCAGCACCGGCGTTCCCGTAGCGATCTTCTTGCCCTCTTCCTTGGCCTTGGCGTTGATCACGTCGAACTCGATCTTGTCGATCTGTTCGCCCGAGATCATGTCGGTCTCGCCCTGGTCGGTGATCTCCACCTTCTGCAGCATCTGACGGACAATCACCTCG
>JBBQUA010000219.1:0-8899 GCA_038212905.1 Hyphomicrobiales bacterium
GGGACGCGTCGGCGTCCTGCTGGTCAATCTCGGTACCCCCGACAGCGCCGACGCGCGCGGCGTGCGGGTCTATCTCAGGGAATTCCTCAGCGATCCCCGGGTGATCGAAAACCAGGGGCTGTTCTGGAAGCTGGTGCTGAACGGCATCATCCTGCAGGTGCGTCCCCGCCGCAAGGCGCGCGACTATTTGAAGATCTGGAACACCGAGAAGAACGAATCTCCGCTGAAAACCATCACGCGTGCCCAGTCGGAGAAGCTGGCCGCCGCCATCGCCGACCATGACCATGTCGTGGTCGACTGGGCGATGCGCTACGGCAACCCGTCGATCGCGTCCCGGATCGAGGCTTTGACCGCGCAGGGCTGCGACCGGCTGCTGGTGGTGCCGCTCTATCCGCAATATTCGGCCGCAACCTCCGCCACCGTCTGTGACGAGGTGTTTCGCGTGCTCGCCGGCATGCGCGCGCAGCCGACGGTGCGGGTGACGCCGCCCTATTACGTCGACGCCGAATATATCGACGCGCTGGCGGTCTCGATATCAGCGCATCTGAAAACCTTGCCGTTCGAGCCGGAGCTGATCATGGCCTCGTTCCACGGCATGCCGCAGAAATACATAGACAAGGGCGACCCCTATCAGGCGCAATGTGTCGCCACCATCGATGCCTTGCGCCGGCGCATGGGCCTCGACGCCTCGAAGCTGATGCTGACCTTCCAGTCCCGCTTCGGCTTCGACGAATGGCTGCAGCCCTACACCGACAAGACCATCGAGCAGCTGGCCAGGGACGGCGTGCGCCGCATCGCGGTGGTGACCCCCGGCTTTTCCGCCGATTGCCTCGAAACCCTGGAAGAAATCGCGCAGGAAAACGCCGAGATTTTCAAGCACAATGGCGGTGAGCAGTTTTCGGCAATTCCCTGCCTGAACGACAGCGATCCCGGCATGGACGTGATCCGCCAGCTGGTGCTGCGGGAGCTGCAGGGCTGGATTTAAGAGCCTGGATATAGCGCTGTATTTGACGATTAAGTGATGTTGGCGGCTTCGTGAGCGAAACGAGGCACTTGGCCAGCGTCCAGGCGGCGCCCCTTGGCGACCGCCAAACCCCTCCTTACCTGTATCTAAAAGGTTATACTGAACCGGCGCGGCCGGACTTCAGACCAAATAACGACACGTCCGCGAGCAACTGACTTTGCGGCTTTGGAGGATTTATGAGCGGCTTTGACATCTTCGCCATTGCATTCGTGCTGCTGGTTATTTTCACGCTGTTTGCCGGCGTCAAGACCGTGCCGCAGGGCTACGACTGGACCATCGAGCGGTTCGGCAAGTTCACCCGCGCGCTGTCGCCGGGCCTCAACATCATCGTTCCCTATTTCGACCGCGTCGGCCGCAAGATGAACATGATGGAGCAGGTGATCAACATTCCCGAGCAGGAGGTGATCACCAAGGACAACGCCACCGTGACGGTGGATGGCGTGGCCTTCTATCAGGTATTCGATGCCGCCAAGGCAAGCTATGAGGTGTCTGATCTCAATCAGGCGATCGTCGTGCTGACCATGACCAACATCCGTTCGGTGATGGGGGCGATGGATCTCGACCAGGTGCTGTCGCACCGCGACGAGATCAACGAGCGCCTGTTGCGCGTGGTCGATGCGGCGGTGTCGCCGTGGGGTCTGAAGGTCAACCGCATCGAGATCAAGGACATCGTGCCGCCCGCCGACCTGGTCGAGGCGATGGGCCGCCAGATGAAGGCCGAGCGCGTCAAGCGCGCCGACATTCTGCAGGCTGAAGGTCAGCGGCAGTCCGAGATCCTGCGCGCCGAGGGCGCCAAGCAGGGCCAGATCCTGCAGGCCGAAGGCCGCCGCGAGGCCGCGTTCCGCGACGCCGAGGCGCGCGAGCGCTCCGCCGAAGCCGAAGCCAAGGCGACGCAGATGGTCTCTGAAGCGATTGCCAAGGGCGACGTCGCCGCGCTGAACTACTTCATCGCCGACAAATACATCAAGGCGTTCGGGCAGCTCGCGGACTCGCCGAACCAGAAGATCATCATGCTGCCGATCGAGGCGATGAGCATTCTGGGATCGCTGGCCGGCATCGGCGAGATCGCGAAAGCGACCTTCGGCGAAGGCGCGGTTGCCGCCCAGGCCGCGCGCCGCGGGTCGGTGCCCAACACCGGCCCGACCCCGCCGGCGGTGCCGCCGCAGAGGTAAAAGTTGGTTCGATGATGAGCACGCTGGCGCATCCGAATTCTTCCCTCTCCCGCTTGCAAAGCGGGAGAGGGAGTTCACCGTCCGTGTTTTGTCGAGATCGGTAACGAGAAAGATTAGAGGGTCAAATGACCGGGATATTTTACACACTTGGCACCTGGAACTGGCTGATCTTCGGCTTCGCCCTGATGGCGCTGGAGCTGCTGGCGCCCGGCGTCTTCATGTTCTGGCTCGGGCTCGCCGCCCTGCTGGTCGGGCTGTTGTCGTTCGCGCTCAATCCGTCGTGGCAGACCCAGTTCCTGATGTTCGCGGTTTTCGCCGTCGCCGCGGTGCCGCTGTGGCGGCGGGTCGCGCGCAGCAACAGCGGCGTCAGCCAGAGCAACCCGTTTCTCAACAAGCGCACCGACGCGATGGTCGGCCGGGTGTTCACGCTGGAAAAGCCGATCATCGACGGCTCGGGCACGGTCAGGATCGACGATACGGTCTGGCGCGTCGCCGGCCCCGATGCGCCGGCCGGCAGCCGGGTCAAGATCGTGCAGGCCGACGGCGCCAGCCTGACGGTGGCAACGGCCTGATCAATGCGACCGCAGCTTGCTCCATCGCTCGGCGAAGCGGTACAGCGGCAGGAAATTCTCCGCCAGATCCTTTCCGACCCCGGTGAGGCGGTAGCCGTCACCGGCGACAAGCTCGACAAAGCCGGCTTCGCGCAATTCGGACAGCCGCGCCTGCAGCACGGTCGGCGAGGCCTCGTCGCATGCCGTGCGCAGCGCGCGCGACGTCAGCGAGCGGTCGTCGCGCAGCTCCCAGACGATACGCAGGCTCCAACGCCGGCCCAGCAGGTCGAGCAGCGCCATGACCGGGCGGCCGGAGGTCGAGCCGCGGACGGCGCGTTTTTTCATGGCTGAACCCTGTTTCGGCATCGGCGGCTCCCTTGCGGTTCGCTACAGATAATGTAGCGTATCGCTACGTTTATTGTAGCACGGGAGTTGCCGATGTCACGCCTTGCGCCGCTTGAGCCACCTTACGCGCCGGAGATCCAGCAGCGGTTCGACCGCATCATGCGCGGCGCGCCGCCGCTCGTCCTGTTCCGCACCATCGCCGTGAGCGCGCGCGCCTGGGAGAAATTTTCCACCGGCGGCCTGCTCGACCGTGGTCCGCTGACCCTGCGCGAGCGCGAAATCGTCATCGACCGCACCTGCGCGCGTACGGCTTGCGAATATGAATGGGGCGTCCATATCGCAGCCTTCGCCGCCGCCGCCCGCCTCACCGACGAAGAAGTCCGCGCCACCGTGCTGGGCGAGGCCACGGATCCCTGCTGGTCCGCCGCCGAGCAGGCGCTGCTATCGGCGGTCGACGCGCTGCATCTGCGCGCCACCCTCAGCGACGCGGAATTCGCCGCACTGTCGGCCTATTACGACGAGGCGAAGATTCTGGAGATCATGCTGTTGTGCGGCTTCTATCGCACCGTGTCGTATCTGGCGAACGGGCTGGCGCTGCCGCTGGAGGCGAGCGCGGCAAGGTTTCCGGCGGCTTGACCGTCATTCCGGGGCGCGTCGAAGACGCGAACCTCAGATGTGCAGTTGCACATCGGGAAATCTCGAGATTCCGGGTTCTGCCCTGCGGGTTGCCCCGGAATGACGGCGTGCTACGCCACCCCAGCCCTTAGCACATCATGCACATGCACGATGCCGACCGGTTTCCTGCCTTCGGCGACAATCAGCACGGTCACCGCCGGCTTCGACGAATGGATCGTCTCCAGCATTTCGGTGGCGAGCATGCCGGGCGGGATGGTGCGGGGATTTCTGGTCATGACCTCGTCGACATCCGCTGTCATCAAATCGGGGCGCATGTGGCGGCGCAGGTCGCCGTCGGTGATGATGCCGGCGATCTCGCCATTGGCATCGACGATGCAGACGCAGCCAAAACCCTTGGTCGACATCTCCACCAGCGCGTCCGACATCTTGGCGCCAAGCGATTTGACCGGGATGGCGTCGCCGGTATGCATGATGTCGCGGACGAATTTCAGCATCGCGCCGAGCTTGCCGCCGGGATGGAAATTGGCGAATTCCAGCGCGGTGAAGCCGCGGCCCTCGAGCAGCGCGATGGCGAGCGCGTCGCCGATCGCGGCCTGCATCAGCGACGAGGTGGTCGGCGCCAGATTGTGCGGACAGGCCTCGCGCGCCTTCGGCAGCTCCAGCACGATGCGCGCGGCGGCGCCGAGCGAGGAGGCGGCGCTGGAGGTGACTGCGATCATCGGAATCGCAAAGCGGCTGGAATAATTGACGAGGTTCTTCATCTCCGGCTGCTCGCCGGACCATGACAGCGCGATGATGACGTCGTCAGGCGTGATCATGCCGAGATCGCCATGGCTGGCTTCGGCGGCGTGCACGAAGAAGGCCGGCGTGCCGGTGGAGGCCAGCGTCGCCGCGATCTTGCGCGCGACATGGCCTGACTTGCCGAGCCCGGTGACGATGACGCGGCCCTTGGCATCGCGGATCAACTCGACGGCGGCGGTGAAGGCCGGCCCAAGCGGCCCCTGCAAGGCGGCCGAGATCGCGGCGATGCCGGCGGCTTCCGTATCGAGCGTGCGCAGCCCCGACTGGACGGCGGCGCTCGCGGGGTCGGTGCCGGATGATTTTGCCATCAGCGGTTTCGAATGGGCCATGCGTGATTCCGAAGGGGAGGGCTGTTCGCCCCGAACCTCTCTTTAGCACGCCCGGGTCGGTGATGCGACGCGGCCCCCGGTTCTCAACGGCTCATTAACCATAATTGTTTTAACTCCATTAACGACGTTTCCGCGCAAGCGTTCGCGCGCGCCCGGAACCGGCCGACTAAGTGAATGAATTTGTTGGAGTATTTTTATCGTGATGTCGGGTCCAGCAAGGGGCCGTCGCGGGCGCGTAACGGTTTTACGCGCGCCATTGCCATGTCTTGCGCTGACCCTTGCGCTGATCGCCTTCGATAACTCTCCCGGCCACGCCCAGAGCCTGACCCCCGACCTGTTCCGCCCGACCCGTGACGGCTTTGTGTTGCCGCAGGATTCGCCGCTGCGCCGGACCTCCCAGACCAGCGACCGCACCGGCGATGCCGCCAATGACGCGCGGCTGCGTGACAAGGACGTGCCTGCGAAATCGCGGATCGGAGCGATTCCGACCTATGGCCTTCCCGCCGCCAGCGGCGCGTCCACCTCCGGCTACGACTCGCTCAACCGCACCCGGAAGAAGGCAAAATACTATCCCGGCCAAACCAAACCCAAGCCGCCGCCGGGTCCCGGCAGCAAGCCGCCGCTGCCTTTGCCCGCCAACGGGCGGGTGCGGCTGTCGATCCCGCCGTCGGACACCGCCAACAAGACGCCGCTCGCCCCCGCGATGGCCGGCACCGTGGTCGGCCAGCCGCCTCGCAAGCGGCTGAAGGTCGACGACGATCCGTTCGGCGCGATCGGCGATTATGCCGGCAGCTTTCTGATCAAGTCCGCGCTCGAGCTGCGCGGCGGCTTCGATACCAATCCGCGCCGCACCGTGGTGCCGAAGGGTTCACCGTTCTATGTGATAGCGCCGGAATTCCTCGCGGTCTCCGACTGGCAGCGCCACGCCGTGGTCGCCGATCTGCGCGGCTCGTTCACCGGCTACGGCAACACCTTTCCGCCGCCGACCGACGGCACCATCTCCTCGGCGCCGGTCGTGGTCGACCGGCCGGATTTTGACGGCCATATCGATGGCCGGCTCGACGTCAGCCGCGACTTCCGCCTGATGGGGCAGGGCCGGTTGCGCGTCGCCACCGACAATCCCGGCAGCCCGAACATCCAGGCCGGCCTTGCGCGCTATCCGGTCTATTCGACGCTCGGCGGCACCTTCGGCGTCGACCAGAACTTCAACCGCCTGCAACTGTCCGCCGGCGCAACGGCCGACCGCACCGTCTATCAGGCCTCAAAACTCACCGATGGCACGTCGAGCAGCAATGACGACCGCAACTTCAACCAGTTCGGCGGCCTCGGCCGGGTCAGCTATGATCTGATACCGGGCCTGAAACCGTTCGGCGAGATCGACGGCAACGTCCGGCAGCATGACCAGTTGGCGGATCGCAACGGCTACCTGCGCAATTCCAGCGGCGGATCGGTGCGCGCCGGCACCAGCTTTGAATTCTCGCGCATCCTCACCGGTGAACTCGCAATCGGCTGGGCGGCGCGCACCTATCAGGATCCGCGGCTGATGCCGTTGCAAGGACTTTTGACATCGGCCTCGCTGGTGTGGATGGCGACGCCGCTGACCACGGCGAAATTCTTCGCTACCACCTCGATCGACGAGACCACGGTGCCCGGCGTCTCCGGGGTGCTGACCAATACCTACACCGTGGAAGTCGATCACGATTTCCGCCGCTGGCTGACCGCGATCGGCAAGTTCACCTGGGGTACCCGGGACTATCAGGGTGACGCGCGCTTCGACCGCTTCTATTCGGTCTCCGGCGACCTGATCTACAAACTGAATCGCAACATCTGGCTTAAGGGCACGCTGCGCCGCGATTGGCTCGACTCCAGCATTCCCGGCAACAGCACCAACGCGACGGTGGTGATGCTCGGCGTGAGGCTGCAGCACTGATCTTCTGCAAGGCAAGCGGGGGCTGAGTTCCCTGGATGAACGAGTTCCGCAGCAGACTTCGGTGAATGAAAGTCTGAGTACGGCAACGCACCAATTGTCGGTTGACCATTGACCCCGGGCGAATCCCGGGTCAGCCTCGCGCCCTTACAGAAGGGAGACCTCATGTCGCATAATCCAACCGGTCGTCGCAGCATCATGACGCGTTTGATCGCCGGGATGATCTTGACAGGGATCTATTGTTTCAGCCTCGTCGGCGCGACAGCGCTGGTGGTGGTTGGATCCAGCACGGAGGCTTCGGCGCAACGCGGCCGCGGTGGTGGCCGTGGTCGCGGAGCGCGCGGTCGCGGTCGCGGTCGCGGCCGAGGCTATGGCCGAGGCTATGGCTATGGCCGAGGCTATGGCCGTGGCCGTGGGCGCGGCGGCTGCGTCTTCAACCCGGTCTTTGGCCGGGTCGTCTGCTACTAAGTCTCGACAGGCCGACAAGTCAGGCGTCTTGAAGCGGGCTTGAACCGGCGGTCCCACATGTTCACTGCAAGATGAGGGATCGCCTGGTCAGGCCCGCTGACGCTTGGCTGTTGAACGCCGGCCCGTCATCCTCAATACAGGGAGACGCCCATGGCGCCGGTCGTGGCAACCACGCCGAACGCGTGCATCGAAAACTGCACCCCTGTGGCCAGTATGCGGGTGACGCGCTTGCGCGCGCCGGATTTCTCTGAGCTGCCATAGGCCGCAACGGCGATCGCCTCGACCTGGCGTCGTCGCGCGCGCCCGCGTGCCGCGACGCGGCGACGCACCCGCCGGTCTTGAACCCGCACCGGGGCCATCTACCTGAATCCCTGGATGCCGCGGGCTCTGCCGCTGGCATCAGGGAGAGGATGATGAACTACTTTCGAACGGCGATCCTGCTGGCCGGTCTCACGGCCTTGTTCATGGGCGTCGGTTATCTGATCGGCGGCGCCGGCGGCGCGACCATCGCGCTGTTGATCGCGGCGGCGACCAACCTGTTCGCCTACTGGAACTCGGACCGCATGGTGCTGTCGACGTACGGCGCCCATGAGGTCGATGCGCGCGGCGCGCCGGAACTCGTCAATCTCGTGGCCACGCTGGCCGCACGGGCCGGGCTGCCGATGCCGCGCGTGTTCCTGATGGACAATCCGCAGCCCAACGCGTTCGCCACCGGTCGTAACCCGGAAAATGCCGCGGTCGCCGTCACCACCGGGCTGGTGCAGTCGCTCAGCCGCGAGGAACTCGCCGGCGTGATCGCGCATGAGCTCGCACACATCAAGAATCACGACACGCTGCTGATGACCGTCACCGCGACGATCGCCGGCGCGATCTCGATGGTGGCGCAGTTCGGCATGTTCTTCGGCGGCAATCGCGACAACAACCACGGTCCCGGCATCATCGGTTCGATCGCGATGATGATTCTGGCGCCGCTCGGCGCCATGCTGGTGCAGATGGCGATCAGCCGGACGCGCGAATACGCCGCCGACGATCTCGGGGGGCGCATCGTCGGCCAACCGTTGGCTCTGGCGTCGGCGCTGGTCAAGATCTCGAACGCCGCGCACGCGATTCCGAACGAGGAGGCCGAGCGCCATCCGGCGACGGCGCACATGTTCATCATCAACCCGCTGTCGGGTCGCGGCATGGACAATCTGTTCTCGACCCACCCGTCGACCGAGAACAGGATCGCCGAGCTGCAACGGCTCGCCGCCCAACTCGGATCCGGATCGGCCATGGCGCCGTCGGCGCGTCAGGCGCAACCGCCTCGGCGCGGTCCCTGGAGCGCTCCGCGCGGTAGCGGCGCGGCGCCGCGCGGGCCGTGGGGTTGAAACTCTCTAAAGCCGACGGCGAGTTCGAGTCGATCCCGGCATTCACGCGGGTAAACGCACAACCCAATCTGAAAGAAATCACGACGAGTGCGCTATTGGATTCACAAAGCCGGTGCGGCAGCGTACCGCTGATCTTTGTATCCCTTGACCTGAGGTCGAACCGAGCCCAGCGTTGTTCGCCAACGGGAGGAAAATTTCGTGGCGTATAAGCTGCAAGGTCGTCGCGGCGTGATGTCGCGCACGATTGCCGCGATGATCCTGACCACCATTTATTGTTTC
>JBBQUA010000220.1:0-8876 GCA_038212905.1 Hyphomicrobiales bacterium
CGGCCTCGCCGACGACGGCGAGGCGCTGAAAAAGATTGCCAAACTGACGCCGTCGTTTCTGGCGGGGACGCGCGGCCCGAAGGGCACGATCTGGCTCGACGAGCAGGGCGATCTGCAGGAGACGCCGGCTTTCCCGGTCCATACCGTGGACACGCTGGGCGCCGGCGACGTTTTCCATGGCGCCTTCGCCCTCGCAATCACCGAAAAGCAGGAGTTGCGGCAGGCGTTGCGGTTCGCTTCAGCCGCCGCGGCGCTGAAATGCACCCGTCATGGTGGCGCCTTTGCCGCCCCACAACGTCTTGAAGTGGAACAGCTTTTGAGCCAGAGCCAGCCTGCCGCCCCGGCCCGGGGCAACCAATAGCGGGCTTGTCCTAGAAGAATTTTCTCTATACGAGGGTAATCAGCGCGCCATATGGAACAAAGTTCTTCTCATGACCGACATTGCCCTTCCGATCACCGAACCCAACCGCCGCCTCGACGCCATCGACCGCAAGATCCTGACCGTGCTGCAGGAAGACGCCTCGCTCTCGGTCGCCGAGATCGGCGACCGCGTCGGGCTGTCGTCGACGCCATGCTGGAAGCGGATCCAGCGGCTGGAGGCCGACGGGGTCATCCTGCGCCGGGTCGCGCTGGTCGACCAGAACAAGATCGGGCTCGGCATCACCGTGTTCGTCTCGGTCGAGAGCGCCGATCATTCCGAGGCCTGGCTCAAGACCTTTGCCGGCGCCGTCAGCGCGATGCCGGAGGTGATGGAGTTCTATCGCATGGCCGGCGACGTCGACTACATGCTGCGCGTCGTGGTCGCGGACATGGCGAGCTATGACGTTTTCTACAAGAAATTGATCGGCCCGGTGCCGCTGAAGAACGTCACCTCGCGCTTTGCGATGGAGAAGATCAAGTCGGTGACGGCCTTGCCGGTGCCGGCAGTGGGCTAGCAAGCATCCTCCGTAGTTCTACGGCGGAGGAATGTTTAGCCGAAATTAGCTTTGTCGCGATATCTGGTTCGAATGGGCCCCGACCAGAAAATCACGTCCATTCGCTGGCCGGCCTGGCTCAACGCCACGGCTTTGCTGCTGGCCAGCGTCGTTGCGATGGCGGCACTCTCGCTGCAGGTTCGGCCCGGCGCCGAAATTGTAGCCGTCGCCTTTCCACCATGGTGGAACGCCGAGCAAATTTTCGCGGCCGCGGCCTCCGCTGACGCCGCTATCGTCAGAACGACAGCCATTGCCGCCATTCTCGTGGTCAGACCGACCGATCAGGAAGGCCTGAGCCGTTTGCGCCAGGCTGGCGCGTGGCTGACCATCGATCCTCAGGCCATCGCCGCCTGTTTCACTACTCCCTCCAAGGACATCTGAACATGAACATCGGTAGCAAGGACATTGGCAGCAAGGGTCTGGACGCTCTGCGCGAAACCGCCAGCAAGGCGCTGATCGCGCTGCTCTGGCTGCATGTTCCGATCGCGCTGGCGGTCGGCATGGCGCACGGCGCGTGGCTGATGCCGACCCTGCTCACGACAGCCTTCGCCGCGGCGGCTACGTTGTCATGGCGCGCCGGAGGCAACGGGCTTTCGACCAGCCTCGTGGTCGCCGTCGCGCTGATGGGCGGGGTTTCGGTGTTTACCTGGGAGCTGACCGGCCAGCCCTGGCAGATCGACATGCATATGTATTTCTTCGCGGCGCTGGCCTGTCTGGTCGCCTATTGCGACGTCAGGCCGATCCTGGCAGGCACCGTTGCCGTCGCCCTGCACCATTTGGCGCTCAATTTCATCATCCCGGCCGCGATCTTCCCGGGTGGCGCCGACTTTGGCCGCGTGGTGCTTCACGCCGGCATCCTCATCCTCGAAGCCAGCGTGCTGGTGCTGGTAGCCTATCAGCTGGAGCAGCTGTTCATGACGACGGCGCTGAAGACAGCCGAAGCCGAAACCGCAAACGCCGCCGAGGCCCGCGCCACCGCCGAGCGCGGCCAGGCCGAGCAGCAGGCCAGGCTGGAACGCGACGCGGCCATGCGCCGGCTCGCCAGCGAATTCGAGAGCAAGATCGGCCATATCGTCGAAGCCGTCGCGGTGGCCGCCCGCGAAATGCAGGGCATGTCCTCGTCGATGAGCAACAGCAGCGGGGATGCCGCGCGACAGACCGCGGCGGCCGCCGCCGCATCGACCCAGGCCTCGCTCAATGTCGGAACCGTGGCCTCGGCGGCCGAGCAATTGACCGCCTCGATCAGCGAGATTGCGCAGCAGGCGACGCGCTCCGCGACCGTCACCGGAAAAGCGGCCGAAGAGGCCCGCCGCACCAACACCGTCGTCGAGGGACTCGCCGCGGGGACCCAGAAGATCGGCGAAGTCGTGACCCTGATCCAGTCCATCGCCAGCCAGACCAACCTGCTGGCCCTGAACGCCACGATCGAAGCCGCGCGCGCCGGCGAGCACGGCCGCGGATTTGCGGTGGTGGCCAGCGAGGTCAAGGCGCTGGCCAACCAGACCGCACAGGCGACCGAGGAAATCTCGTCGCAGATCCAGAGTATTCAGGCGGCGACCGGCGAAGCCGTCAGCGCTATCCAGGCGATCGGCGGCACGATCGCCGAAATCAACGAAATCTCCAACGCCATCGCCACCGCCGTCGAACAGCAGGGATCGGCGACACGCGAGATCTCCGGCAACGTGCAGCAGGCGGCCAACGGCACCCGCGAGGTCAATGAGAACATTGTCGGCGTCGCCGAGGCTTCCAGCGATCTCGGCAGCTCGGCGTCGAAGCTGCTGGAAGCCGCGACGGGCCTGTCGTCGCAATCCGAACGGCTGAAATTCGAGGTCGGCAGCTTCCTCGGATCGGTGCGCGCGGCGTAGTTCGGTCGCCGTCACACGTAAAACTTGTCGTCACCCGCGCAGGCGGGTGACCCAGTATTCCAGAGACGCCAGCGGTAGAGCCGAGAGGCCGCAGCGTACTGGATCCCCGCCTGCGCGGGGATGACGAGTTGAGTGTGTATCGCGCTTGCGTTGCTTGCGACGGAAGCGCTCAAATCGTCTGATTATACGCGCCGACCTCGGGATGCGTCCGCAGCACCACATTCATGGCCTCGAACAGATCATGCATACGCTGCTCGCTGACCGGGCTCTCGACCACCACCACCAGTTCCGGCTTGTTGGATGAGGCCCGCACCAGGCCCCAGCTGCCGTCCTCAACGGTGACGCGCACGCCGTTGACAGTGACGAGATCGCGGATGTTTTGCCCCGCGACCTTCTCGCTCCTCTGCTGCATCGCCTCGAAATGCTTCACCACGGCATCGACCACGCCATATTTGGTTTCGTCGGCGCAATGCGGCGACATGGTCGGCGACGACCAGGTTTTCGGCAGCGCGTCCTTGAGATCGGCCATCGACTTGCCGGGCGCGCGATCGAGCATCTCGCAGATCGCGATCGCCGAGATCAGGCCGTCATCATAGCCGCGGCCGAGCGGCGCGTTGAAGAAGAAGTGGCCGGACTTTTCAAATCCCGCCAGCGCGCCGAGTTCGTGGGTGCGGCGCTTCATGTAGGAATGGCCGGTCTTCCAGTAGGTGACTTTCGCGCCCTGCTTTTGCAGCACTGGATCGGTGACGAACAGTCCGGTGGATTTCACGTCGACCACGAACTGCGCATTCGCCGTCACCGCCGACATGTCGCGCGCCAGCATCACACCGACCTTGTCCGCAAAAACTTCCTCGCCCGTATTGTCGACCACGCCGCAGCGGTCGCCGTCGCCATCGAAGCCAAGGCCGACATCGGCCTTGTGCGCCAGTACCGCATCACGGATGGCGTGCAGCATCTCCATGTCTTCGGGATTGGGATTGTATTTCGGGAAGGTGTGGTCGAGCTCGGTGTCGAGCGGCACGACCTCGCAGCCGATCGCCTGCATCACCTGCGGCGCGAACGCCCCGGCGGTGCCGTTGCCGCAGGCGACCACGACTTTCAGCTTGCGCTTCAGCTTCGGACGTTTTGTCAGATCGGCGATGTAGCGCGCCGGGAAATTCTCGTGAAACTGATAGGAGCCGCCGACCTTGTTCCTGAACTCGGCGTTGAGCACGATCTGCTTCAGCCGGGTCATCTCGTCGGGCCCGAAAGTCAGCGGCCGGTTGGCGCCCATCTTGACGCCGGTCCAGCCATTGTCGTTGTGCGAGGCCGTCACCATTGCAACGCAGGGCACGTCGAGATCGAACTGCGCGAAATACGCCATCGGCGTCATGCACAGCCCGATGTCGTGCACCTTGCAGCCGGAGGCCAATAGTCCCGAAATCAGCGCATATTTGATCGAGGCCGAATAGCCGCGGAAATCATGCCCGGTGACGAGCTCCTGCTTGACCCCGAGTTCGGAGATCAGCGCGCCCAGGCCCATGCCCAGCGCCTGAATGCCCATCAGGTTGATTTCCTTGCCGAACAGCCAGCGCGCGTCATATTCGCGAAAGCCGGTCGCCTTCACCATCGGCTCGGATTCATAGGCATAGGTATTCGGAACCAGCGCGGGTTTCGGCTTCGGAAACATTCAAATGGCCTCGTCTGGAAATGGATCAGGAAAGCCCCGCAGCCATAGCGAATGCGCGGACGCAACGGAAGGCGGGACAGCGGTTTGTGGCGATTAATTAGGCTGGATGGGCCTCTCAACGAAAATATTCAAAACGACCCCATGCAACGTAGCATGGTCCGGCCTTTTGAGCGATCCAGCAAAACATTTTGACACGTCGGGCAAATCACCGGCATATTTTCATCGTCGCAAGAATTAGGCCCGCGCCGGAAAATCCGCCGCGGGCTTTTTGAATCACGCGATACGCTATCAGGCAATCCACCGCCGGGCGCGCCGAACCTGGCCGCCGCGGCGAACCGGGCTGACAGCCAAGGCCGACCGCGCCGACAGACGGGCGCCCGGCGAAGACGCTGGGCAAGCCGAACCGGAAGCGACCCTTCCGCGCGTGGCGCAAGCCATTCCTTCAAGCACTTGCCTTCAACACTTAAAGTCAACCCAGCCCTCTCCGCGAGGGCGCGGTCACATCACGGACCCATCCGGTGGTGTCCGCAAATACCTAAAGGTGATTCATCATGCCTGATTACTCTCTGGTGCCGGTAGACCATCAACCGGATTTCGATGGCTACTCGCTCGTTCCAGTTGACCACGATCCGTTCGCCGACGATGGCGTAATTCAACAGGCGCAGGTTCAACAGCCGCCGACACCGACTCAACCGGCGCAGCCACAGCCGCAAACCCAGCCGCAACAGCCAGCAACGGGAGCCGATCAACCCGGCGTCATCGGGCCGGCGACCGGTAATGTCCCCGGTACATCGAGGCGGCGCTGTCGTCAAACGCTTTGGAGGCGCCGGTGGCGACTTTCCGAGCCGCAATGCGGGGATCGGCTTCGAGAGCGCGGACCGCGCATGGCATGCCGCCCTCCAGGAAATGAAAGACCTTGGTGCCCAACATTATCCGGAAGAGGCCAAGAGCAGGGGTTTTATCCCGGAGTTAGGCGTAGAAATTCATAAGCGCGGCGGACTATATTACTACGATAAGATAGCGCGCGGGTTCCAGCACGGAGCGCTCAGCGGTGGCGTGGGGTTTGGCGATAGCGGTGCGGTCGCACGTGGTCACATGCATTGGAAAGATCTGGACGAAAGTAAGGGTGATCTAGACAATGCGAAGGCTTATTCCCAGAAAGCTCCAGATTATCAAGCATGGGTTGGATCTTGGGATGGGTTCAGATTGTATTGGCATAGCGGCAAGCCAACGGAGCCGCGGCTGCCTGATTGGAATCGATACAAATATTGAGGCATGTCGATGAAAATGATCACGCTAGCTGGAGCCTTGTGTCTTCTCTTCTCCAGTTCAACGATATGCAAAGCGAGCCCTGCCCTTTGGTGCAAGCCGGATGTCGCGATGCTGACTTTCAAGAATCAACAAGGTCAGGATCTTGCGAGGATCGAACTTCGCTCCCTCAAGCCTGTTTGCAGCCAAAACGCGGAAGAAAAAGGGCTTGGAGTGGGCCTAGAACGGTCGATGCGCATTGAACACAATGGGCAGTGGACTGAAGTGCCGAAAGAGTGTCTATCCGTTTTTCCTTTGGGGGTAGATGAGGTGTCGCTATCGGGTGACGATGCCGGTCTAGGCATAGCGCTTATTGGAAAACCGATGGACAGAGACGAGCGTGTAAGAGTCACGATATTTAAATTGCGTGATGAAGTTTCTTGCTTTCAGGTAGTGCCTTGCGCGAATGTCGAAAATCAGCACCTCGGAATCATCCAGTGCAACAGGGATTTACGGTGAGTGCCGCCGGGAGACCGGCGAGGAGCAGGCGGGCGGAAGTCCACTGTGAGGACGGAGTCGCGATCTGATCTCCCCCGGAAAAATGGACAGGAATAGGCTGTCTTTAGCTCCATCTCGATTGGGCTGATATATCCGATGGCGAAGTGGCGCCGCGTTCGATGCGATCGATCGCAGCATTCGTTTCGCGGGCGACACAGATATTGAGGGTCTATGCGTTCTCTCCTGGAGGAGAAGGGCATCCGGCCCGACACTCTGAAAAAGCGCCTCAGGTCTGATGCTGCTCGGGAACCTCTGGCGCGAAAGCAGCGCGATGGTTACAAAGATCAACTCGATTACCCTCTCATTCCCAAACCGTGAACAAGCAGCGTCCTAAATTCCCTCGATGCGGCTTGCATGACCGTCTTACTGCTCCAGCACCAGCCGGCCGTTGGCGTATTCATACCGCTTCAGCTTCGACAGGAACGATGCGCCGAGCAGGTTTTCGGACAAGGCATCATCCGGCAGCACCATGGCGTCGACGTCGCGCACCACGATGCCGCCGAGTTCGACCATGGCGAGCCGCGTGCGCGCCGCCTTGATGGTGCCGTTGGCGGTCTGGACAGTCATGTTGTAGTCGCTGCGGCTGGGGCGGAAACCGAACCGCGCCGCGGACTTCTCGTTCAGCGCCACCACGGAGGCGCCGGTATCGACCATGAAGCCGATCCGCTGGCCTTCGATCCGTCCTTCGGTCAGGAAATGCCCGCGGGCGTCGCGCGGAATGCTGAGGCTGCGGCCGCCGGCCTGGACCGGCGCTTCGACGGCAGCTTTTTGGGGGACGCTTTTGGCGAGCGCCGGCGACGACGTCATCTTGTCCGCCATCTCCGCCATGATGGTGCCGAGGCCGACCAGCAACGCGGCCATGATCATAATGCTACGCATACGCCACACTCACTCGGAAGACCCGCGATCTCACCACATCCGCCACCCGGCCGCGACTGAACGGGAGCGGCGGAGACTGCCATTTTGGCTAAAAGGATGAGTGAAGGGTTAACGGGGTGGCCGTATCTCGTGAGGAGCCGTACTGCCCGCTCCAATTACTGCTCGTCATGCCAGCGAAGGCGGGCATCCAGTACGCCGTGAACGTGCGGCCTATACGAGATGTCACGGAGTACTGGGTCACCCGCCTGCGCGGGTGACGACGGCGGAATCTGACGTCACGTCCCCCGCGGTTTCACCCGCCTTGTCGGCGCGGCGCTGGCGGGATCTTCGGGCCAGGGATGGCGCGGATAACGCCCGCGCAGGTCGGAACGCACCGCCGCATAGCTGCCGCGCCAAAAGCCCGGAAGATCGCGGGTCACCTGCACCGGGCGGTGCGCCGGCGACAGCAGCTCCAGCACCAGCGGCACCGCGCCTTTGGCGATCGACGGGTGGGTGTTGAGCCCGAACAACTCCTGCAGACGGACCGCGATGGTCGGCCCCTGCTCGGCCTCGTAGTCGATCGCCAGCATGGTGCCGGTCGGCGCCTCGAAATGGGTCGGCGCCTCGCGCTCCAGCCGCGCGCGCAAGTCCCAGGGCAGCAGCGCCATCAGCGCATCCGACAAATCGCCAGCCGAAACGTCCTTCAGCGCGGTCTTGTCGTACAGCGCCGGCGCCAGCCACGCCTCGCGCTGCTCGGCAAGGGCGTCATCGGACAAATCCGGCCAGCTTTCGCCTTCGGCCTTGCGCAGGAACATCACGCGGTCGCGCCACTGTTTTGCCGGCTTCGACCACGGCAGCCGGTCGAGGCCGGCGGCGACCAGCCCGTCGGCCAGCACGCGCGCGGTTTCCGCTGACGGTTTCAGCGCCATCGGCGTCTCCGACAGCGTGATGGCATGCAGGGTCTTTTTGCGGCGCGCTCGCAACGCCATCGCGCCGCGATCGAACGAAATTTCGTCCGCGCTCTCGATCTGGTCGGCGAAGCGCATTTCGATGTCAGCCTGCAGGATCGGCGCCGCCAGCAGGATGCGGCCGTTGGCGGCCGTGCCGGTGAGTTCGGCGACCGCGATATAGGGCGCGCGCGCCAGCGCGGAAGTCTGGTCGACCGCGGCGCCGCGGCCATTGGCGAGAACAAAACTGCCATTGCCGCGGTTGCGTGCGACGCGGTCCGGAAAAGCAAGCGCGAGCATCACGCCGGTCGACGGCGAGGTGTCCTCGGCGGCCTCGCCCTCGGTGGCCGCGACCTGCGACGCCCAGCGCTGCGCCAGGCTGCGCGCGCTGCTCGAGCGCTGCGAGCGGTCGCGGCGGAACTGATCGAGCCTGAAATCGAGATCGACGCTGTCGCCGCCGAGGCCGCGCTCGGTCAGCACGGCGGCGATGTCGGCGGCTTCTTTGCCCGCGCCGAGACGGTGCGAATCCACGATCATCCGAGCCAGCCGCGGCGGCAGCGCCAGCTCGCGCAGGCTGTTGCCTTCCGCGGTGATCCGGCCGTCGGCATCGAGCGCGCCGAGTTCGCCGAGCAGGCTGCGCGCCTCCTTCAACGCGGGGACCGGCGGCGGGTCGAGGAACGCCAGCGTGGCCGGATCGCTGACGCCCCATTGCGCCAGGTCGAGCACCAGCGAGGACAGATCGGCGGACAGGATTTCG
>JBBQUA010000221.1:0-8843 GCA_038212905.1 Hyphomicrobiales bacterium
GCAAGGCGACATGCGCAAAACCGCCCTCGAGAAACTCGCCGACGTTCCGGCATAAGAGAGGATTGATTCCATGCGCGCTATGTACACCGCAGCAACCGGAATGATGGCACAGGAACTCAACGTTCAGGTGATTTCCAACAACATCGCCAACATGCGCACCACCGGCTACAAGAAGCAGCGCGCCGCGTTCCAGGACCTGATCTATGACCACGTCCGCCGGGTCGGCGCCCAGGCCTCCGATCAGGGCACCATCCTGCCCGTCGGCGTCGATATCGGCGGCGGCGTCAAGACCGTCGGCACGCCGCGGCTGATGGGCCAGGGCACGCTGGCGCCGACCGGCAACGAACTCGATGTCGCGGTCCGCGGCGAAGGCTTCTTCAAGATCCAGGTTCCCAGCGGCACCTACGCCTACACCCGCGACGGCTCGTTCCAGATGGACGCGCAGGGCCGCATCGTCACCTCGCAGGGCAACCCGGTGCAGCCGACCATCACCGTGCCGCAGAGTTCGTCCGGCCTCACCATCAACCCGCAGGGCCAGGTCTCGGTGGTGCTGCCGGGATCGACCACGCCTGTCACGGTCGGCCAGATCGGCCTCACCCGCTTCATCAACAAGGCCGGCCTGCAGCCGATCGGCGACAATCTGTTCACCGACACCCCGGCCTCCGGCACGCCGCAGGACGGCGTCGCCAATACCGACGGCTTTGGCGACATCCAGCAGTCCAACCTCGAACAGGCCAACGTCGAAGTGGTCACCGAAATTTCCGACCTGATCTCGGCGCAGCGCGCCTACGAGATGAACGCCAAGGTGGTCAGCGCCGCCGACCAGATGATGCAATCCACCGCCAATATGTTCCGCTGAGGGAGATGATGATGATGTTTCGCACGCTCTCTTTCGCCATCGCCCTGCTCGCGGTCACCTCCGCGACCGCCTCGGCGCAAGCCCGCTACGACATGATCGCGGCACCGGTGCTGCGCGCCCAGGTCACGGTGACAAGCGATCTGGTGCGGATCGGCGACGTCATCGACAATGCCGGCCCGGCGGCGCAGATCGCGATCTATCGCGCGCCGGATCTCGGCACCACCGGCACGATGCCGGTGGACCGGGTGCTGACGGCGTTGCGCGCGCATCAGGTGATCGGCGTCGACACCCGCAATCTCCAGGAGATTTCGATCTCGCGGCTGGCCCGCACGGTCGAGAGCAAGGACATCGAAGCGGCGATCGGCCAGGCGCTGCAGCACAAGAACGGCCTCGGCGATGCCGCCAACCTCACTTTGACCTTCGAGCGCGACGTGCAGGACCTGCGGCTGGAAGCCTCCAACACCGGCGCCATGCGGGCGGTCTCGACCCGGTTCGACCCCCGCAACAACCGCTATGACGTGACCTTCGAAATCTCGAATGAAACCGCGGCCGCTTCGACCAAGCTGCGCTTCACCGGCACCGCGATCGAGACCGTCGAAGCCGCCATCCTGGCGCGCGGCGTCGAGCGCAACGAGGTGATCAAATCCTCCGACGTGGTGATGGAACGCCGCCCCAAGGCCGAGGTCGGCACCGACCTCGCCGCCCGCGACCGCGCGGTCGGCATGCAAGCCCGCAGGCAGCTGCGCGTCGGCCAGGCGTTGAAGTCCGCCGATCTGGCGAAGCCCGATCTGGTGCAGAAGGACCAGGCCGTCGTGCTGGTCTACAACGCGGTCGGACTCCATCTCACCATTCGTGGCAAGGCGCTGGAGGGCGGCACCGAAGGCGACGTCGTCAACGTCATGAACCTGCAGTCCAAGCGCACCGTGTCCGGCGCCGTCACCGGCCGCGGTCAGGTCTCGATCAACACACCCGCGATCACCGGCGCCGCCGCGCCCCGCCCCGACATGTCCGACGCGACTTCGTCGATTCAGTCGAGCCAGGCGGCAACGCTGGTTGCGATCGCCGCCAACGCCGCCTCAAACCCGTCTCCAAAAGCCGAGTAATGGTTATGTATGTTTCCCGTATCCCCCGCCTGATCCTGACCGGCGCGTTGCTGATGACCGCGGCGCTTGCCAGCGGCTGTTCCTCGTTCGACCGGCTGTCGCAGATCGGCGAAAAGCCAAAACTGTCGGCGATCGAGAATCCGACGGCGCAGCCCGGCTACAAGCCGGTGCAGATGCCGATGCCGAAGCCGGAGACCGCCTCCTACAACGCCAACTCATTGTGGCGCAACGGCAGCCGCGCCTTCTTCAAGGATCAGCGCGCGGCGCGGATCGGCGACATTCTCACCATCACGGTGAATTTCACCGACAAGGCCAACATGGCCAATGAAAGCCAGCGCAGCCGCACCTCCAAGGAAGATTCGGGGATCACCGATTTCGCCGGCTCCAAGCTTTTGACCGGCGACGCCGCCAAGATGTTGCCCGGCAAGCTGCTGGCCACCGAATCCGCCGGCTCCTATGACGGCAAGGGCTCGGTGGTGCGGCAGGAGAACCTGCAGACCAGCGTCGCCGCCGTGGTCACGCAATTGCTGCCGAACGGCAACCTCGTGGTCGAGGGCAAGCAGGAGATCCGGGTCAATTTCGAAATCCGCGAACTGATCGTCGCCGGCATCGTCCGCCCGGAGGACATCCAGAGCGACAACACCATCGATTCAAGCAAGATCGCGCAGGCCCGCATCGCCTATGGCGGCCGCGGCCAGATCACCGACGTCCAGCAGCCGCGCTACGGCCAGCAGGTCACCGACATCCTGCTGCCGTTCTAGCTTTCAAGAGCTCCCACACCTCATTGCGAACCTAGGCGCGATGATGTGTTCCAACGCGGCCCCTGCCAGCTCCCCTGGCCGGGGCCGTGGTTGTTTCATGCGACCAACTACCTCGCGATCGCCACCGCGCTGTAAATCTGCGTCCCCGTGGTCTCCACGATCCGCCCCTTCAGCGCTCTCACGAACTCGCGCGATCCCTCGACCGCGAAGTGGGTGCGCAGAGCGGGTTCGTCGGCCCATTGCTCGAAGAAGAACAGCCGCAGCGGATTCTGGCAATCGACATGCACCGCATGCGAGATGCAGCCCGGCTCCTTGCGGGAGCGCTCGACATGTTCGAGACAGAGGCGGCGGACGTCGGCGAAGCTGTCCTCGCGTGCCAGAATGCTGCCGGTGACCAGAATCATTTTTGATACCCCCGATGGTGCGCGCAAGTTACGTCACGCGCGGCAATTTGCCGGGCCGCATCGCCAAGGCAAAAGGGTGTCGGAAGAATTGACCGACCCGTCGCTCATATGGTAGATATCATTGATATCTACCATAGTCATTGAGGAGGCGGATCATGAGCGCAACCGCCAAGCTTTTCATGCACGGCCGCAGCCAGGCCGTACGCCTGCCCAAGGAATTCCGTTTCGAGGGCACTGAGGTGCGGGTCAGCAAGGTCGGCGACAAGGTCATTCTCGAACCGGCCGGGAAAAAGCCGTTCGATGTCGCGGCATGGCGCGCCAGGCTCGAAGAGTATCGAGACATTCCGTTCATGGAGGACGGTCGCGATCAAGGCACCATCCTCGACGAGGATGACGCGGCAGCCCTGACGTGATCTGCATCGACACCCATGTCGCGATCGCAGCGCTCAATGGCCGACCTGCAAAAGTGGTCGACCGCCTCGCCGAGGCGTTGACACGCGGCCCCGTCGCCCTGCCCGCGCCGGCGCTGCATGAATTGTGGTACGGCGCGGCGAAAAGCACGCGCATCGCCGAAAACGTCGACCGCATTGAACGGTTTCTGAGCGCGGAGATCGTCGTTCTGCCGTTCGACGCGGAAGATGCGCGCGAGGCCGGGTTCATCCGCGCGCATCTGAAACCGCTTGGTATCCCGATCGGAAACTACGATCTTCTGATTGCCGCACAGGCGCTGCGCAGAGGACTGACGCTTGTCACCGCCAATGTCGGCGAATTCGAACGGGTGCCGGGATTGATCGTGGTGAACTGGACAGCGTGATGAGTAAAGCGGGAGCGCAACGCGTCCTCAAACGCATCCATCTCAATACGACCTGCGCCCCGCCGGCACAGCCTTCGCCTTGCGCGGACCGGCGGCCTTGATCTCCCGCAACACCTTGCGCAGGCCGCGCGCGGAAGCCAACGCGCGCTTGATGTTCCTGTCGGGAGAGGTTTCCTCGAAGAACAGCACCACCTCGCAACACGGGCACTGCCTGGAATGGCCGCTTTGCATCCGGCGCGCCCGTTCCCGGAACACGTTCCTGCATCGGGTGCAGCAGACCTCAACTGAATCGTCGATCGATGTAGTTTACCCCAGGAAAGATCGATACCGCCGCCCGACGCACTGGTCACACAAGGTCAGCTCCGCGTCCCACTGAGCACCGACAATCCTGAAATTTATCGAAACAAGGCGAGCCGCGGGGGGATCGCGACGGGTTCCCGGTTAAGAAAGGGTTCGCGCGCAGATGCCGCCCTGGAACTCGCGTCGTTGGCGCGTTCAGGCCGACGTCATATCGCGGATCATGACGAGAGAATTTCTAGCGCCGCCTGGCCACGGCCACACCCAGCAGAAACGCCACCAGCAACGAGCCGAGCGGGGCTTCGCGGGCGATGTTGGCGAGGATGCTGAGCGGCATTCCGGGTTTGCGACCGGACTCGATGGCGTCGCTGACCCGGTGGGCCGCGCCCTTCACCGCGTCGGACACTTCCGAGATCGCAGATTTCGGCTCCGGCGCGGGATCCAGGCCCTCATAGACGTAGGGCGGCTGTGAGGTCTGGTCGTTCATGGCTTCCATTCTCCGTCTTACCCGCAGGCAATCGATCAGACGGAAATTGGTTCCGCTCGGCGGCCGGCCGCGCGGAAGGCCGTCATCTCGGCCGGGCCGAGCGTGGCGCCGTCGGGTGCCGCGAACCGGGGCCTTGCTTACTGTGCATGGGGTTGTTTTCGAGATTTTTGTCCAGGCCCTGCCGAATGGCCGGCACGGCGCAAATACGCCTTTGGGCGGCCCCGCAAACTATCCGAAGGTCACGCTCACATTGCCCAGCCCAGCCATTTCCATGGTCACGCTGTCACCGGCCTTCAGCCATAGCGTCTTGACCAGGCTCCCGGTCAAGACGATCTGCCCGGCGTGCAGACCTTTTCCTTCGGCAGCGAGATGATTGGCGAGCCAGGCCAGCGCGTTGTGGGGATGGCCGAGCACATCGGCGCCGGTGCCCTGCGCGACCGTCTCGCCGTTGATGATGGCGCGGCCGGTCACGGCCAACAGATCGGGCGCGGTGGTTCGCGATACCGCCTCGCCGAGCACGCAGCCGGCGGCGAAGAAATCATCCGCCACCAAAGTCGGCGCGCCCAACGTCTCCCATTTGACGTAGCGGTCGTCGACGATCTCGATCGCGGGATAATAGGCCTCGATCGCCTCGGCCACCCACTCCGCCGTGAACGGCGCCTCCGACGGCGGCATGTCGCGCGCGAGTTTGACGGCGATCTCGCATTCGACGCCGACCCGGACGTAGTCGGCGGCCGCGAGCTGCGCGCCGCTGTCGTGAACGCCTTTTTCAAAGACGCCGCCGCCACAGGGATGGGGAATGCCGAGATATTGCTGCATCACCGCGCTGGTGCAGCCGATCTTGTAGCCGACCATGGCGCCGAACTGCGGCAGCAGCAGATCGTGCACCGCGCGCTGGATTTTGTAGCCGCCGGCCTCGTCCTGCGGCGCCAGTTCGGGCGCAAGCGAATTCAGCGGCGTGCGGCCGCGGCGGGCGGCGGCGATGGCCTGGGCGGCCGCGAGAATGTTGTCCATCGCCGGCGGCTTTCAGTTCGACTCAACAAAATGACCGCACGCGGCGGCCACACCCTATTCGTCGCGATAGACTTTCTCGCGTTTCTCGTGACGCTCCTGGGCTTCCACCGACAGCGTCGCGATCGGGCGGGCTTCCAGCCGCTTCAGCGAGATCGGCTCGCCGGTCTCCTCGCAATAGCCGTAGCTGTTGTCTTCGATGCGCTGCAGCGCGGCGTCGATCTTGGAGATCAACTTGCGCTGGCGGTCGCGGGCGCGCAGTTCGATGGCGCGGTCGGTTTCCGACGAGGCCCGGTCGGCGAGGTCGGGGTGGTTGACGTTCTCTTCCTGCAGCGTCTGCAGCGTGACGCGGGATTCGCGCAGGATTTCGTCCTTCCAAGCCAGCAGCTTGCCGCGAAAATATTCGCGCTGGCGGTCGTTCATGAAAGGCTCTTTTTCGGTCGGTCGATAGTTCTTCAACTTTTCCAAGGCCAGCCCAACTTCACGTGCAAGGCGGGCGGAAACGGTCCGTCCGCGCGCGCCTTATATAGCGGCGTGTTGTGACAGACAATATCGCTCGAAACGGGAAAGCCTGCCGGCCCAAGAGTTTCCCGGGCATTTCCAGGGAGTTTCGCGCGGGAACCTGTGAAAAACCGCTCGCCCGGTCAGGACTGCCCGGCTTTGGCCAGCTCGACTTCCACCCGCAACTCGATCTCGGCCAGGACCGCGTCGAGCCCGGGATCGCCGGAGGAGGATTTCAGGTTGGCAGCAGCGGCGCGCAGCCGGTTGACCGTGGAAGCGTCGAAATTGCCCGACAACAGCCCAAGTTTGAGGTCGTCCAGCACCTCAAGCGCGCCCCTACCGCGCTGCACCGAACGTTTGCGGCGCTCGGTGGGGTCTTCGACACCCTGCAGCGCCAGCAGCGCATCGATGTTGCCGGCCGCCTTGGGCGGCGCAGCGGAGCGGGTCTCGGCGGACGTCGCCGCATCGGGCAGCGAAAAACCAGTCGAGGAGGTTCGCTTGACGGCCCCGACCGTATTCCCGAGCGTGGTGCCGTTCGGTCCGTAGATGCGCATGATTTGGTCTCACGGTGTAAGCGGCAGCATCGCTCCCTGTGGTTAACGAAACGTAAATCACCCGGCAGAATTTGCCGGGAAGCGGCAGTTTCGCCGCCACAGCAGCCGGGCCATGCGGCGAGCTCCACGAATTTATACAAATAAATCAATATCATGGATGAAAAAGCGGGATGGCACAGGGCTCGCATAGGTGTTGCCGGATCGCCGTCATGGGAGTGATGCGCGGATCCGGATGAGAGAACCTCGCGGGGAGCAGAGGATGCCAGGCGTTCATTCGGCAAGCGTTTTTCAGATGGCCTGCGCCGCGCTGGTGGCGCTGGCGCTGTCGTCGATATCAGCCGGCGCGACCTCCCGGATCAAGGATCTCGCCAATATCGAGGGCGTGCGGCAGAACCAGCTGATCGGCTACGGCCTCGTCGTCGGCCTCAACGGCACCGGCGACACCCTGAACAACATCCCCTTCACCAAGCAGTCGCTGCAGGCGATGCTCGAGCGCATGGGCGTCAACATCCGCGGCGCCACCATCCGCACCGGCAACGTCGCCGCCGTGATGGTGACCGGCAACCTGCCGGCATTCGGCACCCAGGGCACAAGGATGGACGTCACCGTCTCCGCGCTCGGCGATTCCAAGAACCTGCAAGGCGGCACCCTGCTCGTCACCCCCCTGCTCGGCGCCGACGGCAACGTCTATGCGGTGGCGCAGGGATCGGTCGCAGTCGCCGGTTTCGCGGCCGAAGGCGCCGCCGCCAGTGTGGTCCGCGGCGTGCCGACCGTCGGCCGCATCGCCAACGGCGCCATCATCGAGCGCGAGATCGAGTTCGCGCTCAACCGCCTGCCCAATGTGCGCCTCGCGCTGCGCAACGCCGATTTCACCACCGCCAAGCGCATTGCCGCCGCGGTCAACGACTTTCTCGGCGCCAAGACCGCCGAGCCGATCGATCCCTCCACCGTGCAGATGAGCATCCCGGCGGAATTCAAGGGCAACGTCGTCGCCTTCCTGACCGAAATCGAGCAGTTACAGGTCGAGCCGGATCTCGCAGCCAAGATCGTGATCGACGAACGCTCCGGGATCATCGTGATGGGTCGCGACGTCCGCGTTGCCACCGTCGCGGTGGCGCAGGGCAACCTCACCGTTTCGATTTCCGAAAGCCCGCAGGTCAGCCAGCCCAATCCGCTGGCGCGCGGGCGAACCGTGGTGACGCCGAACTCCAGCGTCAAGGTCACCGAGGACGGCAAGAAATTCGCGCTGGTCAAGGATGGCGTGTCGCTGCAGCAGCTGGTCGACGGCCTCAACGGCCTCGGCATCGGCCCGCGTGATCTGATCAGCATCCTGCAGGCGATCAAGGCCGCCGGCGCGATCCAGGCCGACATCGAGGTGATGTGATGCCGAACAGCCTGATCAACCCGGCCGCCGCCGGCAACCCGGCCAAAGCCGCAATGCCGATCCGCTACGGCCGTCCGGACTTTCAGCTCGCCGACGCCCTGACCAAGGTATCCCCGCAGGCACAGGCCAAGGCCAAAGCCTCGTCGCAGGATTTCGAGGCGGTGTTCCTGAATTCGATGTTCTCGCAGATGACCAGCGGCATCAAGGGCGAAGGCCCCTTCGGCGACACCCAGAGCACCGGGGTGTGGCGCTCGATGCTGACCGACCAATATTCGAAAAACTTCGCCAAGGCCGGCGGCATCGGCATTTCCACCGACGTCTATCGCACGCTGATTCTGCAGCAAGCCAACCGCGCCGGCTAATCAGGGGATCCGACAATGAACCAGCAACCTACGACGCCGCAGGCGCCCGCGCCAATTCCTGTCGCCTCGACGCCCGCCGAGGCCCGCAAAATCGCCGAGAACCTGATGGAAGCGATGAGCAAGCTGCTCGGCGTCATAGAACGCGAAACCGAACTGGTACGCGCCGGCAAGGTTCGCGAGGCGATGATGCTGGAGACGCAGAAGTCGGAGCTGACCCGCCGTTACGGCGTCGCAGTCGCGTATCTGAAGGCCAGCCAGAAATATCTCAAGCAGAGCGCTCCCGAACTCCTGACCTCGCTGCATCGT
>JBBQUA010000222.1:0-8779 GCA_038212905.1 Hyphomicrobiales bacterium
GCTGCTGCAAATCGGGGAAACACGTCTGAGTGAGTAGCTTTAGGTTCGGTGAAGCCAATATTGGTACCCCGGACACCCGAGGCTACGTGCTGGAGCATTGTGTCATGTGAACCTTGAAGTGGACCCCGGAGCTGGGACCAGGGATCGCCGAAGTTAAGGTGTAATCGCGCCTGCCTTTGTCTTAGAATCAAGCAGCTTTCTTCTGCTGCTTTTGCGTCTGCTGTGGGTATGTGGGCAACGCGTTTGCGTTGTCCAAGCGAAGCGGCATATCCACAGTCTTCGCCACCTCGATCCTGTCCGCGCCGGCACGCCATGCCGCCATGGGAAACTGGTTGTTCATCGCCTGATGCGGGCGGCGATGATTGTAAAAAAACATCCAGGTTCCGATGCCGTCTCGCGCTTAGCGCCCGTCGGCATAGGCCTTCAGATGTACCTCTTCATCTTTGATCGAGCGCCACAACCGTTCGATGAAAATATTGTCCATGAAGCGACCGCGTCCGTCCATCGAAATCGCGATGCCGGCAGCCTCGAGCCTGCCGGTGAAGGCGGCGCTGGTGAACTGCGCGCCCTGATCGGTGTTGAATATTTTCGGCGTGCCGTGCCGCGCCAGTGCTTCGTCGAGCGCGGCGATGCAAAAGCCCGTATCCATCGTGTTCGACAAGCGCCACGCCAGAACCGCCCGGCTGGCCCAGTCGATGATCGCCACCAGATACAGAAAGCCAGGCGCCATCGGAATATAGGTGATGTCGCTGGCCCAGACATGATTGGGCTCGGTGATACTCACGCCGCGCAGCAGATAGGGATGGATCTTGTGGTCGGGCGCGGCTTTGCTGGTGCCGGTGCGAGGAACCAGCGCCTCGATCCCCATCACGCGCATCAGCCTTTGCACGCGCTTGCGGTTGATGCCGTAGCCTGCCTGGTTGAGTTCGAACACCATTTGCCGCGAGCCGTAAAATGGCCACTTCAGATGCAATTCGTCGATCCGCTGTTAATCGGCGTGGGGTCCCGGCGTCGATCGGCGCGCTAAGTTATTGATCCATCTAGCGGCGAAGGGGTCATTTTCGGATGCTTATTCACATCTCGAACGGTATCGCGCGGAGAAATCAGCTGCGATGCCAGCAGAGTGAGACGCTGGCCGATGACAGATATAGGACGATTTGAAAGTGTGGCCCCGCAACTCCCAGGTCCGCTTCGCCCCCGTTACCGGACGTCGTCAGCCCGCCCGTCAGGTCCGAAAAGTGCCAACGCATGGTCGGCCTTGACCCAGGTCAACTGTTTGACGGCTGTCCTGCTACACAATTATAAAAAAGTGCAATCGACGAGGGCAGGATCAATGAAGGTGGTTGTTGTCGGCGGCGTTGCTGGTGGAGCGTCGTGCGCAGCACGCTTGCGCAGGCTGGACGAGAAAGCCGAAATCGTGATGGTTGAGCGTGGACCGTACGTTTCGTATGCCAACTGCGGGCTGCCCTACTATGTTTCGGGGGTGATCGCGAAGGAATCGAGCCTACTGGTTGCGAGCGAACAGCTGTTCCGCACGAATTTCGAGATTGACGCTCGGACGAACTGCGAGGCGATCTCCATCGCGCCGGATGAGAAGACGGTGGCCTTGCGGAATGTCGCGACTGGCGAGGTCACGACTGAGTCCTACGACAAATTGGTGCTGTCGCCCGGCGCCCCTTCAGTCCGTCCGCCGCTGCCCGGTATCGATCTGCCAGGCATCTTCCAGGTGAGGACCGTACCGGACGCGCGGACAATCCGCGAGTGGATTGAACGGGGCACGACGTTCCTGGCGGGGATGTACAACTACTCGGGTATTCAGTTTGTGAAGCCGGCGAGCCGCGCCGTGGTAATCGGCGGTGGTTTCATCGGACTCGAGATGGCGGAAAATCTCGTCCATCTTGGGTTCGAGGTGACGCTCGTCGAGATGCTCGATCAAGTACTGGCCCCGCTCGATCAGGAGTTCGCTCGCCTGGTCGAGGAGCATCTGAAACGGCACGGCGTCGAGTTAGCGCTGGGCGACGGAGTGTCCGGGTTTCGGCAACTGGACGATGTCACGCTGGAAGTAAGTACGAAATCCGGTAAGGCTTATCCGGCCGATATTGTAATCCTCGCGCTTGGCGTGCGACCGGACACAGCACTTGCGAAGGAAGCTGGGCTCGAGATCGGCGAACGCGGGGGCATTCGCGTAAACGAGCACATGCGCACCAGCGATCCGGACATTTTCGCCGTCGGCGATGCCATTGAGGTCAAGGACTTCGTCACGGGCCAGTGGAGCCTTGTGGCGTTGGCGGGGCCGGCGAACCGACAAGGCAGGATCGCGGCCGACGTAATCGCCGGACGCAACTCCCGCTACCGGGGCACCCAGGGCACCTCCATTATCGGGCTGTTCGGGGGCGCCGCCGCCTGGACTGGTGCCAGCGAGAAGACACTCGGGAAACTCGGGGATAAGGACTTTGAGAAGATCTACCTGTTTCCGAACTCGCACGCCGGCTACTACCCCGGCGCCAAGATGCTGGAGCTGAAGGTCCTTTTCCGCAAATCCGACGGGCGTGTCCTCGGGGCGCAGGCGCTCGGCGAAGACGGACCAGCGGTGGACAAACGGATCAGCGCTCTGGCTGTGGCCATCCAGATGGGTGCGACGATTTACGACCTCGAAGAAGCCGAACTTTGCTACGCACCCCAGTTCGGCAGTGCGAAGGACGCGGTAAACTTCGCCGGGATGGTAGCGGCCGACGTCCTTCGTGGCGACATGCCGCTCGCGCATTGGGAGGATACCAAGGATGCGTTCCTGCTCGACGTGCGCGAGCCGGTGGAGCTCGTCGTGGAGCACGTGCCGGGCGCGATGAACATCCCGTTGGGCCAGCTCCGTTCGCGCCTCGGCGATCTGCCTCGTGGCCGTGAAATTCTGGTAATCTGTCGTTCCGGTCAGCGCGCGTACTATGCTACGCGCGTTCTGCTGCAGAACGGCTTCAAGGCTCGAAGCATCTCCGGCGGAATGCTTTCGCGCGCAATTCTGACCGCCTAGCTGATTGAACTTGACTTCCGCGTTGGGCCAGTCGGTTGAGGCATTCGCCGAACCGTGATTCCGTTGTGCTGACGCGAATCTCGGCGGGGTCGATCGATGATGGGGCCGTCTGAAGAGTGACCAAGCTCAGCTTTTCTACGAGGTTCACCTTAGCGACGTGGTTCGCGAAGACAATCTGGTGCGGAAGACCATGTTGACCCAGATCAAGGATGTCGATGCGCGAAACTGGACTCGCATCAAGATCGGATGGAGAGCAACCAGTCGTCGAGCCGTTGCAGCCAGCGCCGCGGCGGGGGTGGGGCAGGCGGCGGCTTGAGCTTGAGGCGGTCACCGTCAAGTCCATGAACGAGCTGAAGCGTCCGGGTGTGGTAGACGGCGAGATCCGGACGGTGACCAATGCTTAACACGGTCGTCTGCTTCAGTTCATTGTCGAACAACTGCATGACGCGGCGCTGGCTGTCTTCATCGAGCGCGGCCGTCGCTTCATCGAGAAAGACCCATCCCGGTTTGTGCAGCAGCAGCCGCGCGAAGGCGAGGCGCTCCTGTTCGCCGAGCGAAAGCTCCTGGTCCCAGCGCTCGGTCCGGTCGAGCTTGGCGATGAGATGGCCGAGATCGCACCGCTCCAGTGCTTCTTGAATATCGGCATCGGGGAAAGCGTCGATGGCGCTCGGATAGCTCACGGCGTTGCGTAGCGTGCCCAGCGGCAGGTAAGGGCGCTGCGGCAGGAACGCCATCGTCCCGGGCGGAGGCGTGAGGATGGTCCCGGAACCCCACGGCCAGAGACCTGCCACGGCGCGGAACAGCGTCGATTTTCCTCGACCGGTATCGCCGACGATCAGCACGCGCTCGCCCGGTGCGATGCTGACGGTCGCGTCGTCGATAACGATGTGTCCGTCCGGCAGCAGGATGCGCACAGCCTCGAAAGCGAGATGTCCTTCCGGGTGCAGGGCGTGTTTGATCTCCTCTGCGCCTGTCTCGATCGCCGGCAGGTTGTCGAGTGCTTCGCGGAAGCGGGCTACTCGGTGGACTGCGGCGCGCCAGTCAGCGAGCCGCGAAAAGTTGTCGACGAACCATCGCATCGCTCCCTGTACCTGGGTGAAGGCGCCTGCCACCATGATCAGGCCGCCCAACGTCAAGCTGCCGCCGAAATAGGCCGGTGCGGCCACAAGTATAGGCACGACGAGCGACAGCCAGCCCGTGCCCGATGTGATCCAGGTGAGGTGGGCGAGCGAGGAAGAGATCCGGCGCATGGTATCCACGACAGCCGCGAGTGCGGCTTCGAGATGCCGTTGTTCGTCCTTCTCTCCGCCATGCAGCGCGATGCTCTCGCCGGACTCGTTGACCCGAACGAGGGCGAAGCGGAATTCCGCCTCGCGCGCGTATCGCTCGCCATTCAGGGCAATCAGCGGTCGCCCCACCAGCCAGGTCAGACCGGAGCCGATCGAGGCATAGGCCAGGGCACACCAGACCATGTAACCGGGAATGGCGATGTCGTAGCCCGCCACCTGGAACGTGACCTGCGCCGACAAGACCCATAGCACCCCGACAAAAGCGACGATCTGAAGCAGGGAATAGACGATGCCGCAGCCGAGATCGGCGCTGTAGTCGCCGAGCAGACGGGTATCCTCCTGGATGCGCTGGTCGGGGTTGCGGCCGTACTGGCCGGCAAAGCCGAGCTGATAGACGCGCAATGGCTTGAGCCACTGGACCAGCAGGTGACGGGTGTTCCATTCGCGAAGCCGAAACTTCAGGCGTTCCTGCAGAAAGGTCTGCGCGACCGTGAGCGCCAATAAGACAGCAATAATGACGAGGAACGTCCAGAGATCATGCACAAAGCCTGACAGGTCCTTGCGGCCCACGGCGTCGAAGAACCGGCCGTTCCAATCATTGAGTTCCACCTGCCCGAACATGTTGGCAACCGTGACGGCGATCGAGACACCGAAGATCGCCATCACCCATCGGCCGCCTTCGGCCCGCCGCAGTACACGCGCGAACAAGGTCAAGTCGCGGGCAAGATTGAAATCCTGCGTTGGCGCAGCTTTGATGAGTTCGTCCGCGAGAAAGGGTCTCGCTACGATCGGAATTATCGGAATTATCGGCAATACCGGCTGTGCGGCCGGCGGGATCCCAGGCGTTTCCTTCGCCGGAGGGTGTGCGGCCTGAGGAGAAAAGGTTGATCCAGCTTCCGGCTTCATTCGCCTGCGTCCACCCCTGCTTCGGCCGTTAGTTCAGCGGATTGGCCATTAGATCCCGATAATCCGAATTTTGGCTACCGCAATGAATGGCCGTCGCAGTACGGAAATTATGCTACCATGAGGGGCCTTGGTTCAGGAAGAAATCCGTAGCCACGGTTATCCCAGCTTTACCTGCAAAGCAGATTGATTGACCCGTGGCATGTCGGAAATAACAAAGAAGTCCGACGAGCAGAAAGGCGCGGAAGCCGAGGTCCAGAGCTTTCGGGACGACCTCGGCCCGTTTGTAGTTGCCGCTGACACAACCCGAATGGCGATGGTGTTTACGGATGCGACGGAGCCCGACAATCCTATCATTTTTGCCAATGACAGCTTTCTTTCTCTAACCGGATACGACCGGGAAGAGGTGCTCGGCAAAAGCTTCAATTTTCTGATGGCGCATGGTGCCGATGCTGAGGCGCTGACGCGAATTGAAGCCGAGTTCCACGGTTCGTCCAACGGCGGGACGGAAGTTCTCTACCGCCGTAAGGACGGCAGCGAGTTCTGGGCGGCTGTCTTCATCAGTCCGGTTAGCGATGCGAGCGGTGATATTATTCAATATTTTGCTTCGTTCGCTGATCTTACCAAACATAAGGAGGATGAAATTCGATCTAGGATGCTCATCGACGAGTTGAACCATCGCGTCAAGAATACCCTTTCAACGGTGCAATCGATCGTCTGGCAGACCTTGCGAACGACCACCGATCCCAAGGCCATCCGGCAATCCATCGAGTCCCGGCTATTTGCGCTCTCCCGGTCGCACGACCTGTTGACCCGTGAAAAATGGGAAAGTGCAGGGCTGCTCGACATTGCTCACGATGCCCTGGAGCCATTCGGGGTCTCGGGCGGGCGGGCGGATCGCATTGTGATCACCGGTGAGAACATCCGCTTCCCGCCAAAGGCAGCTTTGGCCCTCAGCATAGCATTCAACGAGCTTGCCACGAATGCCGTGAAATACGGGGCATTGTCCAATGCGGCCGGATCAATCTTGATCGGATGGACGATGGAGACGGCACCGGCCGGAAAACGACTTCTGCTGAGCTGGAAGGAAAAAGATGGCCCCCCGGTCACGCCGCCAGTACATAAGGGATTTGGATCGCGGGTACTCGAGCGTGGTCTGGACCACGAGCTGGAAGGCACGGTGCATCTGGACTACCGGCCGGACGGTCTTGTCTGCACGATGGACATTCCCTTACCAAGAGGTGCTCGGGGTGGATAACTTGCTTTCCGGTCGGCGGGTCCTCGTGGTCGAGGATGAAATGCTCGTTCTTATCATGATTGAAGACATGATTGCCGACCTCGGATGCCAGTCGGTGACCTCCGCCGCGACAGTCGATAAGGCACTTGCCCTGATCAATGCGCAAGTCTTCGACGTCGCCCTGCTGGACGTGAATCTGAATGGCAGCGATAGCCATCCGGTGGCGGAAGCGCTCTCCGCGCGCGGAGTACCGTTTGTCTATTCGACCGGCAACTCCGGTCAGAGTTTGAGAGACGGCTACTCCGACCGGCCTGTGCTAAAAAAGCCATTCAAATATGAGGAGCTGGCCGCGATACTTACCCGCCTCAAGCTCACACCGCTCGAGCGATAGTATCGTTAAGGGAGCGAGCGGTACTGTTACGACAGTAGCATGGGGTTCAGAGCTGGTCCCGGTTGTCTGAACAGATTTTCCGCCTCGATAAGTGGAGCCTCTGCCGGGGTTAGGCCGCCAGACGGACTGGCGGCTGGTTGAAGTAGGCTTGATCCGGTGTGGCGTCGTCAAGGCTTTGGTGCGGTCGTCTTGCATTGTAGAAGTCGAGGTAGCGGCCGATCGAGGCGCGGGCCTCGCCGACGTTGTCGTAGGCCCGCAGGTACACCTCCTCGTATTTGACACTGCGCCACAGCCGCTCGACGAACACGTTGTCGCGCCAGGCGCCCTTGCCGTCCATGCTGATGGCGATGCCGTTGCCGGCAAGCAGGCCGGTGAAGGCCGCGCCGGTGAACTGCGAGCCCTGGTCCGTGTTGAAGATTTCCGGCTTGCCGTAGCGGGCCAAGGCATCCTCCAGCGTCTCGACGCAGAAGGCAGCTTGCATCGTGATCGACAACCGCCACGACAGTACTCGGCGGGTCGCCCAATCGAGCACGACGGCGAGATAGACGAAGCCGCGCGCCATCGGGATGTACGTGATGTCCATCGCCCAGACCTGGTTCGGTCGTGTGATCTCCATGCCGCGCAGCAGATACGGATAGATCTTGTGGCCAGGTTCCGGCTTCGTCGTCCGCGGACGGCGATAGAGCGCCTCTATCCCCATCCGCTTCATTAGCGTCTTCACATGCCGGCGCCCGATCTTGACCCCCTGGAGAGCCAGCAGGCCTCGCAACATACGCGAACCGGCGAAGGGATACTCCAGGTGCAGCCGATCGAGATGCCGCATGATCGCGAGATCGGCGTCCGGCACCGGGCGCGGCAGGTAATAGACGCTGCCGCGGCTGACGTTCAAAGCCTCTGCCTGCCTGGTGATCGACAGATCGTGCTCACGGTCAATCATCGCTTTGCGCTCAGCATTTCCGCCTTGGTGAGCGCTCCTTCTAAAAAACTATGCGCGGCGCTGCGCTCCCCCTGTGGGATAGAAACGGCGGGTGCTAGATTGCCGATCGGAAGGGAGCGGCCGATACGATTTTGGCGGCACGTGACCCCGTTAAAAAACCTGGTCCATGGGTTGTTGCGCACTTGAGAGTGGTGACGCCATCCGGCGATCCCGTTTAGGAATCTGACCAATAGCGCAGCCCAGCCCTTCCGCCGCCGTCAGCAGGAGGATTGGAGATGAACCCCAAAAGATCGAAGTCGAGGAACAGTGCTAAGATGCCGATGGTGCACCCGAATGCGGCTGCCATCGACGTCGGAGCGACTATGCACATGGCTGCCGTGAGGGCGGATCGCGCACGGGAACCAGTCCGCAGCTTCGGTACCTTCACGGCCGATCTGCATCGGCTGGTCGACTGGTTTACGGAATGCGGCGTCGAGACGGTCGTCATGGAATCGACCAGCGTCTATTGGATTCCGATTTTCGAGCTTCTTGATGCCCGGGGATTTACCGTGTTTCTTGTCAACGCGCGCGATGCCAAGCACGTGCCGGGGCGCAAGACCGATGTCAGCGATGCGCAATGGCTGCAGCGGCTCCATTCATTCGGGTTGCTGCGGGCCAGCTTTCGGCCCAAAGGGCAGATTGCCGAGTTGCGAGCCTACGTGCGTCAGCGCGAACGTCTGCTGGAGTACGCGGCCTCACACATCCAGCATATGCAGAAGGCCTTGATGGAGATGAATCTTCAGCTGCACCACGTCGTCGCCGACATCACCGGCGCGACCGGCATGCGTATCATACGCGCGATCCTTGCCGGCGAGCACGATCCTGAGGCGCTGGCGTGCTTGCGCCATTACAGTTGCCACTCCAGCGCCGAGACGATCGCGAAGGCGCTCACCGGAAGCTACCGCGCCGAGCATCTGTTTGCGCTTGAGCAGGCACTTGCGCTTTATGACGCCTACCA
>JBBQUA010000223.1:0-8542 GCA_038212905.1 Hyphomicrobiales bacterium
CAGCTGCAGCAGCCGCATGTGGTGCGGCTGGAAACCCGGCCGCCCAACATCGAGGGCGAAGGCCAGGTCACGATGCGCGAACTGGTCCGCAACTGCCTGCGTATGCGCCCCGAACGCATCATCGTCGGCGAAGTCCGCGGACCCGAAGCTTTCGATCTGCTGCAGGCCATGAACACCGGTCACGACGGATCGATGGGAACGCTGCACGCCAATAATCCGCGCGAAGCGCTGTCGCGCTGCGAATCCATGATCACGATGGGCGGCTTCTCGCTGCCGTCGCGAACCATCCGTGAGATGATCTGCGCCTCGATCGACGTCGTGATCCAGGCCGCGCGTCTGCGCGACGGCTCGCGCCGCATCACCCACATCACCGAGGTGATGGGCATGGAAGGCGACACCATCATCACCCAGGACCTATTCATCTACGACATGGTCGGCGAGGACGCCAACGGCAACATCATCGGCCGGCATCGCTCGACCGGCATCGGACGGCCCCGCTTCTGGGATCGCGCACGATACTACGGTGAAGAGAAGCGGCTGGCGGCAGCGCTCGACGCCGCCGAAGTCGTCACGGAAGCCTGAGGAAGCGAGCCATGAACATTCAAGCGCTTGCACTGGCCTTTCTCGCCTTCACCGCCATCGGCGGCGTGGCATGGGTGTTTCTGTATCCGCTTCTGTCGGGAGAGCGAAAGGCCGAGAGTCGCCGCGCCTCCGTCGCCAGTCCGGAGCCGGTTGCCCGCAGCGTCGACAAGAACCAGCGTACGCGCCGCGAGCAGGTCGAGGGATCGCTGAAGGAGCTCGACGCGCGTCGCCAGAAGGAAAAGAGCGTCTCGCTGAGCGTCCGCCTCACCCAGGCCGGCCTGGACTGGACGCCACAGAAATTCACGATCATTTCGGGCATTCTCGGGGTCACCAGCTTCGGGATGGTGCTGGTAGGCGGGGGCGGGATGCTGGGAGCCGCAGGGCTCGCCTTCGCCGCCGGCTTCGGCCTGCCGCGCTGGGCCCTGAGCTTCCTGAAGACGCGCCGCGAGAAGGCATTTCTCAAGGCGCTGCCGGACGCCGTCGACGTCATCGTGCGCGGCATCAAGGCCGGCCTGCCATTGTTCGAATCGATCAAGGTGGTCGCTGCAGACGCGCCGGAGCCGCTGAAGGGTGAGTTCATGGCCATCATCGAGACCCAGGCGATCGGCATGCCGCTCGGCGATGCCTGTGTGCGCCTGTACGAGCGGATGCCGGTGCCGGAAGCGAATTTCTTCGGGATCGTGATCGCGATCCAGCAAAAATCCGGCGGCAATTTGTCGGAAGCGCTCGGCAACCTGTCCAAGGTGCTGCGCGACCGCAAGAGGATGGCCGAGAAAATCCAGGCGATGTCGATGGAAGCCAAGGCGTCCGCCGGCATCATCGGCTCGCTGCCGCCGATCGTCATGCTGCTGGTCTACCTCTCGACCCCCGAATACATCTCGTTGCTGTGGACCCATCCGACCGGCCAGTTGATGCTGGTCGGCTGCTTGATCTGGATGTCCATGGGCATCTTCGTGATGAAAAGAATGATCAACTTCGACTTCTGACGGTGCAGTATGATTGATTTCCTGGTCACAAAACTCCACGACGCACGGTTCATGACCATGCTGCTGGCCGCGATCGCCGCGAGTGCGACCGCCTACACGCTGATCATGCCGCTGTTCGCGGGCGAGGGCCTCGCCAAACGCATGAAGGCGGTTGCCAGCGAACGCGAGCGGATCCGGCAGCGTGAACGCGACCGCCTCACCAAGAACGAAAAGGTATCGCTGCGCGCGACGCCGAAGCAGCTGGTCTCCCGGGTGGTGGAAGACTTCAACCTGACGAAATGGCTGGCGCAGGAGGCCGCGCGCGACAAACTGACCATGGCCGGCTATCGCGGCCAGGCGCCCTACATCACCTTCCTGTTCTTCCGCCTGGTAACGCCGATCCTGCTGTTCGTCGGCGCGATTCTGTATGTCTTCGTGATCTCGCAGATGGAAAAATCGACGCCGGTGAAGATCGGGATGTGCGTCGGCGCGGCCTATCTCGGCCTGCAGGCGCCGATGCTGTTCCTGAAGAACGCCATCTCCAAGCGCCAGCTCTCGATCAAACGCGCGTTTCCCGATGCGCTCGATCTGCTGTTGATCTGCATCGAATCGGGCATGTCGATCGAAGTCGCCTTCCGCAAGGTGGCCACCGAGATCGTGAGCCAGTCGGTGGCGCTGTCGGAGGAGTTCACGCTGACCACGGCCGAGCTGTCCTATTTGCAGGACCGCAAGGTGGCCTACGAAAATCTGGCGAAACGCACCGGGCTGGAGGGCGTGAAGTCGGTCTGCCTGGCGCTGATGCAGTCGGAACGTTACGGCACCCCGCTCGGCACCAGCCTGCGCGTGATGGCGCAGGAGAACCGCGACATGCGCATGATGGAGGCCGAGAAGAAGGCCGCCGCGTTGCCGCCGAAACTGACGGTGCCGATGATCCTGTTCTTCCTGCCGGTACTGTTCGTGGTCATCCTCGGGCCGACCGGCATCAAGGTCGCGGCGATGCAGTGAGTTGCGGCTTGGCGACGGGGCCTGACCAAAAATATCGAAAACAACCCCATGTACAGTACGAAAAAGGTATCTTGACACCACCGATGATCGCCATCGTCCGCCTTGACCGGACGACCCAGGACGCCGTGGCCTCTCGATTTATCCTCAACATCTCTGCAATACCGGGTCCTCCGCTTTCGCGGAGGACGACGACCCAGCGGATGCGCGAGCGTCAGTTCGGCCGGTTGAGCGCCGCCACCGGCACTGGGCCGCGCGAGTCCTTGCGGGCCAGCATCTGCTTCAGATAGGCGACATTGGTGGCCGCTTCCTCAGCCGGCAGATCGGCCTGGACGATGCTTTCCGCCTCGGCGAAGCGGCCCTGCAGGCCGACCACGAGGCCCAGATTCTGCCGCACCCGCGCGTCGGCGCGGGCGCTGCTGTGCGCGCGGCGAAGCGTCTCTTCGGCTTTCGGCAAGTCTCTGGACAGCATGTAGGACAGGCCGAGATTGGACAGCACCGAGGGCTCCTCGGGCACGATCGCGAGAGCGCCGGCGTAATAGCGGCGGGCGTCATCATGCCGGCCGAGCTGATCGAGCGCGGTTCCCTGCACCGACAGAATGCGCCAGTCCGGATTGTCAGGCGAATGGGCGCGGGAGAGCACGTCGAACGCCCGCTGGGAATTGCCGTTGTCGGCGAGCGCGCGGCCATAGCCGGCGAGCAGCACCTTGTTGCCGGAATGGGCGATGGTGGCCTGCTCGAACACGGCAACCGCCTGGGCGCGCTGCCCGGTAGCGCGGAGCGCCTGACCGTAGCGCAGCGCCGCGTCGGCATCCCTCGGATTGGCGCGATAGCGTTCGCCGTAGACTTCAACGGCGCGGCGCGGGTCGGCATCGGCACTGGAATTGGATTCGGCTTTCGGGCTGATGGAGCCTGTGACGTCAGACATGGTCTTACAGCCGCCAAGACTTGCGGCCAAAATCGCCGTCACGGCCGCGGACGCAAGAAGCCGGGCAACACTGGAAGGCTGACGCATGGCACATAACTCACGATATCGGGCTAATCGACCGAGCCGAACACGCCAGCAATAGACCGTTAACCCTAATGTCTGGTTAATTGGGGCTATACCCGCCCTGCCCTGCCCTGTTGCCAAGGAAACCGAGAACCGCATGCCATCTGTGTTCGAAACCGCGCCCACCGCGTCCGCCATTCCCATCACCTTTGCGACCAAGGCGACATGGGACACGATCCGCGCCGGCCTTGCCGCCGAGAACAGGCAGTTCGCGCTGGCCAATGGGTTTGCCGCCAAGCCCGGGGCCTGCCTGACGCTGCCGTCGGCGGACGGCAACATCGCGCAGGTGCTGTTCGGGCTCGAGGATGAAACCGGCAAATCCCGCGACCTGTTCCGCCCCGGCGCCCTGCCCGGCCTGCTGCCATCAGGCGTCTACCGGTTCGCCAACGCGCCGCACGATGCCAGGCTTGCCGCGCTGGCCTTCGCGCTCGGCTCATACCGCTTCAGCCGTTACCGCAAGAACGATTCACCCAATGTCCGGCTGGTGCCGCCCGAGGGCGTCGACATCACCGATATCGCGCGGATGGCAGAGGCGGCGGCCCTGGCCCGCGACCTCATCAATACGCCGTCGAACGACATGGGACCGGAAGAACTGGCGCAGGCCGCGGCCGAACTGGCCAAGCGCTACGGCGCCAGTTTTAATGTCATCGTCGGCGACGAGTTGACGCGCCAGAACTTTCCGCTGATTCACGCCGTCGGAATGGCGTCGACGCGGGCGCCGCGGCTGATCGACCTTACATGGGGCGACCCTGCGCATCCCAAGGTGACGCTGGTCGGCAAGGGCGTCTGCTTCGACACCGGCGGGCTCGATCTGAAACCGTCGGCCGGCATGCTGATCATGAAGAAGGACATGGGCGGCGCCGCCAATGTGCTGGCGCTGGCGCAGATGATAATGGATGCAAAGCTGAAGCTGCGGCTGCGGGTGCTGATCCCCGCGGTCGAGAACGCGGTTGCCGGCAACGCCTTCCGGCCGCTCGATATCTTCACATCGCGCAAGGGTCTCACGGTGGAGATCGGCAACACCGACGCCGAAGGACGGTTGGTGCTGGCCGATGCACTGGCGCTGGCCTGCGAGGAGAAGCCTGATCTGCTGATCGACATGGGCACGCTGACCGGTGCGGCGCGGGTGGCGCTGGGGCCGGATTTGCCGCCCTTCTACACCAATGATGAGACGCTGGCGCTCGACGTCGCGGCTCACGCGAAAGCGGAGAACGATCCGTTGTGGCGATTGCCGCTGTGGCCGGCTTACGATTCCTGGCTGGATTCCAAGGTCGCCAACATCAACAACGCGCCGTCCGGCGGGTTTGCCGGCTCAATCACCTGCGCGCTATTCCTGCAGCGTTTCGTCGAGGACACGACGCGCTGGCTGCACCTCGACATCTACGGCTGGACGCCATCCGCCAAACCGGCGCGCCCCGAGGGCGGCGAATGCCAGGCCGCCCGCGCGGTCTATAAACTGCTGGGCGAACGCTATGCATGACCCCCGCCTGACGCCGGCGCGCGGCGACCTCGCCGCGAAATATCTCGAAGGCACGATCAAGGCGGCGCGCTTTGTCACCGGCGAGGAATTCGAGGTATCGGAAGCAATCGCGCCGCTGCGCAACGGCCCGTCGTCCGATGCCGAACTCGCGACGCAGGCACTGCTCGGCGAGCGCGTCACCATCTATGACCGCGACAGCGAAGGTTATGCGTGGGGCCAGTTGAACGGCGACGGATATGTCGGCTGGCTACCCGACCGCGCACTGGCAAAACCAAGTACCTCGCCGACGCACAAGGTCACGGCGACAAGGACGTTTGCGTTTCCGGGACCGTCGATCAAGCTGTCGCCCGTCGATACGCTGGTGATGGGAACGACACTCACGGTGGTGCGCGAGCAAGGCGCCTTCGCGGTGACGCGCCAAGGTTGGTACCTGCCGCGGCAGCATGTCGGCACCATGGATGCGATGGCGGAGGATTTTGTCGCGGTGGCCGAACGTTTCCTCGGCACGCCGTATCTGTGGGGTGGCAAGAGCAGCCTTGGCATCGATTGCTCTGGCCTGGTGCAGGTGTCGCTGAACGCCGCCGGCACCGGCTGCCCGCGCGACAGCGACATGCAGCGCGACGGAATCGGCCGGGCGCTGGATGCGGCGGAATCCGGGCGATTGCAGCGCGGCGACCTGATCTTCTGGAGCGGCCATGTCGCGATCGCGCGCGATGCCGAGACCATCGTGCACGCCAATGCGCATCATATGGCGACGGTGATCGAAAATACGCGCGACGCCATCGCGCGGATCAAGGACGCCGGCAGCGAGGTGCTGGCGATCAAGCGGCTCACGTAAACGCCATCTTGTGGATCGAATCTGACGCCTGGCGCCAATTCCCACACGCGAAATCGATCGGACCTGAATGGCGTCGTGGGCCTGGAGAGCGGGATCGAAACCGTCGGTCACAAGTCCGGGTTACTCTCAACTCCGGACATGTCACCGCGCCGCACCAGTTGACACAATATGCCAATGGCTGCTTCCCGACGGATGCGATTCATAACCGAACTGTCGCTCATCCGACGTCGTCTAGTGCCCGCCGCCCGGCACGATCGTGCCGTCATATATTTCCGGGTTGGCTGGACCTTCGACGTGCAGAATCCCCACCAGTCCTCGCTCCAGACGCGACAGAGCGTGATCGACCATGATGTAATTTCCCGGCACCTCAAGTTTGAGTTCAGTGATGACGGCGCCTCCCGGCGGCACGGTCACCGTCTGAATTCCCTTCAAGGGCTCGCTCAACACGCCACCGAGATTATACACTGTGTCAAACATTTCTCCGATCATGTGGAAAGACGAGATGAAATTTGGACCGCCAACGCCGAAGAAGATGCGGATCGTTTCACCGACTTTTGCTTGCATCGGATGGAGCTTCGATAGCGCGCCAACCGATCCGTTGAAGACGAAATATTCCGGACGTTCGTTCAGCAGCTTCTCGACATTGAACTCCTGACTGCCATGCGTGCCGAAAGCCGCTTCGGTGTAAATCTCGCCCTGCATCACATAGAATTCCCGGTCGACCGGTGGCAAGCCTTCCTCGGGCTCAACCAGGATAAGACCGTACATTCCATTCGCGATATGGTGCGCCACCATCGGCGTAGCGCAGTGATAAACATAAAGCCCCGGGATCAGTGCCTTGAATTTAACGCGTGTTTCTTCGCCCGGATTGGTCTGAGTCGAGGCGGCTCCGCCGCCTGGACCGGTAGCGGCATGAAAGTCGACCGAGTGGACCATCGCGCTGTCGCTCGAGTTCTTCAGCCGGACGTCGACGGTGTCCCCGACACGCACGCGCAGGAAGGGACCTGGCACCTTGCCATTGAATGTCCAGTAGCCGAACGTCGTTCCCTCGGCGAGACGACCCTCTAGTTCCACCGTTGTCAGATCGATTCGGACGGTTTGCGGAGCCCGCTTGCCGATCGGCGGCGGCAGGTCCGTCGACAATTTTGATATGTCGGCTTCGACCAGTGTCTGTGGCGGCGCTTGAGGCGTGACCAGGAACTGCCCCTGCATGCCCGCGAGTTGATGTCCCGGCAAGCTACAGAAATAAATGAAGTCGCCTGCCTTACCCGCACGGAAGGCAATGTTGGTGCTGGCACCCTTGCCGGTGATGTGCGCCGATCGCGCGGTAGCCTCCTGATCGGCGAAAACGATGTCATGTTCGGCGCCTTCGCCGTTGATCAATGTGACTTGCACGCCCTGCCCTTCGGCTGCCGACAAGACAGGATTGATCTGGCCGTCAATCGTTCCGCCAACGCCAATAAACACCATGCGGCCTTCCGCTATACCGGTCCGTAACGTGTAGCGCAGACCGGGAACATAGCTCGATGCGGTGGCCGTTGCGGCCCCCGACGCCGGCGGCGTTTGTTGCGCGGCTGGCGGCGCGGCCGAAACTGGAGCGGCGGCAACCGGCTGCGGGCCGGCGGCGAGATAAGCGATCACCGCGCTACGTTCGTTTTCCGTCTTGAGCCCTGGAAACGGCATCTTGTTGCCCGGGACTGTCTTTTGCGGATCGGACAGATAAGCATCAAGCTTGGCGGCATCCCAGGTGAGGTTGCTGTTCTTCATTGCCGGCGAAAAGCTGTAGTTGGCAACGCTGCCAGCCTTTTTGCCGACGATACCCGAAAGACTAGGACCGAGACCGTTCTTGCCGGGTTCGAGGGAGTGGCAGGCCTGACATTTACGGAATACGAGTTTGCCCGAGGCCACGTCGCCGTTGGCAGGCGCAACCTTCTGCGCAGGCGCTTGGCCGCTGGTCTGCGCAACCGGCGCTGCAGGCCCAGCAGCCATACGCTCATGCGACACAGCGGGAGCAGGTGCGGCCGTTTGAGCGGGGGCGGTAGAAGGTGTTGCGATTTTTTGCGGGCTTGCCGCCGCAGGCGAAATTGGCGCAGCCGAGGATGCTATCGTGTCGGCCGGCTTCGACGACCGAGCTTCTTCGGAGGCGAGATACAACAGTGGCAGAATCAGAAGGACACCAACGATCAAGATCGCCCAATTTCGGATAAATGCCGGCAAATTTTGCCACATGTCGAAACCCTTCCCATTCAAGTGAACGCTAACCGTACCGAATGCGGCAAATGGATATGAGGTTCGGTACAGCGAGTGCCACGACTTGGTAGTTTCGTCGGATAAGGCACGAAGTTGCGTTGATTTGGATCAAGCTTCATATTGGCTTAAATGACTACTTTAGAGTGCATTTGGTATGAATACACCCTCAGAAACGATACCTTTTGTTTGCTCTGAGATTGCAGTCCAGTGCTGTCACCGTATTTCCCAACGGTCTAATACCAAATCTCATCAATTGTGACTCGTTGACGATTCCCAAATCAGTTTCGCTCTGATTCATTGGTGGCGAACGATGGAGGTTCGTCATGTCCATTCCAGTATCGTTGCGCGGTGATTTCACGGCATCTCAACTGCGC
>JBBQUA010000224.1:0-8496 GCA_038212905.1 Hyphomicrobiales bacterium
ACGCGGCACTCGGTCTCGTTGCGGACGGTCAGATAGGCTTCCACCAAATCCTGGGCGAGGCCGCCGGAATCGGAGAATAATGACGGCCAAGGGGCGGCAGACGCGGCCGCAGCGGATGCTGGTTTCGTCACAGGAGTCTCCGGTCGGGGGAAAGAACGTTGCACCGGCGTATGGGTTCCCCGACGTCTGTCCTAGATAGGGGCTGCCGCGCGGGATGAAAGCCTCCCGTGGCCATGATGTTGGTGCGTTCAGGACATGGCTCGGCCTTCGGGCTGCCCTGGGAAATTCGGGCAGAAAGCCCGTGCATGCCAGCTCCCCGGCATTTTACTTTGGATGCAAAGGGGTTTGGGGTACATATATGGCCAGTGTCGGGTTTAACGGGCTGCAGCCGGCCCGCAGGGCTATGCCGAAAAAGGACGCGAAAATGAGCATCGAGCAATTTATCGACAATGAAGTGAAGTCAAACGACGTCGTCCTGTTCATGAAGGGCACGCCGCAGTTTCCGCAGTGCGGTTTTTCCGGTCAGGTGGTGCAGATCCTCGACCACGTCGGCGTCGGCTACAAGGGCCTGAACGTGCTGGAATCCGCCGACCTGCGTGACGGCATCAAGACCTATTCGAACTGGCCCACCATCCCGCAGCTTTACGTCAAGGGCGAATTCGTCGGCGGTTGCGACATCATCCGCGAGATGTTCCAGGCCGGCGAGCTGCAGCAGCTGCTGGCCGACAAGGGCGTAGTGGTCAACGCGGCGGCTTCCGCCTGAGCCTGGCGGCACGCCAGCTCGGCGCGGCGCGTCTCGAAACCGTCGTCGCCGATATCACAACATTGCGCGTTTACGCCATCGTCAACGCCGCCAATTCGTCCCTGCTCGGCGGGGGCGGCGTCGATGGCGCCATCCACCGGGCGGCTGGGCCCGAGCTTCTCGCGGAATGCCGCACCCTCCATGGCTGCGAGACCGGCGGCGCCAAAATCACCTTGGGATACAGGCTGCCGGCACGGCATGTGATTCATGCCGTCGGTCCGGTTTGGCATGACGGCGAGGCAAGCGAAGATGAGGCGCTGGCGTCGTGTTATGCCCGCGCGATCGGGCTCTGCCAGATCCACAACCTGGCCTCGATCGCCTTTCCCGCGATTTCCACCGGTGTCTACCGCTTCCCCGCCGATCGCGCCGCGCGCATCGCGGTTTCGGCGACGGTCGAAGCGCTGGCGGCGGCACCTTGTATCAACCACGTCATATTCTGCTGCTTTTCGTTCGAAAGCGGGCACCTGCACGAACAGGCATTGGCTGCCTTTGGCAGCCCTTGCGCGGACTAAGGCGCGGGTTACACTTCCTCCGAATTGTGGAGGGGCTCAATGAATTCACCTCAATTGCTGCGCGCGCTCGCCTGCTGCGCGCTGACGCTGGCGGCCGTACCGCCGGTCCGCGCCGAAGGCACGTTCGATATTCCCGCCGGAGCGCGTTTCAATCAGAACAAGCTCGCGAAGATAACCGAGTTCTTCAAAAACGAGGTTACGACCGGGAAGATCGCCGGCGCGAACGTCCTGATCCGGCAGCGCGGCAAGGAAGTCTATCACGAAACCTTCGGCGTGCAGGATGTCGTGTCCAGGACGCCGATATCCGACAAGACCATTTTCCGGCTGTCTTCGCTGACCAAGGCCATCACTTCTGTCGTCGCGATGCAGTTGATCCAGGAAGGCAGGATCAAGCTCGACGACCCCGTCTCGAAGTACATTCCCTCCTTCGCGGATGTGAAGGTCGGTGTGGAGAAAAAGGCCGAGGACGGCAGCAAGGAGCTCGAACTGGTGGCTTTGACCCGGCCGATTACCATTCTCGACCTGATGCGTCATACCTCCGGCATTACCTATGGCTTCTATGGCGACAGTCTGGTTCGCAAGGCCTACGCGGCAGCAAATCTCTATGCGGGCGATTTCGACCTCGCTGAGTTCGCCGAGCGGATCGCGAGGCTGCCGCTGCACAACCAGCCGGGCGCTCTCTGGCAATACGGTCATTCCACCGACATCCTGGCTCGAATCATGGAGATCGTGTCCAAAAAATCATTGTTCGAGATCGAAAGGGAAAAGCTGCTCGATCCGCTCGGCATGACCGACACCGGATTCTTCGTTACCGAACCGGAGAGGCTGCAACGGCTCGCCCAGCCGGTGCCGAACGACAGTAATTTCCGGGTCGGCCGCGAGTACAGGACCGAGGTTCGCCGAAAATGGGAATCCGCCAGCGGCGGCATGGTTTCGACCATGTCGGACTTTTCGCGTTTGGCGCAGATGCTGCTCAACGGCGGAACGTTCGAAGGCAAGACCTATCTCAATCCGGCAACCTTCGGGCTGATGGCGTCGGACCATGGCGGCAACGGCTCCGGTGTCGAGCGGGACTATTTCTATTTCCCCGGGGATGGTTTCGGCATGGGACTTGGGCTGGCCGTGCGCACCGATCCCGGCAACGCCAAGCCACCGCCGCCGGGTTCGCTGGGCGAACTGAAATGGGACGGCGCCAGCGGCTGCTACATGGTGCTTGATCGCAAGCAGGACATGATGTTCGTTCTGCTCGAGCAGACGCCGTCGGAACGCCAGCGGATACAGCGGACGCTCAAGCAACTCGTCTATGAATCGCTGGAGAACTGACCGCGCCACGGGGGGCTGCCTTGTTGCCGCAGCGCTCGCGGTTTGCATGGTCACAGGCTGGCCGCGCGAGGCATGCGCCGAATCCCCGGCACCGCCATCCCAGGTGTCGCTTGCGCCAACTTTCTCACGCGCCGCCCTTGATCGTATCGGCGATTACCTCCGCAACGAGATTGCGTCCGGAAAAATACCCGGCGCCGTGCTGCTGATCCAGCAGCACGGCAGACCGGTCTATTTCGAGAATTTCGGCGTGCGCGATATTGCGACCCGGCTGCCGATGACCGCGGACACCATCTTCCGGCTGTATTCGATGTCGAAGCCGGTTACCTCGGTCGCGGCGATGATGCTGGTCGACGACGGCAAGCTATCGCTCGACGATCCCGTGGCAAAATACATTCCGGCCCTGGCGGATTTGAAAGTCGGTGTCGAGAAACCGGGCGAAAGCCCGGCGCTGGTGCTCGAACCGCTCAATCGTCCGATCACGATCAAGGACCTGCTGCGCCATACCTCGGGCCTGACCTATGGCTTCTATGGCGACAGCGCGGTGCGAAAACGCTACGCCGAGGCCAACCTGTTCGACGGCGACGCCGACAATGCCGAATTCGTCGCGCGCATTGCGAAACTGCCATTGGCCGAACAGCCGGGAACGCTGTGGGATTACGGCCATTCGACCGACGTGCTCGGTCGCGTCATCGAAGTGGTGTCGGGGACGTCGCTGTTTCAGTTCGAGAAGGAGCGGCTGTTCGATCCGCTCGGCATGACCGAAACCGCGTACTTCGTTGCCGATGCCGCGAAGCAGCCGCGCATCGCCGAGCCGATGCCGGCCGACCGCTTCACCACGCCGGTCGCCGGGATCAGGGATCCCATGACGCCGCGGCGCTGGCAATCCGGCGGGGCGGGCCTGGTTGGGACCATCGGGGATTATGCGCGCTTTGCGCAGATGCTGCTGAACGGCGGCACGCTCCACGGCAGGCGCTACCTCAAGCCCGAGACCGTCGCCCTGATGACGTCGGATCATATCGGGCCGGAGACAAAAATCGCCCGCGACCATTTCTATTTTCCGGGCGTCAATAGCGGGTTCGGCCTCGGCTTCGCCGTGCGCACCTCGACGCCGCCTGATACGTCGTGGCCGCTGGGTGAATATCGCTGGGACGGCGTCGCCGGCACGTTCTTTTTCGTCGACCCGATGCACGATATGTTTGCGATCTGCATGATCCAGACGCCGTCGCAGCGCGGTCGAATTCAACTGGAGCTGAAGACACTGATCTACGAGGCGCTGAAGAATTGATATCGTGGCAACGCCGGGGTGCCCATGGCAGGAACGATACCGGAATTTGGCTTTCGGATTCTGCTCGCCGTCCAGGCGGGCGTCATGATCGCTTCGTGCCCGGCCGCGGCGGAGGACAAGGTGACGGGAAACTCTGATACCGAGCAGCGCATCGAGCGCATCGTAAACGGCCTGCGGCCGGCTGTCATTTTCCCGGGTGAAGCTCCGAGAAAGCTTGTCGAGCGGATGAACGACCTGGACGTTCCCGGCGTCAGTATCGCCGTGATCCATGACGGCGCGGTCCACTGGGCCCGGGGCTTCGGAGTGGCGGCGATCGGAGGTCCACCGGTGCTACCCGAAACACGGTTCCAGGCGGGATCGATCAGCAAACCGGTTTCGGCTGTCGCGGCGCTCGCCTTGGCTCAAGCCGGAAAACTCGATCTCGATGCCGACGTCAATCTCGCACTCAAAAACTGGAAGATCCCCGCCAATTCCTACACGGACCAAGCGAGGGTCACGCTACGAAAATTGTTGAATCACTCGGCCGGGGTAACCGTGCACGGTTTCCCCGGCTATGCGGCGGGCGGACCGGTGCCTTCGCTGATCGACGTGCTCGACGGCGCGCCGCCCGCAAATACCGCTCCCATTCGCGTTGACACCGCGCCGGGAAAGCAGTTCCGCTACTCGGGCGGCGGCTATACGATCATGCAGCAACTGCTGATCGATGTGACGGGCAGACACTTTCCGGACCTGCTCGAGGAGATCGTCCTCAAGCCGTTCGGGATGACGCACAGCGGTTTCTTGCAGCCGCTGCCCGCCAGCCCGGCACCAACGGCGGCGACGCCTTATCGCAGCGATAGGGCGCCGGTGCCCGGCGGACCGCACACCTATCCTGAACTGGCGGCGGCCGGACTTTGGACGACGCCGACCGACGTGGCACGTTTTGCCGTTGCATTGCAGCGCGCATGGAGCGGTCGCGATACATCCGTTCTGTCGCAATCGACCACAATCCAGATGCTGACGCCGGGGCTCGGCGATTATGGGTTGGGCCCGGTCGTACGCGGGGCGGCGCCGCATCGGCGGTTCCTGCACGAAGGCATCAATGATGGCTTCGTCAACATGATGGTCGCTTTCGAAAATGGCGATGGCGCCGTCATCATGACCAATGGAATGCGCGGCTGGCAGCTGGTGAGAGAGATCATGCACGGCATCGCCGCCGAATATGGCTGGCCGGACGGCCAACCCAAAACCCGCCCGCGCCTGACGGTCAGCCCGCAGTTGCTGGATCCTCTGATCGGAACTTACGAAATCACACCCGCTTTCCGGATTGTGGTTTCCCGCAGGAATGATCGCCTGTTTGCGGAAGCAAGCGGGCTGCCGCGCTTCGAAATATTCCCGGAAAGCGATCGGGCCTTTTTCTTCAAGGTCATCGATGCCGTCATCACGTTCGATACAGATGGCCAGGCTACTGCGCCGCAACTGACCTTTCGCCAGAACGGAACGGATCGGATCGGAAAACGCGTGCCTTAGACGCCCTGGAACGACGAATCGCTTTGCTGCGATGCAAAGTACGCATCGGCGCTTGTCCCCGGGCTAGCGGGCGCAGGCAAAGCTGTTATCATCGCTCGATAACAAGAAATGGAAGGAAGCAACGCCATGGACGCCGTAACGTCGAAGGGCTCGCAGACCACCGAGACGCATTCCCACCTCGTTCGCCCCGAGACCATGGAGTGGCAGAAGACCCGCTTTCCCGGCTGCGAGGCCAAGACGCTGCTGTTCGACCACAAGACCGGCCTGATGACCGCGCTGATGCGGTTTGAGCCGGGCGCGGTGTTGCCCGACCACGAGCACGTCAACATCGAGCAGACCTATGTGCTCGAGGGCAGCCTGGTCGACAAGGAAGGCGCGGCGCAGGGCATCGAATGCAAGGCCGGCGAATTCATCTGGCGCGACCAGGGCAGCCGCCACGTCGCCTGGTGTCCCCAGGGCGGGCTGATGCTGGCGATGTTCCAGGTGCCCAACAAGTTCTTCGAAGCCGACGGCCGCGTCATCGACGCCGCCGGCCAGGACTGGGATGAGACCTGGGGTCATACCCGCAAGGGGTGAGGGCGGCGTCGCATTCTGCGATGCGAGATAGCCTTGAGACGCGAGGTGGCCGTTGCGATTTGGCACGGCTCTCGACGTGTCATTTCGAGCGAAGCGAAGCAATCCCATGCCACCAAAACAGGGAGGCTGGAATGCTTCGCGTCGCTCGCAATGACGACGGATAGAACTGTAGCCTCACACCCCACGCGCGATCTCGCGCACCAGTCCGACCAACACCTCGATCATGTCGGCGGAAACGTCGAGATGGGTGCAGGCCCTGATGCGGCCGTCCATCATGGCGAGCAGCACGCCGCGCTGGCGCAATGCCTTGATCATGTCATCGCCGCTGACGCCGGCGCCGTCCGGCTTGAAGAACACCAGATTGGTCTCGGGCTGCTGCACCTCGATGCCCTGGATCTGCGACAGGCCCCGCGCCAGCGCGCGGGCGTTGGCGTGATCGTCCGCAAGGCGATCGACATGGTGGTCGAGCGCGTAGACGCAGGCCGCGGCGCAAACGCCGGCCTGGCGCATCGATCCGCCGAGGCGCTGCTTCCAGCGCCAGACCTCGTCGATGAAATCGCTGCTGCCGGCGATCACGCCGCCGATCGGCGCGCCCAGCCCCTTTGAAAAATCGATCCAGGCCGAGTCCCAGCCCGCCGTCATGTCGCGGGCGCTGATGCCTGCGGCGACGCAGGCGTTCAGCAGCCGCGCGCCGTCCATATGGGTGGCCATGCCGCTTTGTTTGGCGATTTGCACGACCTCATCGAGGGCGGCCTTCTTCCAGATCGTGCCGCCGCCGATATTGGCGGTCTGTTCGACACTGACCACCGTCTGCGGCGGCTGGTAGCGGCTGCGCGGGTGAATCGCGCTGCGAAAGGTGTCCGGCGAAAATTGTCCGTCGGCGCCGGATAGCGGCGTGATCTGGAAGCCGCCGAGCGCGGCATGGGCGCCGCCTTCGCGCGCGATGATATGGGCGGTCTCATGCGCCAGGATTTCGTCGCCGGGCCGGCAATGCACCAGGGTCGCTGCGACATTGCACATGGTGCCGGAGGGCATGAACACGGCGGCCTGCTTGCCGAGCAGGTCGGCCACGCGCTCGCATAACAGGTTCACGGTCGGATCGTCACCGATCTGCTCGTCGCCGACCTCGGCGCGCGCGATGGCCTCGCGCATCCCGGATGTCGGGCGGGTCTGCGTGTCGGACAGCAGGTTGATGCGGACCGGTGCCGCGGCTGGATCGCGGGGGGGAGGAGTGTAGTGCATGTCTATGTCTGGAGCTCCGTGCCTACTAGATTCAGCGCAATCTAGTCGAACAGTTGCGGCCTGATGTCCTTGGTGCCATGAACGACGGCACGGATTTCGATATGGTCTGGCTGTTCAGTGTAAAAGAATTAGATGTGACTGAAAGCGGAAACGTCGGTAGCCCGCGGCCAGTTCGTCCACAGCTTGGCCGATACGCGGGAAGTCCGCAAGAAGCCCAAAAGTCCGGATTAATCCGGCATAATATGCATCGGCCTGATAGGCGCCGAATTTATCCTCGGTGAAATCGTAGATCTCCATGAGATCAGCACGAGCGCGATCAGTAAGCCTGAATTTAGCCATTGCGACGCGCGGCAACTCGCTGCCGGGCAGCAGCGAGAATTTCTTCCGGCGTGTCCGTCGTGAAATTATTGCAATCGGGATGTTTGAACAGTTCTTGATAACGCCGTACTTGCTCGTCTCGGGGAAGAGCATTCCAGGCGGCTATCTCCGCCTCGGTTGGCGTGGCCGATGGCATGACCCGCGTCGGTTTGTCGGTCGTCCTGGACATGCGGGAATTATAGCACGAAAAAAGGCCCCGGCAAAACCGGGGCCTTTTCGTAAGACGCCGACCAAAAATCAGCGCGAATAGAATTCGACGATCAGATGCGGCTCCATCTGCACCGCGAACGGCACGTCGGACAGATGCGGGATGCGGGCGAACTTCGCCGTGAACTTGCCGTGATCGACTTCGAGGAAGTCCGGCACGTCGCGCTCGCCGAGCTGGCTCGCTTCGATCACCACGGCGAGCTGCTTCGAGGTTTCCTTGATCTCGATGAGGTCGCCGACCTTGACCTTGTAGCTCGCGATGTTGACGCGGCGGCCGTTGACCTTGATGTGGCCGTGATTGATGAACTGGCGCGCGGCGAACATGGTGGCGACGAATTTGGCGCGATAGACCACGGTGTCGAGACGTCGCTCCAAGAGGCCGATCAGGTTTTCACCGGTGTCGCCCTTCATGCGGCCGGCTTCGACATAGATGCCGTGGAACTGGCGCTCGGAAATGTTGGCGTAATAGCCCTTCAGCTTCTGCTTGGCGCGCAGCTGCACGCCAAAGTCGGAGAGCTTGCCCTTGCGGCGCTGGCCGTGCTGGCCGGGGCCGTATTCGCGGCGGTTGACGGGGCTCTTCGGGCGGCCCCAGATGTTCTGGCCCATACGGCGATCGATCTTGTATTTCGCCTCAGCGCGCTTAGTCATCGCGTCCTCTTTAA